>JAJYYG010000067.1 GCA_021801235.1 Actinomycetes bacterium
TCGATCGTTTCGCAGCTCGCTACGCGGAGCTTCGTCACGATGCCGATGCGTGGGGAGAGATCGAGGCTCAGCGGGCACAAGAGAGCAGTTCGCTGTCCGACCTCTCGGCGTGACGGTCCGTCGGGGCGACATCTGGCTCGTGGACTTCGGCGGACCCGTCGGTCGCGAGCAGACAGGGCGTCGGCCTGCGGTCGTGGTATCCGCCGACCCGCTGAACGACAGCCGGGCCGACGTGGTGATCGTCGTGCCCTGCACGACCACATGGCGCGATCTCCCCTCGCACGTCGAGCTCGATCCGGACGAGTGCGGGCTCGCCGAGGTCAGCTACGCGAAGTGCGAGGACGTGAAGTCGGTGTCCGAGCACCGGCTCATTGGTCGTCTTGGTGCTGCGGACGACGAAGCGCTTTTCGCCATCAACCGGGTACTCAGGTTCCTGCTGGACTTTTGAGAATCTCCCGGGAGATCGTCGTGACTGGTCGCAATCCATCTTTGCCACTGCAAAGCACTCGGTAGGACGACCGGCGTGGGCGTGATGCCGATGAGCACCACCGTCGCCCCGCACCACGGGTTGGACATCCGCAGACGACGTCGCGGACGAGGGCGGGGCCCTCGGCGATCCTGCCCGGTCGATCGGGTCGTCGGGTAGCGCATCACGCTTCGTTCGGTTCCGACAGCCGCTGCTCCGCTTGTCTAGTCTCGAGGGATGACCGGGCGAGCCGTCCTCCGGGGGCTGCTGGGCGCGAGCCTCGCGCTGGCGGGGCTGACCGGCCTGGCCGGGCTGACGATCGGCCGGCCGGGTCCCGTCGGGGCCGCAGCGAGCCCGCCGGTGAGCGTGGCCCCGCCGGTGAGCGTGGCCCCGCTGGTCGGGGTGGCGGCCGACAACGCCACCGGGGGGTACTGGCTGGCGGCGAGCAATGGGGCGGTCTTCGCCTTCGACGCCCCGTTCTACGGCTCGATGGGCGGCACGCCGTTGAACCGACCGGTGGTGGGCATTGCCGCGACGCCCGGAGGGGGCGGCTACTGGCTGGTGGCGGCGGACGGCGGCATCTTCGCTTTCGGGGACGCCCGGTTCTCGGGTTCGATGGGGGCAAGTCAGCTCGACCAGCCCGTCGTGGGCATGGTCGCCGACCCGGCGACCGGGGGGTATTGGGAGGTCGCCGCCGACGGTGGCATCTTCGCCTTCGACGCCCCGTTCCACGGCTCGATGGGCGGCACACGGCTGAACCAGCCGGTGGTGGGGATGGCGGCGACGCCCGACGGGGGCGGCTACTGGCTGGTGGCGGCGGACGGCGGCATCTTCGCCTTCGGGGACGCGGTGTTCCGAGGTTCGATGGGAGGCACCCCGCTGGTGGCACCGGTCACCGCGATGGCCACCGACCCGGCCACCGGGGGGTACCGGCTGGTGGCTGCCGACGGCGGGCTGTTCTCGTTCGACGCCCCGTTCGCCGGCTCGGCCGCCGGCCAACCACTCGCCCGGGCGATGGTGGCCGTGGTGCCAGCGTCCGGCGGCGGCTACCTCCTGGTCGACGGGGACGGGTCCGTCCGGGCCTACGGAGACGCCGTCGACCAGGGCGCGGTCACCGTGCCGCCGCTGGCCGGCCTGGTGGTGGCCCTCGATCCGGGGCACGACGGGGGGAACGGGAACGCCCCCCAGATCATCGACCAGTTGGAGAACTCCGGCGGGTTCCTCGAGGCTTGTGACACCGCTGGGACCGAGACGGCCGACGGGTACACCGAGCACGCCTTCAACTTCGACGTGGCGACCCGTGCGGCGGCCCTCCTGCGGGCCGCGGGGGCGACGGTGGTCTTGACGCGCACCACCGACACCGGGGTGGGGCCGTGCGTCGACCAGCGCGCCGCGATCGCGAACGACGCGCATGCGGCGGCGGCCATCTCCATCCACGCCGACGGTGGGCCCCCGACCGGTCGGGGCTTCACCATCGACACCCCGGCACCGGTGGTCAGCTCGATCTCCGACAACACCGCCATCGTCGGGCCGTCGGGCCAGCTCGGGGTGGACGTGCGTGACGCCTTCGCCGCGGTGACCGGCGAACCCGTCTCCGACTATGCCGGCGTGGACGGCATCGATCAGCGGAGCGACCTCGGCGGGCTGAACCTCTCGACGGTCCCCAAGGTGCTGATCGAGTGCGCCAACATGCAGAACCCCGTCGACGCCGCCCTGACCGAAGACCCCGCCTGGCGCCAGCTGGCGGCGCAGGGGATCACCGCGGGGATCACGGACTTCCTGACCGCCGAGCTGCGCCCGGCGTAGGCGCGCGCCGCCGGGCTCGCCGGTCGACGGTCCGGACCCCGCCTTGCAGGGTCCTCGGGGTCGGTTCCGGCACCCGCGTCCCCGTCGCCCGCTTCGACGGTGCAGTGAGCCGTCCGTCGGTCACTCCGGGACCTGCGGGACCTCCTCACCGGGCCTACAATTCCGTGGAGAAGGTCAGCGGATGGGGGGACACGAGATGACCGCAGGATATCGGTCGGAGTACCGCCGGAGCCTCGAAGACCCGGAAGGGTTCTGGCGGGAGGCAGCCTCGGCGATCGACTGGGTGACCCCTCCCGGCGACCGCATCCTGGATGCGTCCCGGCCGCCTTTCTTCCGATGGTTCCCCGGGGCCACGCTGAACACCTGCTACAACGCCCTCGACCGTCACGCCGACGGCGCCAGGGCCACCCAGGCGGCCCTCGTCTACGACAGCCCGGTGACCGGCAGCCAGCGCACCTTCACCTACGGGGCGCTGCGTGACGAGGTGGCCCGGTTCGCCGGGGTGCTCGCCGGACTCGGCGTCCGTACCGGCGACCGGGTGGTGATCTACATGCCGATGGTCCCCGAGGCCGTCATCGCCATGCTGGCCTGCGCCCGGCTCGGCGCGGTGCACTCGGTGGTCTTCGGGGGATTCGCCGCGCACGAGCTGGCCGTCCGGATCGAGGACGCCCGTCCGGAGGTGGTGATCACGGCGTCGTGCGGTCTGGAGGGATCGCGCGTGATCGAGTACAAGCCGCTCCTCGACGCGGCCATCGCCGAGACCGCGCACCCCCCGGCGCACTGCATCGTCCTGCAGAGGCCCGAGTCGGAGGCGGCGCTGGTCGACGGCCGCGACCTGGACTGGCACGGAGCCATGGCTGGTGCCACCCCCACCGGCTGTGTGACCGTGGAGGCGACCGACCCGCTCTACATCCTCTACACCTCGGGAACGACCGGGAAGCCGAAAGGGGTCGTGCGCGACAACGGCGGGCACGCGGTCGCCCTCGCCTGGAGCATGCCGAACATCTACGGGGCCGGGCCGGGTGAGGTGTTCTGGGCGGCGAGCGATGTCGGCTGGGTGGTCGGCCACTCCTACATCGTCTACGCGCCGCTCCTCGTCGGTGCGACCACCGTGCTGTACGAGGGGAAGCCGGTGGGGACCCCCGATCCCGGCGCCTATGGGAGGGTGATCTCCGAGCATGACGTCCGGGTGTTGTTCACCGCTCCGACCGGGATCCGTGCCATCAAGAAGGAGGACCCGGAGGGCGAGCACCTGCGGCGCTACGACCTGTCGCGGCTCCGGACCCTCTTCCTCGCCGGGGAACGTCTCGACCCGAGCACCTACCACTGGGCCTCGGACCTGCTCGGCGTCCCCGTCATCGACCACTGGTGGCAGACCGAGTCGGGTTGGCCGATCGTGGCCAACTGCATGGGGATCGAACCCCTCCCGATCAAGGCCGGCTCTCCGACCAAGCCCGTGCCGGGCTACGACGTCCGGATCCTCGACGAAGCGGGCGACGAGTGCCCGCCGGGCGTCGACGGTGCCGTCACCATCCGGCTCCCACTACCGCCGGGCACCTTCACCACCCTCTACCACGACGAGGAGCGGTTCGTCGGGTCCTACCTGTCCCGCTATGACGGCTTCTACCTCTCCGGTGACGGAGGTCACTTCGACGAGGACGGGTACCTGTTCATCATGGGGCGGGTCGACGACGTCATCAACGTCGCCGGGCACCGCCTCTCCACCGGGGAGATGGAAGAGGTGCTCGCCGGGCACGCCGACGTGGCCGAGTGCGCGGTGATCGGGGTGCACGATGAGCTGAAGGGGCAGGTCCCCGTCGGATTCGTGGTCCTGAAGGGAACCGTCGATCGTGCACCGGCGGACATCGCCGGCGAGCTGGTCGCCCTCGTCCGCAACCAGATCGGTGCAGTCGCCTCGCTCAAGCGGGTGGAGATCGTCCCCCGCCTGCCGAAGACGCGCTCGGGAAAGATCCTCCGGGCGACGATGCGCTCGATCGCCGACGGCAAGGAGACGGTGACGCCGTCGACCATCGACGATCCCACCATCCTCGACGAGATCCGCACCACCCTCGGACGCACGCCGGCCTGACTTCCAGGCTGAACCTCCCGGTTGACCACCGGTCCGGCCCACCGGGGCACAGCGGTCCCCTCGGGAACCGGTGGATCGCACGGAGACCGTCGCCGGTCCCCACCGGGGATCAGGCGTTGCCCGCCCACTCGGCCCGGAACGCGTACCGGTCGCCACGGATGTGGCTGATGCGGTACTCGACCGGTCGGGTTCCGGCGCGGGCCAGGCGCTCCACCCGGAAGATGGCCTCCGGCCGGGGGAGCTCCAACAGCCGCCGTTCGTCGGGGGAGGGGTTGCGCGGCCGGATGACCTCCCAGCCCCCTGTCACCCTGACCCCGCACCGGGCCGCCAGGTGGTCGTAGACGGAGCCGGTGGACAGGTCGGCGTGGGCGAGGGCGGGGGCCAGGTCGGCGGGGAGCCACGAACGGTCGAGGGCGAGCGGCTGCCCGTCGGCGTAGCGCAGGCGTTCGAGGGCGAGGACCGGCGCATCGGCGGCGAGGTCGAGCAGCGCGCCGCGCTCCCCGGCCGGCTCCACCCGCTGGGCACGCACCACGCTGTGCTCGGTCCATCCGCGGTCGGTGACGCTGCGGGCCAGGCTGTAGAGCGCGTGGAGCGGCTGCTCGAGCTGGGGCGGCGCCAGGGACGTCCCCCGCCCGCGCTCGCGGACCAGCAGTCCGTCCTCCGAGAGCCGACGCAGGGCCTCCCGGACCGTCTGGCGGCTGACGCCGTAGGCCCGACCGAGCTCCGCCTCGGTGGGGAAGTGCTCCTCGAACTCTCCCGCCGCCATCCGTCGGCGGAGATCGTCGGTCACCTGGCTCCACAGCGGGACCGGGCTCGAGCGGTCCACGACGGGACCGGCCGGCGGAGGCGCCGCTGCTCCCGCCAGGGTCGAGGCGGTCGCCCCCGGCGCCGTCACGCGGCTCCTCCGGCCACGAACGAACCGAGCAGCACGAGCAGGACGAACAGGGTGATCAGGGCCATCCGCACGTCCTCCTCGTAGAGGAACGTGAGCACGCCGACCGCGACCCGCAGGATGGGGGTGAGGATCAGGACCACCAGGCCGAGCTCGATGATGCCTTGTCCCTCGCCTTTGGCGAGGGACGTGCGGAGCCCGGCGATGGAGTGGGGGAACGGCGTCCCCGCCGCGGTGTACGCCTTGTACGAGCTGCCATGGACGGCGGCCCCGTGGGCGCCCTGGACGAGGACCACCACCAGACCGGCCAGCACCAGGGCGACCGCCACGCCCACCCCGATGCGCAGGACGAGGCTGATGGCCAGTTCGGCCTGACGGATCTTGTGGTCCTGTGCCTGCTCGGAGGCGGTCGGCACGTGCCCGGCCGCGGCATCCTCCACCACGGCCCGGTGGTCGTCGTTCCCTTCGGGTGTGGCCGGCGTATCGGTGGGTGTGGTCATCCGACGATCCCCCTCTGGAGCATCTCGAGTGCGATGATGGCGAGCACGGCGACGAAGATCAGGCGGACGGTGTTGCCCTGGAGCTTCCCGAGCAGCCGGGCACCGCCGATCGCTCCTCCGAGCACCCCGGCCGCCACCGGGGCGGCGATGTAGGGGTCGATCTGGCCCCGGGCGAAGTAGAACCCCGCGCTGGCCGCCGCGGTCACCCCGATCATGAAGTTGCTGGTGGCCGTGGAGACCTTCATCGGCATGTGCATGGCGAGGTCCATGGCCGGGACCTTGAGCGCACCGGAGCCGATCCCGAGCAGGGCGGAGACCATGCCCGCCACGTACATCATGGCGAGACCGACCGGGGTACCGGTCACCTTGTAGTCGATCTCGCGCTGCTCGGCGTCGTCGTAGTACGAGCCGTGGAGCTTGAGGGCGTTGGCGATGCGGTCGTGGGAGACGGTCAGGACCGCCGCGGCGTGCCGCTTCCGGTAGACGGCCACGCCGGAGTAGAGCAGGACCACGCCGAACAGGATGAAGAGGAACCGGGCGGGGAGCAGGGTGGTGAGGTAGGCGCCGGTCACCGCCCCGGTGGTCGTGGCGACCTCGAGGAACATTCCGGCCCGGAGGTTGGTGATCCGCTCGCGGACGTAGGTGGCCCCGGCACCGCTCGAGGTGGCGATCACCGAGATGAGGGACGCCCCGATGGCGAGACGGATGTCGATCCCGAAGACGATGGTGAGCACGGGGACGATGACGATGCCGCCGCCGAGCCCGACCAGCGAACCGAGCACGCCCGCCGCGATCGAGATGGCGAAGAGCAGGAGGACGAACGTCAGCAGCGTCATATGTCATAATGTACGTACTAATCCGATCGAGCGCAAGTCCGTCGGTGCGCTGCGTCCGGGGGTGGCGCGCGTGGGTCACACTGGTCGGCATGGCAGCCGAGTTCATCTACACGATGCGCGACCTGAGGCGGTTCCACCCGCCCGACCGCGAGGTCCTGCGGGGGGTGAGCCTGTCGTTCTACCCGGGCGCCAAGATCGGGGTGATCGGCGGCAACGGCTCGGGAAAGTCCTCGCTCCTGCGGATCATGGCGGGGGAGGACGACGGGTACACCGGGGAGGCCCGGCTCACGCCCGGGTTCACGGTCGGCTTCCTGGCCCAGGAGCCGGTCCTCGACGAGGACCGGGACGTGGCGGGGAACGTCGCCGCGGGAATGGCCGAGGCCGTCGCGCTCGTCACCCGGTTCGACGAGGTGTGCGCGGCGATGGGCGAGCCGGACGCGGACCTCGACGCCCTGCTGGCCGAGCAGGCCGACCTGCAGGACCGGATCGAGGCCGCCGGCGCGTGGGACCTCGGGCGGACCCTCGAGATCGCCATGGACGCGCTGCGACTTCCGCCCGGTGACGCCCCGGTCGCCACGCTTTCGGGCGGCGAACGCCGCCGGGTGGCGCTCTGCCGGCTCCTGGTGTCCGCCCCCGACTTGCTCCTGCTCGACGAGCCGACCAACCACCTCGACGCAGAGTCGGTGGCGTGGCTGGAACGGACCCTGGGTGAGTACCCGGGCACGGTGGTGGCGGTCACCCACGACCGGTACTTCCTCGACAACGTGGCCGGTTGGATCCTCGAGCTCGACCGGGGCATGGGGATCCCGTGGCAGGGGAACTACTCGTCCTGGCTCGAGCAGAAGCAGGCGCGTCTGGCCGGCGAGGAGCGCGCCGATCGGTCCCGCCAGGAGGCGCTGGGCCGCGAGCTGGAGTGGATCCGGATGTCGCCGAGGGCACGCCAGAGCAAGGGGAAGGCCCGCGTGAACGCCTACCGGGAGCTGGTGGCGGAGGCCGAGGCCGCCGAGCGCCGGCCGGACTCGGTGGAGCTGGTCATCCCCCCCGGGCCCCGCCTGGGCGACCAGGTCGTGGAGGCGGCCGGCGTGGCCAAGGGGTTCGGGGACCGGCTGCTCATCGACGACCTGTCCTTCCTCCTGCCGCCGGGCGGCATTGTCGGGGTCATCGGCCCGAACGGGGTGGGCAAGACCACGCTGTTCCGGATGATCGTCGGCGAGGAGCACCCGGACAGCGGGACCGTCGTGGTCGGCCCGACCGTGGTGCTCGCCTACGCCGACCAGTCCCGGGACGACCTCGACCCCGGCCGCACCGTGTTCGAGGAGATCACCGGCGGGAGCGACCGCCTGGTGGTCGGCGGTCGGGAGCTGCACGGCCGTGCCTACGTGGCGGGGTTCGGGTTCAAGGGGAGCGACCAGCAGAAGGCGGTCGGGCAGCTCTCCGGTGGGGAGCGGAACCGGGTCCAGTTGGCGAAGGTCCTGACCCGGGGGGGCAACGTGCTCCTCCTCGACGAGCCGACCAACGACCTCGACGTCGACACCCTCCGGGCTCTCGAGGACGCGCTGCTGGGGTTTCCGGGCTGTGCGGTGGTGATCAGTCACGACCGGTGGTTCCTCGACCGGGTGGCGACCCACATCCTTGCCTTCGAAGGCGAGTCGGAGGTGCGGTGGTGGGAAGGGAACTTCAGCGACTACGAGGCGGACCGACGCCGGCGCATCGGGGCCGCCGCCGACCAGCCCCACCGGGTCCGTTACAAGCCGCTCCTCC
>JAJYYG010000049.1 GCA_021801235.1 Actinomycetes bacterium
GGCGCGCTGCCGGTGCGGCCCCCTCCCGAGGACGGGACCCCCGGACGGCGGTCGCGGTTGGCGGGCGGGCGGGTCCCTCCGGCCGTCCGGCTCCCGGTGCCCGCCGACGGACCGCGCCCCTTGCCGGACGCGCCCTGTGCCGGACGCCGGCCGCCCCGGTTGCCCGCCGAGCCGGAGCGTGCGCCGCTCCGGCTCCCGCCCGAAGCCCCCGGCTCACCGCGCCCGCCACCGACGCCGTCCCTGCGGGGAGGTCGACCCCCCCCGGTCCCCGCCGATCCGTTGCCCGGCCCGCGGGCAGGCGTCGACCGGGGAAGGTCCGGATCCGCAGGGTTGCTCATAGGAACCGCAGTGTACGGCGGTTCACGCCCTCCCGTGGACCCCGCCCACCCCTGCGGCCATCGCCTCCCGGTAGACCTCCTCGTACCGCGCCGCCAGTCGGGCCATCGACCACTGCTCCGCCCGGGCCGACCCCTCCTCCAGCCGGCGGTGGCGGTCCTCCTCCCGGGGGCCGGATCCGGACAGTGCCCCGGCGAGGGCCGCCCCCAGCGCATCCGGGTCTCCGGGAGGCACGAGCCAACCGCACCCACCGAGCGCGTCCCGGTACCCCGGGATGTCGGACGCCACCACCGCGGTGCGTGCCGCCATCGCCTCCAGCAGGACCATGCCGAAGGACTCGCCGCCCAGTGAGGGGGCGCAGAGGACGTCCGCACCCGCCAGGCGGCGGACCTTCTCGTCCTCGGAGAGGACCCCCAGCCACTCCACCTGGTCCGACGGTGGCGTGGCCTGGCGGAGCGAACCCGTCCGGGGGCCGTCTCCCGCGATCCACAGGACGGCCCCGCGGCGTGCCGGCTCGCCGGCGAACGCCTCCAGCAGGACATGGAGTCCCTTGCGCTCCTCGTGCCTCCCGAGGAACAGCACGGTCGGTGCCCGCGTCCGCCACGGCCGGGCGGCGCGGTACCGCTCGACGTCGATGCCGTTGAACAGCACCTCGTACCGCCCGCCGAGGGCTGCGCTCGCCGTCTCCCGCGCCGCTTCGGACACGGCGCACCTGACCGCCAGCCGATCCGCCAGCCGGGTGACCAGCGGCCGGAACGCACGGTACAACGGGCTCGACCCGCTCCGGTGGAAGGTCCCGGCGAGGACCGGGACCCGCCTCGCGGTCAGCAGGGCGTAGGAGACGCCGGGCGTGAACGGCTCATGCAGGTGGGCGACGTCGAACCGGCCCTCCTGGACGCGGCGCAGCGCCGAGCGCGCTGCCCGCGGCGAGAGCGACACCGGAGCCAGCGAGCCGTTGGCCGGGAGCGACACCGACCTCCCGGTCGCCACCGTTTCGATGTCGGAGGGCCGGTCGCCGGGGTCGTCGACCGGGGCGAACAGGGTGACCTGGTGACCGCGCTGGACGAGGGTGCGGGACAGGCCGACTGCCTGGCCCTGCACCCCCCCGGGACGGGACAGGCTGTAGGGGCAGACCATGGCCACCCGAAGCGGACGGGCGGCATCCCGTCCGTCGGGGTTCATGCGGGCGGGAGCCAGGGGACGGGACCGACCGTCACCGCGGTCCTCCGAACCTGCTGTGACGCGCCCGCCGACGGTCCCACTTGACCCGGTACATGGCGTCGTCGGCCCGGCACAGCAGCTTGGACGGGTCCTCGTCGTCCGGGTCGGCGAGCACGCCCCCCACCGACGCGGCCACCTCGAACGTCCGCCTTCCGATCCGGTACGGTTCGGCGAGCGCCGCTGCGATGCGGGCACCGATCCGATCACGCTCCTCCTCGCCCGCCCCGACGTCGCAGACCACCACGAACTCGTCCCCACCCAGCCGGGCCACGGTGTCGGACGGACGGACGATGCCCTGCAGCCGCCTGCCCACCGCCACCAGCACCTCGTCACCGACGTCGTGACCCCATGCGTCGTTGATCTGCTTGAAGTCGTCGAGGTCGAGGAGGAAGACGGCCACCCTCGGATCGCCGTCGGGGCCTTCGGGGACCGCGTCGGCGGCTCGCGCCAGAGCATCCGCCATCCGCTCCCCGAGCAGGATCCGGTTCGCCAGGCCGGTCAGCGGGTCGCGGAGGGCCAGATCGGCGAGGCGCTCCTGGTGCCGCTTCTGCTCGGTGACGTCGCGGAGGACGACGACCGCACCGAGCGTGCGGTCGTCGTCACCGAGCAGCTTCTGACCGTTCACGGTCACCAGGCGCTCCGCTCCGGACCGCGCCGTGATCACGATCTCGAGGTCGCGGATCCGGTCGCCGCAGATCGCCCGGGTGAGCGGGTTCTCGTCGGGGGGCAGCGGCGTACCGTCCGCCAACCGCAACCCCTCGGGCGACGGGATCCTCCCGATGGGATCGACGTCGTCTCTCAGCCCGTGGAGACGCTTGGCCGCCTGGTTGAAGATGGTGATCCGACCGTCCGCATCGCAGGCCACGATCCCCTCGTCCACGTTGTCCAGCATGGTCTGGACGAACCGCTCCTCCTTCCGGAGCTCGATGGCCGCGTTCCGGCCCTCGGTGATGTCGCTGAAGGTGGCGACCGCTCCCGCCGGTGTGTCGCCGGCACGGTCGAAGATGGCCTGTGAATTGATCCTGATCCACACCGTCGGTTGCGTCCGGCGGGTGATGCCGTGGACGACGCCGGCGAACCGTTCTCCGGTGGCGAGGCTCTTCAGGAGCGGGTGGTCGCTCCCGGTGACCGGACGGCCGTCGCCGTCGACCGTCACCATCCCCCTGGTATCGCTCATCGCCAGGATGTCGGCCAGGCGCCGTCCCACCATCACGTCGGCCGGTGCACCGAACATCGACTCGAACGCCGGGTTGACCCGGACGATGACGCCCCGGGCGTTCACCATCATGACGCCGTCCACCAGCGAGTCGATGATCACCGCATGCCTTCGCTCCGCCTCCCGCACCCGCTCTGCGGCCCTCCGGTGCTCGGTGACGTCGCGCAGGTGGACCACGATGCGGGCGATGGGGTCGTCGAGGTGGTTGGCCGCCACGGCCTCCATGTCGATCCACTCGCCGTCGAACCGTCGTGCCCGCAGGGCGAGGGCGGTGGTGAGCCGCCGCCGGGCTGCGAACTCCTCGATGCACGTCCGCATCGCGACCGCACCGTCACCGTCGAGCGCACGCTCGAACTTGTGGCCCACCGCCTCGGCCGCCTCGTAGCCGAGCAGCGCCGTCACCGATTCGCTCGCTTCCGAGACGGTCCCGTCCTCCTCGACCACGATGGTGGCGTCGAACACGTGCCTGGCCAGCGCCTCGAACCGCTCCGCCCAGGCCGGCACCGCCTCTCCGGACTCCCTCCCGACCACCAGCCCCCCCACCTCCGTCATGACCTCCCCGCCTCCGTCATGGCCCCCCGCTCGGTGTCCCGACCACTTCCCCGCCCGCGACCGGCACGCGGTCGGCCGTCCACAGCGGCTGGAAGACGTGCCACTGGTCGGGCGCCCGCCGGATCAGCCCTTCGAGCTCCCCGGCGATCTGTTGGGTGACCCGCTGCACGTCCTCCCGGAACGCGCCCACCCGGGCCGTGTCCACAGGTGGGTTGATGATCGCATGATGTTCGCGTCCCGGTCCACTGTAGACGGCCGCCGTCAACAGGACCGCCCCCGTCCGCAGGGCGACCGTTGCCGGTCCGACGGGCATCGTCGTCGGTTCGCCGAACAGCTCGACGGTCACCCCTGTGCCGGTCAGGTCCCGATCGCAGAGGAGGCCGACCAGCCCGCCCTGGCGCACCGTCCGCACCACGGCGGGACCGGACTCGGGGCCGAGGGCGACCACCCGAAGACCCATGGCAGCGCGCTCCCGCACGAAGTAGTCGAAGAGGCGGGGCGGCTCGACCCGCTCGGCCACCGCCGTCATCGGGTACCCGATGCCGGCGAGGAACGCGCCGCCGTACTCCCAGCTCCCGACATGGGGGAGCGCCATCACCACCCCCCGGCCGGAGGCCATCCCCTCCGCCAGGTACCCGAGGCCCTCTTCCACCACGAAGTGCTGCATCACCTCTGATCGGGGGGTCCGGGCCAGGCGCGCCCCCTCCATCCAGTAACGGGCGTAGGAGCGAAAGGCGCGATCCACCCAGCGGTCGAGGGACCGGGGGTCCGTCCCGGGGCCGAGTACCCGCCGGAGGTTGGAGGCGATCGTGGCACGTTGGTCGGAACGGACACGTGCCAGCACCGTGCCGGCCAGGGATGCCGCCGCCAGGGCGGCAGGTTCGGGGAGCGCGGACAGCAAAGCGCCGAGCGTCCGGTAGGTATGGAAGACGACGACTCCCTTGTCCACCGCGTCCTTCCTCCGCCGCTACGGTCGCCGGGAGATCAGTGTCCGCGGCGGGCTGCGCGCTGGCGGATGCCCTGACGGGCATGGCGCGCCCGCCATGTCCGACCCGAGCGGCTCGACAGCTCTCCCTGTCGACGGGCGCGCCACCGGGACGGCGACCGGGCTGCCCGACGGCGATCGCTCCTCGCACCGGTCCGCACCCGCCGCTGCCGGTGCGTGGACGCGACGGGGACCGGCGCCTCCGCCAGACGCCAGACCTTGGCGAACCGCCCGACCGCCGTCACCAGAGTGAGCGCCAGCATCAGCCACAACACCGGGACCAGGAAGCTCGCGGAGAGCAGGCCGAACCCGAGCAGGATCATCCGCTCCGCCCGTTCCATGATCCCGCCCTTGGCGGAGATGCCCAGCGACTCCGCCTTCGCCCGCTGGTACGACACCAGCGAGGTCGCCGCCAGCACGGCGAAGGGCAGCAGCACCAGGTGCCCGGGGTGGGTCGTGGCGAGGAACCAGGCCACCCCACCCAGCAGCAGTGCGTCCGAGACCCGGTCGGTGACCGAGTCGAAGAAGGCGCCACGGATCGACGAGGTCCCCGACGCCTTGGCCACCGGTCCGTCGAGAAGGTCGTGGAGCCCGGTGAGGACCAGGAGGACGATACCCAGGTGCAGGTGGCCCGTCCCGATGGCGACGGCCGCAGCCATCGCCGACAAGAGGCCCGTCGCCGTCAGCACGTCCGCCGTCACCCCGAGCTGCTGCAGCTTGCGACCGACCGGACCGGTCCCCCGGTCAACGGTGTCGCGCCAGCGGCCGTCGAACATCGCACTCCTCCGAAAGGTTGCCCCACTGTACCACCCGGGCCGGTTCCGGTGCCGTTGCGGAACGGGGTACCCACCGCCCGGTCCCCCGGCCGGCCGGCGGCCTCAGGGCCGGGGCCAGGCCCCGTGGAGGCGGGCCCAGCTGTCCGGCAGCGCCTCGGGCAGCACCCGGATCCCGGCGACGGCCGTGGTGAAGTTGGTGTCGCCGACCCACCTCGGCACGGCATGCAGGTGGAGATGCCGGGGGATCCCCGCTCCCGCGGCCCGGCCCAGGTTGGCGCCCAGGTTGACCCCTTCTGGCCGGTACGCGGCATGGAGGGCGGTGACCCCCCACCGCAGTGCCCGCCAGAGCTCGTCGGCCTCCTCGTCGGCCAGACCCTCCAAGGAGTCGACGTGCCGGAGCGGCGCCACCATCAGGTGACCACTGGCGTAGGGATAGGCGTTCAGCACGGCGAACGAGCGGTCCCCCCGCCACAGCACCCCGTTGGACGGGGACGGCGGTCCGCTGGCGCCGAGACGGCAGAACACGCAGTCGGGGTCGCCGGGGCCTTCCGGGCCGGTGACCCGGGCCTCGTCTTCCGGGCCGGAGCGCCCGCCCTCGGTCACCGGGGCGGGTTCCGAGGCCGCTGCGACGTACCCGCCCCGCCAACCCGCCCAGAGGTGGTCGAGGGTCACGCCCGTCCCGTTCCGGGAGGAGGGCCGGCCGGGCCCGACGGACCGGTCGACTCGGGGCTTCCATGGGCCTCGACCTCCTCGAGCACGGCCGCCACGAACCGGTCCAGCGGTTCGTCCCGTTCCGGCCGGTTCGAACCGCGGCGGTTCACCCCCACCGTGCGGGCCGTCACGTCGTCGTCCCCCACCACGAGGATGTAGGGCACCTTGGTCAGCTTGGACCGCCGGATCCGCGCGCCCACCGAGTCGTCGGCGCTGTCCACCGCCACCCGGATCCCGTGGCCCGAGAGCAGGGTGGCCACCGACTCGGCGTACGCCTGGTGGTCCTCGCTCACCGGCAGCACGCGGACCTGCTCCGGCGACATCCAGGTGGGCAGGTTGCCGGCGTAGTGCTCGAGAAGGATGGCGAAGAACCGCTCGACGCTCCCGAACAGGGCCCGGTGGATCATGATCGGGACGTGCCGGGCGTTGTCGGCACCCACGTACTCCATGGCGAACCGCTGGGGTTCCTGGAAGTCCAGCTGGATGGTCGACATCTGGTGGGTCCGCCCGATGGCGTCTTTCACTTGGACGGAGATCTTCGGGCCGTAGAACGCCCCCCCGCCCTCGTCCATCACCAGCTCGAGGCCCATGCGAGCGGCCGTCGACCGCAGGGTCTCGGTGGCCACCGCCCAGTCCTCGTCGGAACCGACCGCCTTGCCCTCCGGCCTGGTCGAGAGCTCCAGGTAGAACTCGTCGAGGCCGAAGTCGCCCAGCAGATCGAGGACGAAGGTCAGGGTCGCGTGGA
The DNA here is from genome assembly GCA_021801235.1 of Actinomycetes bacterium. Classification (GTDB taxonomy): domain Bacteria; phylum Actinomycetota; class Acidimicrobiia; order Acidimicrobiales; family RAAP-2; genus DASZIT01. The sequence continues at coordinate 6,543 of JAJYYG010000049.1, forward strand.
GCTCATCGGCCATCTGCTCCCGGGTGCAGAAGAGGTGGGCGTCGTCCTGGGTCATGCCGCGCACCCGGGTGAGACCGTGGACCACTCCCGATTTCTCGTAGCGGTAGACCGTTCCGAACTCGAACATCCGCAGCGGAAGCTCGCGGTACGAACGCTGGCGGCTCTTGTAGATGAGGATGTGGAACGGGCAGTTCATCGGCTTCAGGTAGTACTGCTGGCCCCCGTCGAGCTCCATCGGCGGGTACATGCCCTCGGCGAACCAGTCGAGGTGGCCCGACGTCTCGAACAGCTCGGCCTTGGTGATGTGCGGTGAGTTGACGAACTCGTAGCCCGCCGCCACGTGCCGCTGGCGCGAGTACTCCTCCATGATGCGCCGGACGGTCCCCCCTTTCGGGTGGAACACCGGCAGCCCCGATCCGATCTCCTCCGGGAAGGAGAAGAGGTCGAGCTCCGCCCCGAGCTTGCGGTGGTCCCGTCGCTCGGCCTCCTCCAGCCGGTGGAGGTGGTCGGCCAGGGCCTTGTCCGACTCCCAGGCCGTTCCGTAGATGCGCTGGAGCTGCTGACGCTTCTCGTCGCCGCGCCAGTAGGCGCCCGCCACCCGCATCAGCGCGAAGTGGCCGAGCCGACCGGTGGACGGGACGTGCGGACCCCGGCAGAGGTCGGTGAACCCGGGCGAGTTCCAGTAGGTCGACACCACCGGTGGGGCACCGGGACCGGCGGGCGCCGCCGCGTCGACTTCGGCCGCCCCGGCCCGCACCGCCTCGATGATCTCGCGCTTGAAAGGCTGGTCGGCGAAGAGGTCGAGCCCCTCCTCGATGGCGTGCTCGTGCCGGATGAACGGCTGGTCCTCGGCGATGATGTCCCGCATGGTGGCCTCGATGCGGGCCAGGTCGTCGTCGTTGAAGTGGGCGCCGCCCGGGAGCTCGAAGTCGTAGTAGAACCCGTCCTCGATCACCGGGCCGATGGCGTAGTGGGCGCCCGGCCAGAGCCGGAGCACCGCCTGGGCCAGGACGTGGGCGGTGGAGTGGCGCAGGACCGCCCTCCCCTCCTCCGAGTTGGCCGTCACCACCGAGACCGTCGACCCGTCGGGCAGCTCGGCCGCGAGATCGACCTCGACCCCGTCGACCTCCGCAGCCACTGCCGCCTTGGCGAGCCGCGGGCCGATCGCCCGTGCCAGCTCCGCCGCAGTGGCCCCGCCGGGGAGCGCCCTGGTCGATCCGTCTGGAAGCCGGACGCTGACCTCGCCTGCCATGGGGACACCTTTCTCGGATGGTGGAACGTGCTCGGATGGTGGAACGTGCCCGGATGGTGGAACGTGCCCGGAACACGGACGCGCTCGGACCGCAGATGTGCGACCCCGATGCTACGGGTTCGCCGTCCGGCCGGGGGACAGGTCCGGTCCGGGGTACCGGGACCGCCCGTCGGGAAAGGCGCTCAGAGGTCGACGCCCAGCAGGGCGGCGGCGGAGGCGACCGGGTGGCCGGCGGCCGCGTGGTCGTCGATCGCCGACAGGGCGCCGGGGGTGTCCAGATCGTCGTCGAGGCGTCCGCGTACGTCCTCGAGCGCCGGATCGTCGGAGTCCGGCCCCCGGGATCCCCGGGAGCCGCCTGCGGCGGCCCGCCGCCAGGCGCCCAACCGCACTGCAGCCGCCGGCATGTCGTCCGCGGTCCACTCCCAGTCCCCCCGGTAGTGGTGGCCGAGCAGGGCCAGCCGGATCGCCGCCGGCTCCCACTCCTTCAACAGCTCGCCGACGAAGACCAGGTTCCCC
>JAJYYG010000043.1 GCA_021801235.1 Actinomycetes bacterium
GCAACAGCGTCGCCTGAGACGCCGTCGGAAGCGAACGGGTTGGTCGGAGTGGACCATGAGGTGCCATTGAAGAACGACACGAATCCGTCCACCGACACCAGTGCACAGCTGGTGGGGGTGCAACTCTGCCCGTACCCGTAGTCGTAGTAGGAGGCGGAATCACCCGAGACGCCATCGGTGGCGAACGGGTTGGTCGGGGTGGACCATGAGGTGCCATTGAAGAACGAGACGAACCCGCGCCTCGACACCAGTGCACAGTTGATAGGGGTGCAAATCTGCCCGTACCCGTAGTAGCTGGGTGCAACAGCGTCGCCTGAGACGCCGTCGGAAGCGAACGGGTTGGTCGGAGTGGACCATGAGGTGCCATTGAAGAACGACACGAATCCGCGCCCCGACACCAGTGCACAGCTGGTGGGGGTGCACGCGCTGCGACTCCCGTAGTAGAAGCCAAAATTGTAGATAGGTGCGATTGCGTCCCCAAAAACACCGTCATTAGCAAACGGGTTGATCGGAGCAGACCACGAAGCGCCATCGAGAGTCGATACCGCACATCCAGAATATTGCACTGAACTGGCCGGAGTGGTCACTTGTGGCATTGGAGAACTACTCAGCACCGCAGGGGGCACACACGACCCCACATTGCTCGCCAGCGATGGACGAATCTTCACCTTCGGCGTGACCGCCACACTCTGAAAGACGTAGGTCGTCGCTGCTGCAGCACGATGTGGCACTCCGATTCCCACCGATAATAGGATGACAAGTCCTGAGAGGGCGACGATCGTGCCTTGGAATCTGCGAGATCGGATTCGAGATGAAGGATGGCGGCGCTTTGCCAACGGGTTCATCGGATCCGCCTTTTGACTCCAGGGCTCCTGGTGCGTCCAGCAGCTCGGACGCACCAGGAGCCCTGGAGTCACGCTTCGATAGCGCAACTACGGCCCCACCGGTGCGGAGGGGTTCGACGCTGCGCTCGTGCCGTTGGCATTCTGAGCTTCGACCGTGAAGGTAACCGCTGTTCCTGATGTAATGCCAGGCACGGTGGCGCTGACGGCACTGCCCGGAACGGTCACTTGGCTGCCGGTCGAGGGGATGACGATGTACTGGGTGATCGGCGAACCGCCGTCCGCTATCGGAGGGCTCCAGACCACCACGGCACTGGTGCCCACCAGAAGGGCGGACACGTTCTGCGGAGCACTGGATACCGGAGGCGACCCGCAGGCTGAGGCCGTGAGGGCCATGACGCACACGACCCCGAACGCCCCTGCCACTCGCCTCGCTCTGCTGGTGCGAGATCTCGCTACCCCGACCGACCGTCGTTCCGACACTACCGACCGCATCCGGCTCCGCCCTTCGCCTACGGCTGCGGTCCCGCTGACCGAAACTGGCCGACACCGTAGCGAAGATCAGGGTGGCAGGCAATCGCCGTTCCAACCGTGCCATATGCCTCCCACATCGCCTGCATGCGGGTGTCGAGTGGCTTGGGTTGCGACGTTGTCCTGTCCACCCGACTTCATACCAAGTCGCCCCGCTCGAACGAGTGAACAGTCCTGATGAGCCGGTTGGCCTCGGCATGTTCTTGACAGCTCTCTCTCGTGGTCGGGGGAGAGACCTCGCCCGAGCAACTGGCGACGCGTCAACAGCCACGGCCGCCGGCCCCCCATCGGCCGCTTCGGTGCGTCTCCCAGGACCCCACCTGATACGTCTTGCCTGCCTTCTCCCTGACGCGCACTACGACGGTCTTCAGCCAACGCAGGTCAGGGTGGCTTGGCGCCTGCTCCCGAGAGCCGATGTCGGAGCCCGAAAGCGGTGCCCGGGGTCGGACGCATGGCCGAACGCCGGATCGTCCCGGGGATCCTCCGTCGCCTCGACATCGAGGCCCGGGCGGTCGGTGACGAGCTCGGCCGGGTCGGGTAAGCGGGTCTGCGCACCGGTCCGGTGCGGTCCAAGAGAGCCCGGTCAGTGCTCGAGCGGTTCGGTGGATGCCACCGCAACGAGGCCGGTCCTACCACCCGAGCTCTCTCCCGCGCCGAGAGAGCGGGAGCAGGAGCCGCCCGTACCGACGGACGCTTTCGACCGGACACCCGTACCGCTCGGCCAGGGCCGGGACCGTCACCCGCATCCCGAGCCGCTTGGCGACAAGCGACTCGACCGCGGCGGCAGCGGCGGGACCAAGGTCGTCGGTGTGGGCACCACCCTCGCCGACTGCCTCCTGCTCTTCGGCCATCGACCACCACACGGCGAGGCAGCGTGCCGCATAGCCGAGCCCGGCGAACCGGGTCGCCCGGTCGAGCAGGAGAGACGCCGTGGGATCCAGCGCGACGATCGGGTCGGGAGGCGCTCCCAGCAGCGAACGGTACCGGTGACGGAAGCGTCTTCCGTACTCGTCGCGGCGGACGAGGAGCAGACCGACCTCCTCCAAGGGCAATCCCTCCACTTCGAGGTAGCTCGCCCGGGATCCGGTCCGCCAGGTGAGACCGAAAGACGTCGCTGCCTCGCCCGGAGCTTCCAGTTCACCGACCACCCGGGAAGACCCGTCCTCCCTGACCATGACGGGCGACGCGGTCACCGCCGCGATCCGCCTCGGATCCTCCAGCCCGACCACCAAGGCGGGTCCGAGAGCACCGTAGAGCCGGAGGAGCGCCCCGATGGGTGAGCCGGCCACCGTGTCCCGTGCCCGCAACTCGCCTGACCGCACCGACGACCAGAAGGCGGTCGCCACCCTCATCCCCGACCGCGGTGTGGACGGCGTGGCCACCGATCCCTTCGGAGTGACCCGCCCGGTGGAGTGCTTGTCGGAGGCGGTGGACGCCCGGGTCGGGACCGAACGGGCTCCGGGGGCGCGGTGCGACGGGGCGTCCGGTCTCCGGCCACCAGGCGGAGCGGCCTGGCGGCCGACCCGCAGGCTCCCTCCGGAGCTGAGCTGCGGTGGCGTTCCTCCGACGGCTGCCTCGACGGCTGGTCCGACCGGTGCCCGACCACTCGTCCCACGGTCGGGAGGGATCGTGCCGGACGGTCCGGGGGCCATGCACGAGCGGCATCCGAGCCGGTCCTTGCCGGCCACCAGGTGCTCTTCGGCCCCGCAGGACGGACACCGGGGTGGGAGGTACGAGGACACGACCGGGAGGTAGGTCAGCGGCAACGGGTACGGGCGGGCTCCCCGGCGCACCTCGCCGGGGACCACGTACGCCGGGACCACCACCAGGTGCAGCCGGAACGGCTGCACCTCGAAGGACGGCGTCAGGTCGTCAGCCACCTCGGAGCGTCGGCGTGCCCACTCGCGTCGGGTCGCCTCTGCCTGCTCCGCCAGCATCGCCGCCCGATCGCTGCCCGCACGGTTCGACCGTTCCTCGATACCGGCCAGCACCCGCTCGTAGTAGTCGTCCACGATCCCGAGCTGGGCGCGCAGCCGGGCCGAAGTCTGGCGGGCGAGCTCGGCGACCCGCTGGGCGGCATGGGCGCAGAGCACCTGATGGGCGCCGGTCGTGCCGGGACCGGTCGGGACGGCCGTCCCCGGCGTCGCTCCCGGCTCCAGCGCGGCGCGCCGGAGCCTCTCCGACAGCTCGGCGGGGACCTCCCGGCCCGAACTGGCCTCCACCCATACCTCGTCGAGCTCCTGCACCTGCTCGTCGATGGTGATGCTGTACGTCACCAGCGCGCCCACTCGCAGCACCAGGAAGTCGTCGGCAACCGGAGGAAGCCTCACCTCGATGCGACCGTGGTCGACCGCGACCTGCTGGCGGGCTTTGTCCTCGAGCATGCCGGGTGTGGGGGGAAGCCCCACCTGGCGCGGGAGGGTCGCACAGCCGACGTCACCGCGGGCGAGGACCGTGCGCGCCCCTGCCATCAGGAGCGGATGGCCTGCGGTGACAAGCAAGAACCCGTCCTCCCGGGCGGTCTCGGGGTCGGCGGTCAACCTGACCTCCTCGGGCAGGCTCAACGCATCGCGCAGCTCCTCCGGGAGCACCAGCAACGCTCCCTCCGGCACCGCCTCGGCCAGCGCACCCTCCGCCTCCGCATAGGCGACGAAGAAGTCGATGCCCGACTTCGCCGTGCTCACCGGACCCCTGCCGCGTCACGTCGCACTGCCGGTCCGTCGTCGACCTCGGCGACTAGGTCGTCGGTGCGTGCCCGGCTCCCCGCATACTCGGCACCCGCCTCGACCAGGGTGGAGCCGAGCGCATCCAGGCGGTCGGCCAGCTCGGCATCGTCGACACTGGCGACGTGGGCGTCGAACACCGCCTCTTCGAACTGGAAGTCCTCGCCGACGCGGCCGAGCACCATGTCGAGCTCGCCCACCACCAGCTCGAACAGGTTGAGCTTGGTGTGGAGCACGTCGAGGATACGCTCCTCGATGGTGCCCCGGCTCACCAGGTTCGTCAGCACCACGTCGTGGGTCTGGCCGATCCGGTGGATGCGTCCGAGCCGCTGCTCGATCTGCATCGGGTTCCACGGAAGGTCGAAGTTGATCATCGCGTGGCAGAACTGGAGGTTGCGCCCCTCGCCGGCCGACTCGGTGCTCACGAGCACGTCCACCTCGCCCTCGAAGGCGGCGATGGCCGCGTCCTTCGCCCGCCTGTCGAGCGAACCGTGGTACTCGGCCACCGGCAGGCCCCGCGCGTCCAGGGCGGCGACCAGCTGGGCCAAGGTCTCCCGGAACGACGTGAAGACGATCACCTTCTCTCCCGCCGCGACGTGCCGGTGGACGAGTGCGCCGAGCGCGTCCGTCTTCGCACACGTCTGGGTCGAGCGTCCGAGCTCGGCCAGGTCTGACCAGCCCATGCGGTCGAGCGTCGGGGCGACGGCCCGTGGCGACGAGCCCGCCAGCCGCAGGACGGTCCGCAGGGCCATCGACCGACCCGCCCCCGCCTGGCGTCCCTCGGAGCGCACGCGCTCGGCGATCAGCCGGTAGAGCGCAGCCTCGCCGTCTGCCGGCACCACGGAACGGGTCTCGGCGAGCCTCCTCGGCAGCATCAGAGCCACCTCGCTGCGGCGATGGCGGACCATCACGTCACGAAGACTTCGGCGGAGGACCCCGAGCGCCGCGACCTCGACCGTGGCCTCCGGTGGCGGTGGGCCGGAGGCGGTGGCTCTCTCGGGGAGCGTGTGCCGGCGGCGGAAGTCGGCAATGGTCCCGAGATGACCCGGCCGCACCAGCGACACCAGATGGTAGAGGTCGTCGATGCGGTTCTCCACGGGTGTGGCCGTCAACAGGAGCAGAAACCGCGCTTGCAGGGTGCGGACCAGCTTGGACGACGCGGTGCGCGGGTTCCGGACCCGATGTGCCTCGTCGACCACCACCAGGTCCCACGCCACCTCGGTCAGCAGATCGCGCAGGGACGAGCGCCTGGCCGTGGCCAGGGAGGCCAGCACCACGGGATCCTCGATGGTGCCCGTGGACTCCTCGGACCAGCCCCCGGCCCCCGCCACCACGGTCGGGACCGCGAACTTGCGTTCGAGCTCCTCTCCCCACTGACCGACGAGACCGGTCGGGGCGAGCACCAGGACCCGGCGGGCGAGGCCCCGCACCCGCAACTCCGAGAGGACGATACCCGCCTCGATGGTCTTGCCCAGCCCGACCTCGTCGGCCAGGATCGCCCGGCCGGACATCCGTTGGAGCACCACCGACGCCGCGCTCAGCTGATGGTCGAACGGTTCGAACCGCAGGTTGGCCACGGCTGCGAACGTGTCGAACCCGGGACGGCGCCAGACGTCGATCGCAGCCTCCGTCAGCGCCCGGCGCTGCTCGGACACGGGTGCAAGCGCGCCGAGCTGGTCGAGAAGCACCCCGTAGTGCGGAGGAAGCTCTGGCTCTACCAAGCCGTCGCCCGGTCCCCTGGCGGTCGCCGCATGCATCCCTCGCCATGCTACGTGGGTAGCGGAGCCCGGGTCGTACCTGGCCCGCCGGCCGTCAGGGGCTACCACGCCGCCACCCAGTCGGGGGCGAGTGGTGTCGAGCGCTTCGGGATCGTCCTCCCGGCCCGCGGACGACCGCGCTACGGGCACCGTTCGTCAGGGGGGAACAGGCCGACGATGGAGCTCGGAACACAGCCCCGCACCGCGAGCTCGCGGACGATCTGTTGGCCAGGTATCACTGCCAGCGATCGCTCGAACCAGTATCGGGCCCGTGCCGTGTCACCCTGACGTCGGGCGATGAAGCCGAGGGTGTTGAGGAGGCTGGTATCGAACGGACGGAGACGGACCCCGTTCTCCGCCGACCGCTCGGCGGCGCGCAGGTGACCGGCATCCATCTGAGCCTCCGCCAGCACGTCCCAGAGATCGGCGTCGGTCGGGTCCCGCCTCACCGCCTGCTCCGCGTGGAGGCCCGCCCGTGCGGCAGCCGCGGGCGTCACGCCGAAATTGCGGATCAGCTCGGCCTGGGCCATCAGGGACTGGGGGTCGGGCCAGGCGAAGAGCTCGTGATCTGCCGAGGTCGCGAACCTGATGGCAGCAGTCTGGCTGCCGACCGTGGAGTGCGCGACCGCCTGCTCGTACTGGACGTCACCGACCACCAGTGCCAACCCGACCAGTGCGGCGATCCCCGCGCACACCATGACGGCCACGCGCCCCCCCCTCCCGCCGGGGACGCCACCTCGGTCCGAGGGCCCACCCGGCTCCCGCAGCGCACGCAGCGCACCACGCACGCGCTGGTGCCAACTGCCCATGACGGGGCGTGGAGCGATCGCGGCGGCGCCGAGCCCCAGGAACAGGAGTGGCGTCGTCACCACGTTGAGCGGCTCGGCCATGCCGATGATCCCAAGCACGGCCGCCATCAGCACAAGGCGCCCCCTGCGCCGGCGCGCCGCCAGCACCAGCCAGCCGACCAACGCGGCCAAGCCCAGTAGCCCGGTGGTGGTGGCGTACTCCACGAAGAGGTTGTGCCCGTCGGCGAACACCGTCGAGCCCATCGACCGGGCCAGGGAGAGCGGCACCAGGCCCGAGGTGGCGTCCCGGAACTGCCCCGGACCGAACCCGAACAGCGGTCGCTTTCCGACGGCGGTGACCGCCACGCGCCAGATGTCGAGCCGGTCCCCGAAGGTCGACTGGACGGTGGACTGCGCTGTGTAGCCGATCGCCCCGGCTCCACCTCCGCCGGCGAACGAACCGAACAGACCGTGCCCATGCGCGAGCGGGTAGAGCACCGAACCGACGATCCATCCGGCCACTGCGAGGCCGGCGAAGCCGATCAGTCGAGCCAGCCGGCGCGGCTGGCCGGCCAGTCGGCCCCGCCACAGGGCCACGAACACTTCGGCTGCGAACACCCCGAGCATCAGGAGCACGGGCAGACGTTCCGCCGAGGCACCGATCCCGATCCCGACCAGCACGACCGGCGTGGCCCAACGCCGCGGCTCGTCGACGAACCTGCCCCCCAAGAGCGCGAGTGCGGCCACGCACACCGCCCCCAGAAAGATCGGGTTGCCGAGGAGCCCGGAAGCATGAGTGCCGAACGCCGGCACCGTGGACGACAGACCGACCGTCTGTTGGGCCACGGCCACCACCGCGTTCACGACCGCACCCGTCACGATGGCGTGTTCGACCAGGGGCCGCCCGTGGTCGTCGATCAACGTGCCCAGTGCCCAGACACCCGCGAGCGCCACCACGAACACCAGCCCGGTCCCCTGGTTGTAAAGACCGACCACCGCGGAGACCACCGCGCCCGAGTCGGCTGTCGATACGGCGGCGATCGCCACGAACAACAGTGCGGCGATGGCCGGGGGGCCCATGGCCGACATGCGGCCGGCCGTGGCCCGCATGCACAGCACCGGGAGGCCGGCGGCCCCCAACACCATGAGGACAGCCATCTTCGGTGCCCACACCGAGAAGGAGAGACCGGGCAGGTCCGCCACGATGAGAGCGAACACACCGACGGCCACGCCGGCGGCCGCTCCGCGGCGGACACGCCCCGCCACCCGCGGCTCCGGAGGTTCGGCTGTGTCCGTTCCCCGTTCGCTGCCCGTCAGTACGCCGAGGCTCACCGTCGTTCCCCTGCCCCGTGCTCCCGGCCTCCCGGTCGCGGCCGGAGGAGCGCGCCAGCCACCACGGTACCCACCGGCCTCGGACCTTCCAACCCGGGTCCCGGGCCCGGCGGAAGCCGGGGCAGCAGAGTCGAATGTGGCGTCGGCTCCACCGCTGCACCCTATCCCTGCACCACCCTCGTCCGAGGGATCCTCCGGGCGGCCGCCAGACGGCAGGCGGCGAGCTGGTGACGCCCGACCCGCCCCCCGTCGCTCCGGTGCCTAGCGGTCGACCCCGAGGATGAGCCCACTGGTGGGGACGCCGGTG
>JAJYYG010000092.1 GCA_021801235.1 Actinomycetes bacterium
CACGCCCGAGAGGGTGGCCGGGGAACAGTGCGGCGTTGCTCTGCTCCGCCGCCTCGTCCGCCGGCTCGTCGGCGTGCATCAGGATCTCGTCGAGGATCACCGACCGTTCCGCGTCCACGTCCTCCTCACGGAGGGCGGGCCGCCTCATGATGTCCGACAGGATGTCGAGGCCGAGGGCCAGGTCCTCCGCCAGGAGCCGGATGTAGAAGCAGGTGTACTCCTTGGTGGTGTAGGCGTTGAAGTCGCCACCCGCCTCGTCGACCGCCTCCGCGATCGACGAGGCGGTCCGCTCCTCGGTCCCCTTGAACAGCAGGTGCTCGAGGAAGTGCGACGCCCCGGCCCAGTCCTCACCCTCGTCGCGCGAGCCGGTCCCCACCCAGAATCCGACACTGACCGAGCGGGCCTCCGTCATCCGGTCCGTCACGACGCGCATCCCCGAGGCCAGGGTGCCCGTGCGGATCACCGGCGGCGGCGGCCCCCCCGGCTGCGCCCACCTCCGTCGGACCGCTCCGGGGCGCCACCGCCGGCCGGGCCCAGGTCGCCGAACTCCTCGACCAGCTCCGCCTCGAAGGCGTCCTCGAACGAGGCGACCCCGGTGGCCGACGGCGCCGACCGGGACGGCTCACCGTTCCCGGGATCGGCGTGGTCGCCGCGACCCGCACGGCTGCCTCCGGTCTCCGGACGGGCAGACCTTCCCCCGCCGGGCCGGTCCGAGCGGCCGGACGGTGCAGAGTCCTCCGGACCCTCACCGGCCATCGACAGGGAGACCTTGCCCTGTGGGTCGATGTCGTCGACCTTCACGTCGACCGACTGCCCCAACTCGAGCACGTCCTCGACCCGCTCGACCCGCTTGCCGCGGCCGATCTTCGAGATGTGGAGGAGCCCGTCGCGCCCGGGCAGGATGTTCACGAACGCTCCGAACTTGGTGATGTTGACCACCTTGCCCGGGTAGACCGCCCCGACCTCGGCCAGCGGCGGGTCGAGGATCGTCGAGATCCTGCGCCGCGCCTCCTCGACGGCGGTGCCGTCCTTGGCCCCGATGGTGACCGTCCCGACCATGCCGTCGTCGTCGACGGCGATGTCGGCTCCGGTCTCCTGCTGCAGTGCGTTGATGACCTTGCCCTTGGGCCCGATCACCTCGCCGATCTTGTCCATCGGGATCTCGAAGGAGATGATCTTCGGCGCCGAGGCGGCGACCTCCGGCCGCGGGCCGTCGATGGCCGCGGCCATCACGTCCAGGATGGTGAGCCGCGCCTCTTTCGCCTGGAGCAGCGCCTTGGCCAGGACCTCGGCCGGCAACCCGTCGATCTTCGTGTCGAGCTGGAGCGCCGTCACGGAGTCCCGGGTCCCGGCCACCTTGAAGTCCATGTCCCCGAAGGCGTCCTCCGCTCCCAGGATGTCCGTCAGTGTCACGTAGCGACCTTCGTCGTAGACGAGACCCATGGCGATGCCGGCGACCGGGGCCTTGATCGGTACCCCGGCGGCCATCAGCGAGAGCGAGGATCCGCAGACCGACGCCATCGAGGTCGACCCGTTCGAGGAGAGGACGTCGGAGACCAGTCGGAAGGTGTAGGGGAACTCCTCCTCGTAGGGGATCACCGGCAGCAGAGCCCGCTCGGCGAGCAGCCCGTGCCCGATCTCACGGCGCTTGGGGCCCCGCATGAAGCCGGTCTCCCCCGTCGAGTAGGGCGGGAAGTTGTAGTGGTGCATGTAGCGCTTGGACTCCACCGGGGTGATGGTGTCGAGGAGCTGGTTCATCCGCGGCATCCCGAGCGTGGTCACGTTGAGCACCTGGGTCTCGCCCCGCTGGAACAGGGCGGACCCGTGTGCGGTCGGGAAGAGGTCGACTTCGGCCGAGAGCGGGCGGATGTCCGACGTCCCCCGACCGTCGATCCGGACGCCTTCTTCGACGATCCGCTTGCGCACGAGCTTCTTCGTGAGCCCCCGCACCGCGGCTTTGATCTCCCGCTCGCGGTCCGGGAACTCGGGGGCCAGCTGCTCGATCACCGTCGCGGTGGCCTGGGCCAGCGCCTCGTTCCGCTCGGCCTTCGCCGTGATGCGGTTGGCGGCATCGACGGGTCCGCTTCCGACCGCGGCTACCCGCTCCATCACGTCGTCGCCGTAGTCCGAGAACGTCGAGAACTCGATCGGGACGATCGGTCCCGTGGCGTCGACATGGGCCTGCACAAGGCGGCGCTGGAGCAGGATCGACTCCCGGATCCACGTCTTGGCCGCCTCGAGCCCGTCGGCGAGGACCTCCTCGGTGACAAGAGGCGCCCCTTCGTCGTAGTACTGGAAGGACCGTTCGGTCCCGCCGGCCTCGACCATCATGATGGCGATGTCCGTGTCGTCCGACTCGCTCAGCGCACGGCCGGCGACCACCAGCTCGAACGTGGACTCCTCGCCCTCCTCGAAGGTCGGGTGGGGGATCCACTGCCCGTCGGTGCCGTACGCGATCCGCACCGCTCCGATCGGACCGTCGAACGGGATGCCCGAGAGCATCAGTGCCGCCGAGGCGGCGTTGATGGCGAGGACGTCATGGGGGTTGTGCTGGTCCGCCCCGAAGATGGTCCCCACCACGTGGACCTCGTTGCGGAACCCGCTCGGGAACGAGGGCCGGAGCGGGCGGTCGATCAGCCGGCAGGTCAAGATGGCCTGGTCCGAGGACTTCCCCTCCCGGCGGAAGAACGAGCCGGGGATCTTCCCGGCCGCGTAGGTCCGCTCCTCGATGTCGACCGTCAGAGGGAAGAAGTCGGTGCCCTCCCGGACCGAACGGGCGGCGGTGGCCGTGGCCAGCAGGACGGTGTCGCCGATGCGGCCGACCACCGCCCCGTCGGCCTGCTGGGCCAGCTTCCCGGATTCGAAGGTGAGGGTGCGGTCAGTCCCGCTGATCGGGGACGAAACGGTGATGGCGTCTGACATGACGCTCCTTGCTGTGTTCGGGGACGCCCCGAGCCAGTTCCCAGTTGTCGACCACCTGACCTCCGCGGGCCGGGGGATCGGCAACTGGTGACTGACCTCCGCGAGCGGCCGGTCTGTCGGAGGTGGACCACGGGTGTGGGCCACCGCTGCTACCACAGGGCGGCGGTGCCACCCGGTGGCCTCCCGGCGTGCTGCCGGGGAGGAATTGGAACCGCCCGGCCGAGGCCGGGCGGGGTGAGACCGTGGTTCAGCGACGCAGCCCGAGCCGTCCGATGATGTCCCGGTACCGTTCGACGTCGTTGTTCCTCACGTAGTCGAGGAGGCGGCGGCGGCGGCCGATGAGCTTCAGGAGCCCCCGCCGGGTGTGGTGATCGCCCTTGTGGACCTTGAGGTGCTCGGTCAGATGGGTGATCCGCTCGCTCAGAATGGCGATCTGCACCTCGGGCGATCCGGTGTCCGTCTCGTGGAGACGGTACTCGGAGATGGTGGCCTGCTTGTCTGGCATGGAGTGGTATCGACCTCTGTGAAGTTCGGACATCAGCCAGCGACTGGCCGTTCGACAATGGTAGCAGCATCGGCCGGACGGGAGCCCCGCACCGTCCGATCGGTCACCGGCGGCAACCGATCGGACGGCCGGGCCCCGCCCGCCGGGGGAACCTCCGGCTGCAGGCCGTGCCGTGGTGCCGGGGCTACCGGTTGGGCTGGGGGGTGAGGCGGAGGTAGGGCTTCAACGTGGTGAATCCCTTGGGGAACCGGTCCTTCGCCTCGTCGTCCGACACCGCGGTGGTGATGATGACGTCGTCCCCGTCCTTCCAGTTGACCGGGGTCGCCACCTTGTACTCGGAGGTCAGCTGCAGGGAGTCGAGGACCCGGAGGATCTCGCTGATGTTCCGACCGGTCGACGCCGGATAGGTGAGGGTCAGCTTCACCTTCTTGTCCGGGCCGATGATGAACACCGACCGCACGGTGAGCGTGTCGTCGGCGTTCGGGTGGATCATGTCGTACAGCCCGGCGACCTTGCGGTCCTCGTCACCGATCAGGGGATAGTTGAGGGCCGCCCCCTGCGTCTCCGCGATGTCGCCCACCCACTTCTGATGGGAGGCGACGTCGTCCACCGACACGCCGATCAGCTTGGTGTTCCGCTTGTCGAACTCCGGCTTGGCCTTCGCGAACGCACCCAGCTCGGTGGTGCATACCGGAGTGAAGTCCTTCGGGTGGGAGAAGAGGATCCCCCAGCTGTCGCCGAGATAGTCGTGGAAGCGGATGGTCCCCTCGGTGGTCTCTGCGGTGAAGTCGGGGGCCTCGTCGCCCAGACGGATTGCCATGGTGATGCTCCTTGTCTCCGCAGCGGCGTTGCGGCTGCGGTGGTCTGTCGGATCAGTCGGTCGGATCAGTCGGTCGGATCAGTCGGTCGGATCAGTCGGTCGGATGGGTCTGTCGGATGGGTCTGTCGGCGACGGTCGCCCTGACAGACCTCCCTGGTGCCGCCTCCCGCACTCGGTCCGGTCGGCGTCCCCTCACGGTACCCGATCGCAGGGGTGATTGTCGACTTATCCAGTCAGGTATTCTCCGCTCCCACCCGGGCCCGGTTCGATGGCGACCGCGCCAACGGGCAGACTGTGCGTCCATGTCCGATATCGCCGCCTTCGACTTCGACGGGACACTCACCCGTGGGGGCAGCGTCTTCCCGTTCCTGACGGCCGTGGCCGGGCGCGGCCGCGTCCTGGCCGCCACGGCCGCCCTCTCCCCCGACCTGGCCCTGGCCGCCACAGCCGGTGGCGATCGCGCCGATCGAGCCAAGGAGGCGCTCTTCGTCCGGGTGCTGGGTGGGACCGACGCAGAGCAGTTCGACGCCGCGGGCGTGGAGTTCGCCCGGCACCACCTCCGGACCCGCCTCCGCCCGGACGCCGCCCGGCGGCTGGCGTGGCACCAGGCGCGCGGCGACCGGGTCGTCATCGTCTCCGCCTCGCCCGAGTCCTACGTGCGGGAGGCGGGCCGGCTCCTCGGGGTCGACGGCGTCGTCGCCACCCAGCTGGCGGTGGAGGACGGGCGGATCACCGGATACTACGAAGGGCAGAACTGCCGGGGACCGGAGAAGCTCCGGCGTTTGCAGGCATGGGCGGCGGTATCCGGGGAGGCGCCCGACCGGATCTGGGCCTACGGCAACAGCCGCGGCGACCTGCGCATGCTCGACGCCGCCGACGTCGCCGTCAACGCGGGCCGGCTCGGGCGGTTCGGGCGCCTGCGGCGGTACCCCGGCCTGGACGACGCTCCCGGGCGCTCCGCACCGGCGGGGGACGCGGAGGAGGACGGAAGTCGGGGGGAACGAAGGACCGGGCGCAGCCGCTAGAGGTAGTCCCGCTTCCGCATCCAGACCATGGTGAACCATCCCCAGATGGGCGGCAGGTACGACGTGAAGAGCCGCTGGACGAAGGTGGCGGCAACGGCGTCGGTCTGGGACACCCCGGCAGCGGTCAGGCAGAGGATCATCCCCGCCTCGACCACCCCCATCCCCCCCGGGGTCGGCGAGATCCCACCGAGCATGGAGGCGAGGGTGAGGGCGACGACGAGGGTGGCCAGACCCAGCCGGGCCCCGAAGGCGTGCAGTGCAGCACCGAGGGCGAGGGCGACAAGCACCTGGGCGGCGATGCTGCCCCCGAAGATCTGGAAGAGGTTGCGGGGGTGGGTGGCCAGGACCCGGAGATGGGACCAGATCTCCGAGAGCTTGGGACGGAGCTTGTTCCCGGCCAGACGGCGCAGCCGGGGGACGAAGAGCACCGCTCCCACCAGGAGGGTGACCGCGAGGACGATCAGGATGACGAACCAGACGAGGTGGCCGTAGCCCTGGTCGCCCGTGGGCGAGCTGACGAAGTTGAAGTTGTGGAAGGCGATGGGGAGGGCGATGAGGAACAGGGCGCCCTTGACGATCCAGCTGGCCGTGCTGACCAGCACCCCGGAGCTGACGGCCAGCGTGCTGTCGAACCCCTGCTTCTGGAAGAACCGGACCCGGGTGCCGAGGACCGCCATCGATCCCCCGGCGAGGGCGACGAAGGTGTCGGACATCTCGAGCGCCCAGGCCTGACCGAAGGGGACCGGCTCGGTCACCGAGCCCACCGTGGTGACGGCGATGGCCGGGTATGCCGCCTGGGCCAGCACGAACACCACCGCCACCCACGCCAGGTTCGCTCCCTTGATGGTCCCCCAGGAGTGGGTGACGTTGATGAGCACGCCGAGGAGCGCCCAGCCGCCGATCAGGGTGCCCGCCACCATCGCCAGGTTCACCCAGCTGACCCTCCGGGGCTCGATCAGCTTGGGCACCTCGACACCCACCGCGGCGGCGGCCTGTTCGCGGACGTCCCGCAGGAGCTGCTTGTGACCCCGCAGGTCGTGGGCGACCGCGTTGTTGAGCGCGGTCCGCTGCACGAAGGGCAACGCCGCCACCAGCGCGTCCCGCCCGAGGGTCCGCGATGCCGCCCGGGCCGCTCGCTCCGGGCCGGCCACCAGGGCCGCCGTGGCGAGCGCCGCAGCCGCGTCCCGTTGGATCTGGACGGCGTCGGCCGCGGTGGAGGCGTCCCGGAAGTCGACGAGCCCGACCGAACCCGCTCCCCCCACCACCACCGTGTCGGGCGAGACGCCGCCGTGGGCGATGCCGGCGGCAGCGAGCAACGCCACCTGGGCGAACAGGGCGTCGAGCACCCCGTCGTCGGCGACGGGTGCGTCGGGGTCCACCGGCGGCGCCGGAGCCGCGGTGGCGTCCCCGTCCCCGCCCGCCCCGTCCTCGGCCGGGGTGTACCGGCGGAACGACGCCAGGGCGTGCCCGACCGGGGGTCGGGTGACGAGCACCGCGTCCCGGGAGGCACCCGAGGGACCGGCCACGATCACGTCCGGCACCCGCGCCCCCGCCCGCCCGGCCATGAGCGTGAGGTACGCCTCGTGCTCCACCTGCTGACGCCGGGTGAAGGCCACGGCCGGACCCGAGTCCCGGTAGAAGAGGAAGCGGAACACCTTGGAGAGGAGACGGGCCTGGGACGCGTCCCGACCGTAGATCGACACGTCGACCCGGACGGGCCCGTCGTCTTCGATCCTCCCGGTGAACCTGGCCACACCCCACTCCTGCCGTGCCCGCGGCCTCACATCCGCCGCCGCGAGGCCGAGGTCGACCAGGAGCGCGGCCGCCTCGTCGCCCGACGGGAGACCGAGCGGGGACCCGAAGACCAGGTGGACCGCGGCGGAGGCGCCCCAGCCAACCGCCACACTGGCCAGCACGGGCACGGGGAGGCCCGACCCGTGGACCACCGCGACCACGGAGACCAGTGCGATCGCCACTTCGATGGTGACCTGCAACCAACGGGCCAGGTACGGGAGGGCGGCGGTCGCGAACCCGACGGTGGCGGCCAGCGTCGCGATCGGGAATCCCACGTTGACGCCGGGGAACACCGGGACCGGTGGCCGGCCGCCAGTGGCGCCGAACCCCACCTGGAGGAGCTTCACCACGATCCACGCTCCGCCGCCCGCCAACAGCGGATCGCGGATGACCGGCCAGCGACGGGAAAGGAGCGCCACGCCGGCCAGCGCCACGACCAGCCCCACGGTGCCCACCCACCAGAGGGTGGTCACCAGCCAACGCACCCCGTCGGGCGCAGGGGTCAGCGCGTGCAGGATCGAACGCTCCGCTGCGGAATCGGCCCGGACCACCCGCCAGAGCACCAGGGTGGCGAGCACGGCGACCCCGACCTTGACCGCGTCCGAGCCGCGCCGGCGGGTCTGCCCGTCGCCGATCGGGGCGAAGAGGACCGAGCGCCACGCCCCGGCGGGCCGGCCCGGACGGGGACGGACGTGGAACCGCGTCGCCGGGGCCATGCCCCCCTGTGGTAGCGCCACCTCCGTGCCGAGGTCTCCTGCCGCGCGCATCAGGGCGCGACCCTAGACGACCCCGACCCACGGCGCCCAGGGGACCGGACGCGCGTCGGACGTGTCACGGGCCTGCCGGGATCGACCCGGAGAACGTCGCGTCGCCGAAGGCGAAGATGCCGCCGTCGGAGGCGACCAGCCAGTAGCCGCTCCCCCGCGGGGCAGGGGCCATGCCGACGATCGGCCGGTCGAGGGTGAGCGACCCGGTGGAGCCGTAGAAGGACGCGTCGCCGAAGGCGAAGATGCCGCCGTCGGAGGCGACCAGCCAGTAGCCGCTCCCGTCGGGGGTGGGGGCCATGCCGACGACCGGCCGGTTGAGGGTCAGCGATCCGGTGGAGCCGTAGAAGGACGCGTCGCCGAAGGAGAAGATGCCGCCGTCGGA
>JAJYYG010000008.1 GCA_021801235.1 Actinomycetes bacterium
AGAGAAGATTGACGGAACGTGGTAGCGAGAACGCGATAGGTAGGGATCACATTGGTCATTGTCGGGAGGTTTTGTTCGACGGAATGCCGACCAGTTTGGTGATGCCGTGGCGCACCTTCGTTGCCGTGGCAGGCTCGCGACGACAGGGGGTGCGGCGTCGGCGGGACGTCCTTCGTCGGAGATGCCCAGGTGGATCTGAGTAGACACCACCGGTGAACTGCGGAAACGGTCCTGCAAGGTTGTGGCATGGGCTTCTGGCACGGTAGCGGGCAAGGTAGGGAGCGCAGCCTCATAACCGTGAACACCGACGGACGTCCATCTGTAAGCCGTTGCACAATCCGTGCAAAAGCACACATGGTGAGGCGCACGAGAGAACAGGTTCTCATCAAAAGATGGGTTGCAGGGAGTGGTAGCCACCTCTATGGTGCCCGATCCGTGACGGCGGAAGGGATCAATACGATGCGGCGTGGGGCGCGAGACACGGTGGGTCGATGGGATCGACTGTGGGCGACGGTCCTCGCCCTGTGCGCTGTGACAGCGACGGCGTGCGGAGGCGCGCCTACCCAACCGGTAGCGGGAGCGAGCGCGCGTCCCGGAACCGGGAACACTCCGACTGCGGTGACTCGGCGGACGTCGTCCCGGTCGCAGGAGCGAAGGGTGGTGGCAGCCTGGGAGGCGGCGCAGGTGGCCTTCCACGACGCGGCCCTCACCGCCGATCCGTCGTTCCCCGCCTTGGCTGCGACGATGGTCGATCCCCAGCTGGGTGGTGCAGAGTCAGCGCTCCGGGGGATGCGTGCCCGGGGGGAGGTGGCCCGGGGCCCCGACTTCTACGGCAGCCCACGGGTCTCCACCGTGACCGCTACCGGGGCGACGGTGGTCTCGTGCGTGCATGGGGAGGAGATCGTGATCTTTCCTAGAAACGGACGCCCGGTGCCGGGCGTGCTGGGGCAACCCGACTACGAGCTGGTCACCTCGACGATGGTTCCGACGAGTTCGGGTTGGAAGGTCGCAGACCAGACGGTGCGGGTGGGCGCATGCGCCGGCTCGTAGTCGCACTGGCGGTCGGTGCGGTGATGGTGGTCGGGGTTCCGTTGGTCGGGTCCAGCCCCGCCTACGGGGGTGTTGGTGCCGGTGACAACTCCGGAGGAACGGTGACCGTCGGGGCGTCGGCGGGCGCATCCGGTGCCGGCACGCCCGGCGGTACCGGCTCCGGATCTCCAGTGTCGACGTCGGGGGGAGGGGGCGGCACCGTCTGCACGGACACGGTCCTCACGCTCAACAACGCCCTCGGGCCCCCGCCCGGAGCGACCCTCCCCGGGAGCTGGTACTCGATCACGTGTACCGACAGTGGGGGCGCGAGCACCACCGAGACCCTGTGGATCTCGCAGGGATCGGCTCCGGCCCCTGTTCCGCCGGTGGCGCCCTACACGGTCGCGCTCGACGCCGACCGTTCGTTGCAGCTTCCCCGCCCGGCGCTGTCGTTCGACCCACCGCTCGCGGCGGTGGTCAACCTCCCCACGTGGCTCTGGATCGACCCCGACCTGTGGCATCCCTTCTCGGTGAGCGCCACTGTCGGGGGGGTGACGGCGACGGCGACGGCGGTGCCGGTATCCGTCGCGTGGGACATGGGCGATGGGGCCTCGCTGTCGTGCCCCGGACCGGGAGCGGTCTATCGGCCAGCGCTGTCCCCGTCGGCGCAGCAGACCGACTGCGCGTACACCTACACGATGAGCTCTGCCGGTCAGCCGTCGGCGGACGGCAACCCCAACGACGGGTCCTTCGCGGTCACCGCCTCGGTGGTGTGGGACGTGTCCTGGACGGCGACGGGTGCACCGGGTGGTGGAGCGCTCCCCAGCGTCGAGACGTCGTCGACTGCCCGGCTCCGGGTGCTCCAGATCGAGAGCGTGAACGGATGAAGGCCGGAGATGGTCCGAGTGGGATCGTGAAGTGTGGGGTGCGGTGGTGACGTCGATCCTCCGACGTGCCGTGCCCGGTGGCGGCACGGGTCCATCGGCCGACCCGGCCGCCCGGCTCCCGAGTGGGGTCCGTGTGCGGCGCCCCGTGCTCGCCATGGCGTCGGTCGGCCTGGTGGCCGCCAGCATCGCCGTCTTTGTCGGCATCGCCTCCCATGCCAGCCGTCGCGTCGACGTGCTGACGGTCGTCCAACCGGTCGCCCAGGGACAGACGATCGTGGCGTCAGACCTGGGGACGGACACGATCTCGACCACGGGCACACTCGCAACGGTCACCGTCGCTGACGCCGCAGGGGTCCTGGGCCGGGTGGCAGCCGTGCCGCTCGTCCCCGGTTCGCTCCTCGTCGCGGCCGATGTCGCTTCCGTTCCGGTGATCCAGGCCGGCAGCGCGGTGGTCGGCCTCGCGCTCAAGGACGGGCAGCTTCCCTCGTCCGGCGTCAGCGCCGGAGAGACCGTGATGGTGGTCCAGACGGCGGCGCCGGGTGCGGCGGTGTCGACCGCCCCTCCTGTGGTGGCGGCCGGCATGGCCGGTCTCCCGTCGACGGGGTCGTCGGGCGGGACCGGATCCCTCGCACCGTCGGGCGGCTCCACCGGCGTCCTGGTACCGAGTGCGCTCGTCGTCGCCACGGCAGCGCCCCCGACGTCGTCCTCCGGCAGCACCACGGAACTGGTGTCGGTCGAGGTGGCGGCCCCGGTGGCGGCAGACGTGTCGGTCGCCGCCGCGGCCGGGCAGGTAAGCCTGGTGCTGGTCCCCTCGGGAGGCAGGGGAGCATGACGGTGGTGGCCATGACGTCGTGCAAGGGTTCCCCCGGAGTCACCACCCTCGCCTGCCTGGTCGCCGCCAGCTGGCCGGTCGACCGGAGGCCGGTGGTCGTCGAGTGCGATCCCGCCGGAGGTGACCTGACTGCACGCTACGCGCTCTCGGGAGGCACCGGATGGACGTCGCTGCTCGCCGCAGTCCGCCGGCCGGGGGCCGAGACGTCGCTGGACGACCATCTCCAGCAGCTCCCCGGGGGTCTCGATGTCCTGGTAGGTCACGTTGCCGACTCGTCTGCCTCGTGGTCGGTCGACATCCAGGACCGGGCCGAGCGGACCGTGGCCGCGTGCTCCCCCCCGGTCGACCTGATCGTCGACCTGGGTCGGCTGCCCGAGCGTGGACGGGACGTCTCGCCGTGGATGGCACGAGCGGACAGGGTGTGCCTGGTCTCGGGATCCGACGCCGCCTCGGCGATGCACGTCCTCGCCCGCTCGGAGTCGGTGGTCTCGTGGGGTCGCGGACGGGTCGGCCTGGTGGCGGTGGGACGCGGTGCTCACCGGGCACGGGAGATCGAGCGTCTGTCGGGGATCCCCGTGCTCGGCGAGATTCCCTACGACCCGGAGGCAGCGGCCGTGGTCACCGACGGCGTGGGATCTTCTCGTCGTCTGGCCCGATCGGGGCTGGTGGCCGCCGCGCGTCGCCTGGCGGGGGCGCTGGCCTCCGATGGCGATCTCTCCGGCGTTGTATCCGATCCTCCCGGTGGGGCCCCGAGCATGTCCGGTGCGACGGACTCCGGACTGGCGGCGGTTCCTGATCGGGCCCCCACCGGCGGACCGGTCCGGACGACCGGAGAGGAACAGTGACCGTGGAGCTGGCGACGACACTGCGACGCAAGGTGGCCGAGGACCTCGCGTCGGCGAGCGAGGACGAGCTCGACGAACTGGATCGGAGGGAGTTCGCCCGTGAACGGATCTACGCCCACCTCGATGAGCTCAGCGGGGACGGAGTCCATGGACCGTCCGGGGGCCGCTCTGCCGCCGACGAGCAACACCTGGCCCAGTCGGTGTTGGACGCGTTGTTCGGACTGGGACAGCTCCAGGCGCTGATCGACGATCCGGAGATCGAGAACATCGATGTCAACGGCTGCGACCGGGTATGGGTGACCTTCGCCGACGGGTCCAAGCGGCTGTCCGAACCGGTGGCGGGGTCGGACGCGGAGCTCGTCGAGATCCTGCGTTCGGCCGCGGCGCGTGTCGGTCTCTCGGAGCGGCGCTTCGACACCGGATGTCCCGAGCTCGATCTGCGCCTGCCCGACGGTAGCCGGTTGTCAGCCCTGATGGCGGTGGCGGCACGACCGGCAGTGTCGATCCGTCGCCACCGCTACTCGGACCTGTCACTGGCGGATCTGGTCGATCTCGCAACGATGGACCCCGGGATCGCCTCGCTGCTCGGCGCGGCTGTCCGCGCGCGCAAGAACATCGTGGTGGCGGGGGCGATGAACGCGGGGAAGACCACGCTCCTCCGGGCCCTCGCCTCGGAGATCTCGCCACGCGAGCGAATCGTGACCATCGAGCAGGCGTTCGAGCTGGGGCTCGACTCCACACCCGACCGGCATCCCGACATGGTGGCCCTCGAAGCCCGTCCGCCGAATGTCGAGGGTGAGGGTCAGATCTCGGTGGCGGCCCTTGTCCGCAGGGCTCTTCGGATGAACGCGGACCGGGTGATCGTCGGCGAAGTCCTCGGCGACGAGATCCTGCCCATGTTGAACGCGATGAGCCAGGGTCGGTCCGGATCCATGTGTACCGTGCACGCAAACTCTTCGGCCGGCGTCTTCCGCCGGATCGCGTCGTACGCAGTCCAGTCCCCGGAACGGCTTCCGTTGGAGGCGACCAACCTGTTGATCGCAGGAGCGGTCCACCTGGTGGTGTTCCTCGACACCGATGCGCACGACGGCGACGGGTCGGGATCCGGTCGGGCGGCAGGCGGCCTGGGTTGGTCTCTCGCGGACCGCTTCGATCCCGATCCAGAGCGTCCGGGCTTCGCTGCTCCGGGACGCCGCAGCCGGTTCGTGTCGTCCATCCGGGAGGTGGTGGACGCCGAGGGGGTCCAGGTCGTGTCGAACGAGCTCTACCACCCCGGTCCCGACCGGCGGGCGACGCTCGGTGCGCCCCTGCGCGCGGAGACACTTCGGGAGCTCCTCGCCTTCGGCTACGAACCGGCCCTGGTGTCTGCTGCGCAGGGTGGTCGACGGTGATCGCGTCGGCAGTGGTGTGCGCGGTCGCCTGCGGCCTCGGACTGACCGGGGTCGTTGCCGTGGCCACCGGGGCCGGCGTCGGGGCTCCGGGAGTGGAGACCCGCCGACACCACCGCCCGGGCAGATCGTGGGGTAGATCCGTGCGGCGCCTGCTCCTGCCGTGTGCGCTCGGAGGTCTGGCCGTCGTGGCGACGGGGTGGCCGGTGGCGTTCCCGATCGGAGCACTCGCCGCCTGGGGACTGCCGGTGCTGTTCGGACGTACGTCGGGTTCGGTCTCCGTCGAACGAGTCGAGGCGATTGCCGCCTGGACCGAGATGCTCCACGGCACCTTGGCGGCGTCGGCCGGTCTCTCTCAGGCCATCATGGCGACCGCTCCACTGGCCCCGGCTCCGATCAGGGAGCCGGTGCTCACGCTCTCCGCCCGTCTGCGTGCAGGGACGCCTCCTGCCACGGCGCTCGTCGCGCTCGGTGACGAGCTCGACGACCCGTGTGCGGATCGGGTGATCTGTGCCCTGCTCCTGGCGGCGTCGGCCCGGGCACAGCGGCTGGGAGATCTGCTCGCCGCCCTGGCGGACTCCACGCGCGACGAAGTGGCACTCCGGTTGCGGGTCGAGACGAGTCGCGCCTCGGTGCGAAGCGGCATCCGCACGGTCATCGTCTTCTCGGTCGCCTTCGCAGCCCTGCTCTCCCTGCTCGCCCGCACCTACCTCGCCCCCTTCGGTAGCGTCACGGGTCAACTGGTCCTGGTCGGTGTCGGTGTGCTCTACGCGGCCGGGCTCACCCTCATGGTGACGATGTCCCGTCCTCCCGAGGCGATCCGGCTGCTCGGTGGAACGGTGGATGCCCGGTGACGGCCGTGGTCGTTGTCGGCGTGCTGGTCGGGCTGGGTCTCACCGGCATCCTCTACGGCACGGTGGCGGTCGCTCCGTCTCTCGACACCGTCGCCAGGGATGCAGTTCGCAAGGTCGTTCCCGCCCGGCAGAGCCGGGGCACGAACAACCCCCTCGCGCTCCTGCACGGGTCCGGCATGGGTTGGGCGCGCGACGTCGGCATCCTCGACCACCCGTCGTGGTCGCGTCTGTCCGCTGCCTTCGCCATCACCGGCACCTCCCCGGATCTCGTGGTGGCACAGGTGTTCGCCTGGGTGGGAGCCGGCCTCGTGCTCCCACCGGTCCTGTGGGGGCTCGGCGCGGTGCTCGGCATCTCGGTGCCGCTCGGTTTCCCGGTGCTCCTGGCTGCGGTCCTGGTGGTCGTCGGAGTCTTCCTTCCGTTCGCACAGCTGCGCGAGGAGTCGTTGCGGCGGAGGCGCCACGTGCGCATCGTCGTCGGCTCCTACGTCGATCTGGTAGTGCTCTGCCTCGCCGGCGGGGCGGGTATCGAGAGCGCGCTGGTCGCGGCAGCCGAGGTGAGCTCGGACTGGGCCTCGCAGCGTCTGGGGCGCACCCTCCTCCTCGCGCGTGACTCGGGCCAGGCCGGATGGCTGGCGATCGGCGACCTGGGGCGCCAGTGGGATGTGCCCGAACTGTGCGAACTGGCGTCGACCCTGCAGCTGGCGGGGACGGAGGGCGCCCGTGTCCGACAGGCCCTCACGGCTCGGGCGGTGTCGTTGCGGCGCCACGAGCAGGCGGACGCGGAGAGCGCGGCCAACGCGATGACCGAGCGGCTGTTCTTCCCGGGGGCCCTCCTGTTGGTCGGCTTCCTCCTCTTCATCGGCTATCCGGCGTTCAGCCGGATCCTCGGGGGGTTCTGACATGCAAGCCGGTGACCCGCGACACCCGGTCGCACTCCGCCACCGCCCGGCGACCGGGTCTGACGAGGCCGCACCCTGGACGCGGTCGCAAGCCACCCCGTCGCGGTCGGGGACCTCCGCACGGACTTCGAGATCGAGAACCATCACAGCAGCGACAACAACCGAAGAAAGAGGAAAGTACCGACATGAGCACCGAAATTGCGGCACTGTGGACCTATCTGCGAGCACGGGTCGAGCTCGCCGGCGGAAGGAACGAGCAGGGAACGGTCGTGGAGAAGGTGATTCTCACCGCCATCTTCGCGGCACTGGCGATTGCGGTGGGAGCGATCATCGTGGCCAAGGTGACAGCCAAGGCCAACTCCATCAACCTGAACTGAGCAGACCGACCAGACCCCGGTGGGGAAGGACGCCCGTGTGCCGGCCACCTCGTCGGTGGCGGTCAGGACCTGCGGACCGGAGTGGTGGAGACGGGGGCTCGGTGGTCGAGGCGGTCCTCGTCATCCCCGCCGTCATGCTGGTGCTCCTCGTGGTGGTCCAGTTCGCCCTCTGGGCGCACGCCTCCCAGGTCACGCAGCTCGCCGCGGCCGAAGGCAACCGGACCGCCCGTGCCTTGGGCAACTCTGCAGCGAGCGGGAGCGCACAGGCGCAGACGGTGCTCGAGAGCTCGAAGGCATCCATCACCGGCACCACCGTGTCGATCGACATCCTTCCCGGCGGAATCGTCCGCACCCGTGTGACCGGGTATGCCGTCTCGATCGTTCCGGAGCTGTCATTCCCCGTCTCCGCCACGGTGGTGGGGCCGCAGCAGGAGTTCCGTCCCGGTGCGTGAGCGGGGAGCGTCCGAGTCGACGTGCCGCGGGCTCGGACGCGCCGACGAGGGAAGCCTGGTGGTGGAGCTGGTGGTACTCACACCGGTCCTCTTCCTCCTCGCGCTCGCCATGGTTGCCTTCGGAAGGATCGCCGACGCGCACCAGCTGGTCGTTGAGTCCTCGCGTGCCGCAGCGCAGGCGGCCGCCGTCATGCCGGACGCGGCGGATGCTTCCGCCGCCGCGCTCCAGAACGCGACCGAGGGCGGCACCGGTCGGCGGGACCCGTGCTCCCGGCTTTCGGTGTCCACGGACGTGAGCCGGTTCCAGCCCGGAGGATCGGTCATGGTCAAGGTGGTCTGCACGGTCGACCTGGCAGACCTGTCGTTCCCCGGCATGCCGGGTACCACGACGCTCAGCGCGTCGACGGTGGCACCGGTCGATCCGTACCAGTCGGTCCGATAAACGTGCCGTCCCGGCCGGAGCCACGACTGCCTCGTCC
>JAJYYG010000077.1 GCA_021801235.1 Actinomycetes bacterium
CCCCGCCGCCTTCGTCGGGGACCGACCCGTCTACCTCGCCATGCGGGAGGAGCTCGAAGCGATGGTCGGGCACGAGGTCTACCGGTTGCTCGCCGCGTACCTCGACAGCCGAACGGGAACGGTGCCCGTGCCCCTGCTCCCCCATCCTTCCCTGCGGAACGCCCCGGATCCCGCGAACTGACCAGCGGCTAGAGGCGACCGGCCTCTCGACGAACCCGCAACCTCTCCCGCCCCGGCCGGTCCCGTGGCCGAGGCGCCTTCAACCCGCAGCCCGCCCCCGGCCGAAGCCGGCCGACTACTCCCTCAGCGGGTCGTCCTCGGGTGGGACCGCCGCCTTCGGCGCGGTGCCGAGGATCTCGTCGTACTCGTCTTCGGTGGCCAGGCACCAGGCGGCATGGGAGTCCTCCGGTTCCGCACCACACTCCGGGCACGCCCTGTTCGCGGTCGCGACAGAGCGCTTCAGGCTGCGTGCCTCCTCGAAGCGGCGATGCCGTCCCTTCTTCACCGAACCAACTCCTTGCCTCCGGCTCAGACGGCGCCGGACGAACCCGCAGGTCAGTACCTCGGCCACGCTGGCCTCACCGCCGTTTCTGGATGCAGACAGTCTAGCCCTGGACACTTCCCTGCGTGACGCGAGCCGTGCGCAGCTACCATCGGCACATGCCCGGACAGTTCGATCCCGAGGAGATGATCAGACGGTTCAGGGCCCGGGCGGAAGCGGTCCGGGCGCGTGGCCTCCCTCCGGTGGAGGGACCTGAGCGCCAGCGTTTCAAGGAACAGATGCAGGTGGACTTCATGGACTACGCCATGCTCGCCGACGCCTCGGCCGAGCTCACCGACGGGATCCTCACCCTCCGTATCGACCTGCGCCCTGCCGGCGAGAAGCCGTCCTGAACCGTCCCGACCCAGGGCTCCCCCGCCCGCCCGGTTGCCCTCACCGGGAAGCGCCCGATCCACGCGGGCCGGGTCCCCGGACGGGGCGCGCCCGGGACCACCCTCAGCCCCCGTAGTGCATCCGGGTATCCTCCATCCGGAGGACGGATCGGCCCACCGGCTCGACCGCCCCCGCGTCGGTCACCTCCCCCACGAAGAGGACGTGGCTCGCCGGTTCACCGCCGACCGGGTCGTGGAGGATGCTCCGGACCGAGGTGCACACGAGCCACGCCACCGCGGCGGCCACTACCGGGAGACCGTCCCCGACCTCCACGACCGGAACCCCCTGGAGTGCGGTGATCGCTCCATCCGTCCGATCGATCTCCTCGACCGGCTTCACGAAGCGGCGCACCACCGACCGCTGCTCCCGATCCAGCACGCTGACCGAGAAGCATCCGCTCTCTTCGACGAGCCGTCGGGTCCGGGACCCCGCTTCGATCGCCACCGCCAGCAACTTCGGTTCCGTGGCAACCTGCATCACGAGGCTGGCCGTCATGGCGTTGACGGTCGGCCCGGACCGGGTGCCCACCACGAACAAGCCGGTCGGCAGCGCCCAGAGCACCCGGCGGCGGAGACGGTCGAACTCCTCCGCGTCTCGCACCCGGGAGTCCGCGCTCACGCGGTCACCGGCGGACGCCCCAGATGCCACCACGCAATCCTGATGCCCATCGCCCACTCACCCTGCGAACGGATCGATGTTGGATCCCGGTGGCAGGGTCGTGGTGGTCGTCGACGGGACCTGCCCCGTCAGCTGACGGATCCGGGCGAGCGCGGCGGCGAGCTTGTCCGCCGCCTGCACCCGCTCCGTGGCCGACCGGTCGAGGAGCGCCCGGTCGCCCCCGGCCCCCGAGTAGCAGTCCGTCCCCGCGTCGTAGGCACTCGCGTACGCGTCGGACAGATCGAGCGACAGCTGTTCGTCCGGTGTGGGCAGCCTGCTGTTGCCGGCACTCGCATCCGTCGTCAACAGGGCACAGGCGGTCCGGATCAAGCCCGGGGCACTGTGGTGCGCGAGTGCCAGGTCCACGTTCTTCAGATCGTCGCCCACCGTCCCGATCGACGAGCCGGCCCCCTGGGCGGAGACCCAGCTCGCCACGCGTTGAGCCGGAGTACCCGACGAGTCCTGACCCGCACAACCGGCGAGCCCCACGGTGGTGGCAGTTGCCATCAGGATCGCCACCGCGACGCGACGGCGTCCCGGATGGGACGCCGGGGTCACGCCGGTGCGCCGGTGCGGTTGGGTTGCCACGTGGGGTCGAGCTGACGGAGGAACACCGCGCATCGCTCCTCTTCTGCCTGTTCGCCGATGGAACCGGCTGCGGAGCGGAGCCCGTCGAGACAGCGGAGGAACCCCCGGTTCTCGACATGTGCCCAGCGCACCGTGCCCGAGCCCTTCCATCCCGCGGCACGGAGTGCGTCGAGGCCGCGGTGGTAACCGACCCGGTAGCAGGCGTAGGCCTCGACGTCGTCCCGCGCCAGTGCACCGAGTAGCGCCCAGGCCTCCAGAGAAGCAGGATCGCTCCGAACGACGTCGGCGACCGCGTGACGCCGCCGTTCGGGAGGCTGCGCGGCGGCCGCCTCGAGGGCACGCCGGAGGGACGCCGGCTCCGCCGGCAGCACGGTCTCGGGGAGGCCGGCGGTCAATCGCACCGGCGAGGGGTCCACGACAGGTTCGGGCTTGGACGCGGGATCTGGCACCGCCCCAGTCTACGGGTGGCCCCATCTCCGCCCCCTGCGCCCGGTCGCCCCCTGCGCCCGGTCGCCCGGTCGTTGCGAGGTCCGGTCCGTGCCCGGCCACTCCCGGCCCACCGGCCCCGACCGCCGATCGGGCCCCGACTCAGCCGAAACTGACCAGGGTGTAGTCCTTGCGCCCGCGCCGGAGGACGACGTAGCGCCCGGCCACCAGGTCGTCGTGCGTGACGATCCGTTCCCCGTCCGTCTCCCGGCGGTTGTTCAGGTAGGCGCCTCCCTGTTCGATCGTGGTGCGGGCTCGCCCACGCGATGCGACCATTCCCGACTCCACCAGGAGGTCGACCAGCGAGACGGCGCCCGACTCCATCCGGTTGCGATCCAGGCGGCACGAGGGAGCTTCGGCGAAGACGTCGAGCAGGGCGCGCTCGTCGAGCTGTGCCACCTCCTCGCCGAAGAGCGCAGCGGACGCCCGGACCGCCCGGCGGGTCCCCTCGGCACCGTGGACAAGCGTGCAGACCTCCTCGGCCAGCACTCGTTGTGCCTCCCGCCGCTCCGGATGCTCCGTGACGGAGGCGTCCAGCCGGAGGACCTCGTCGTGGGGCAGGAAGGTGAAGTACCGGAGGTACTGGGCCACCACCGAGTCGTCGCTCCGGATGAAGAACTGGTAGAGCTGGTAGGGGCTGGTCCGATCGGCATCGAGCCAGACCGTCCCGGACTCCGTCTTGCCGAACTTGGTGCCGTCCGCCTTCACCACGAGCGGGGTCGTCAGCCCCCAGACGTCGGACTGGCGGACCTTGCGGACGAGATCGATCCCCATGGTGATGTTTCCCCACTGGTCACTGCCGCCCACCTGGAGCGTGCAACCGTACTCGTCGAAGAGATGGAGGAAGTCGTAGGCCTGGAGCAGCATGTAGCTGAACTCGGTGAACGAGATGCCCTGCCCGTCGCGGTCCAGGCGTGCCCGCACCGACTCCTTGTTGACCATCTGGTTGACGGTGAAGTGCTTCCCCACGTCCCGGAGGAACGAGAAGAGCGGCATCGGCCGCCACCAGGTGCCGTTGTCCACCAGCAGGGCCCCGCCGGTGCCCTGAGCGGGACCGAACTCGAGGAACCGCTCGAGCTGGGCGCGGATCCCGGCGAGGTTCTCTCCCAGGGCTTCCTCGGAGAGGAGCGCTCGCTCTTCGGACTTGCCCCCCGGATCCCCGATGAACCCGGTTCCGCCGCCGGCGAGGGCGATCGGACGGTGACCGGCGGCCTGCAGGCGCCTCAGGGTGCACAGCTGGAGGAGATGTCCCACGTGCAGGCTGTCCGCCGTCGGGTCGAAGCCGCTGTAGACCGTGAGCGGCTCGGTGTCGAGGCGCCCCGCGAGGCCCGGGTCGGTCACCTGGTGGATGAGCCCGCGGAAGCGGAGGTCGTCTGAGAGTCGCGACATCACCCCAGCCTGCCACGTCACCGTGGACCCGGACCGTGGACCCGGACCGTGGACCCGGACCGTGGGCTCCGCCGCTACCGGCATCCGCCACCGGTACCATCCCGTCAGCAGCCCGGCGATCGGCTCGGGACCCGATCATCCCGTCGAGTGCTGAGGTCCGCCCGGACCACACAGACCAGGAGCGCGCATGAGCGACCAGTACCTGACGGGGAAGTTCGCACCCGTCCTCGAGGAGCGGAGCGACGACCACCCGCTCGAGGTCACCGGGGCCATCCCACCGGACCTCGACGGTGTGCTCCTCCGCAACGGACCGAACCCTGCCGTCCCTCCGGACGCAGGAGGCTACGACTGGCTCGAGGGCGACGGCATGCTCCACCAGATCACGCTCGGGGGAGGCGTCGCACGTGGGTACCGCAACCGCTGGGTCCGCACCCGCAAACTGGCAACCGAGCTCGGGACGCCGCCGCCCACCGGGCCGGGCGAGCCGATCGACGGCCCCTGCAACAGCAACGTCCTCCGCCACGGCGGTACCACCCTCGCCCTGTGCGGTTCGGGCTTCCCGCTCGCCGTCTCCCCGACCCTGGAACGCACCCGCATCCACGACTTCGACGGCATGCTCGCCTCTCCGATGACCGCCCACCCCAAAGTGGACCCGATCTCCGGCGAGCTGGTGTTCTTCGGTGTCGACCCCTTCGGCCCACCGTTCCTGCGCTCCCACGTGGCGGATCGATCGGGCATGCTCGCCTCCAGCGAGGAGATCGACCTTCCGCGGGCCGTGCTCATGCACGACTTCGGGGTCACCGCCACGCGGACGATCTTCCTCGACCTCCCCGTGGTCTTCGACCTAGGGCTCGCCGGCCAGGGACGGTCCCTCCCGTACCGGTGGTCCCCCGACGAGGGTGCTCGGGTGGGCGTGCTCCCGCGGCAGGGCACCGGTGCAGACATCCGATGGTACTCCATCGATCCCGCATACGTGTTCCACGTCCTGAACGCCCACGACGACGGCGACGCGGTGGTCCTCGATGTCGTGCGCTACGACGCGGCGTTCGACTCCGCTCCCGACGGATCCTTGGCCTCCTCGGCCCCGTTCCTGACCCGCTGGACCATCGATCCCTCGGCCGGCCGTGTGCGCGAGGAACGCCTCGACGACCGACCGGTCGAGTTCCCCCGGATCGACGACACGGTGGCGTGTCACCCCCACCGGTACGGCTATTGCACCCTGCTCCGTAGCGGACCGCTCAGCCCCGGGACCGCCGGTCTGATCAAGTACGACTTCCTCCGCGGCGGATCCGAGTGCTTCGATCCGGGCGAGCACCGGTCCGTCGGAGAGCCCGTCTTCGTCCGCGCCGCCGACGGCAGGGCGGAGGACGAGGGCTGGATCCTCTCGATCGTCCACGACGCCGCCCGCGACGCCAGTGACCTGGTCATCCTCGACGCGACCTCCTTCGGCGGCCCCCCGGTGGCCACCGTCCACCTCCCCGCACGCGTGCCGTGCGGCTTCCACGGCTCCTGGATCCCGTCCACGTCCTGAGGCAGCGTCAGCCCGCCCCCGTCCCCGCTCGGCTGCCCCCGCTCGGCTGCCCCCGCTCGGCTGCCCCGTCCCCGCTCGTCTGCCCCGTCCCCGCTCGTCCACCCCCGTCCCCGCTCGGCTGCCCCCGCTCGGACAGCGTGGCCCCGCTGGGCCCGGCCCTCCGCCCCGGCACCCGAGGTCACCGGCCGAAACCCCTACTCCATGAGCGCGTCGACCGCCCGCACTGCCGCCCGGTTGATCGCATCGTGCACCGTCACGTTGACGCCCCGCCCCGGGAGCGGCACCCGGATCACGGACATCCCGGGAGAGGCCATCCGGTGCCGCAACGCGGATCCGAGCGAATCCACTCCGTCAGCGCCCCGGAGGTCGTCCACCGGGAGTCCGAACCCTGCCGCCACTGCGGCGACATCGGGGGCCTGGGGGGTGCCGAACAGTGCCTCGAACGTCTGCGGCTCGATCAGGGTGGCCGGAGGGAGGAACGAAAAGATCCCGCCACCACCGTTGTCGGCCACCACCAACGTGCACGACGGTGTCCGCGCCCGCCCTCCGGGAGCGGCCGCAGGCCCGTGGCCGGCCGGTCCGGTGGCAGGCCGGACCAACGCCGAGACATCGTGCAGGAAGGCGAGGTCGCCGACGAGCGCCACCACCGGTCCGTCGGTCGCCAAGGCCACCCCCCACGCCGTGGACACCACGCCGTCGATGCCGTTGGCCCCCCGATTGGCCAGCACGCGGGGGTGGCCCGGCCGACTCGGCCCGAACGACTCCACGTCCCGGATCGGCATGGAAGAGGAGACGACCAACGTGGCCCCGTCCGGGAGCGCGGAGACCACCGCCCGGGCCAGCGAGGGCTCCGTCCAGCCGGGGAATCTCCCCTGTCTCCCCTGTCCGCCCTGTCCGCCCTGTCCGCCCTGTCCTCCCTGTCCTCCCTGTCCTCCCTGTCCTCCCTGTCCTGCCCGGCCGCCCTGGTCGATCGCCGCGGCGATGGCCCGCTGCGCCGCCTCCTCGGCGGCCGTCCAGGCCGCGCTCCATGCGACTCCAGGCCCGTGCCGGACCCCGCGCCTCCCCGACCGCTCGGCGGCGGCGACCACCTCCTCGCACGTGGCGGTGGGATCGGCGCACACCCACCGGGCCACCAGTTGATCGGGATCGCCCCACCGCCACCAGGGGTCCACCACCACCAACTCGGCTCCATCGGACACCGCGGCGGCGACGAACCCGTTCACCACCTTGGATGCCCACGGGCTCCCCAACCGGACCACCATCGCGGGACGGTGATCCCGCGCGAACCGCTCCGATCGCAGGATCGCGTCCGCCGCGGCCACCACCCGGGCGGAACCGTCCCGTACCCCCGAGCGCGCGTCCGCCAGCACCGGCCAACCCAACTTGTCCGCCAGCGCCCTGACCGCGGCGGGATCCCCACTCCCCGCGCCCGCCACGACCAGTCCCGCCACGCCGTCGGTTGCGGCGGCAACCAGGTGCTCGACCACTGCGGACGGTGGTCGCGGTCCGGCGACCTCGACCCGCTGCCACGGAGCTCCGTTCGGTCGCGCCCGCGGGGACACGAAGCCGCCCGGATCGCCGATCAACGGCTCCCGGAACGGAAGGTTCAGGTGGACGGGTCCCGGACCGGTGGGGCCCGACACGGCCTCGGCCACGGACCGGGAGGCGAGCGGTCTCCAGGTCGACGCGGTGGACGGATCCGCCACCCCTGGATCGGAGAACCAGCGGACCGCGGGGCCGAACAGGTGCTGTTGGTCGATGGTCTGGGGCGCCCCGACGTGGCGGAGCTCGGGTGGTCGGTCGGCGGTGCACACCAGGAGCGGCACCCTGGCGAGATCGGCTTCGACCACCGCCGCGTGCACCTCGGCGGCGGCTGTACCACTGGTGGTCAGGAGGACCGACGGTCGGCCGCACGCCATGCCGAGACCGAGCGCCACGAATCCGGCGGAGCGCTCGTCCAGACGGACGTGGACCCGCATCCCGGGGTTCCGGGCGAGCGCGAGCGCGAGAGGTGTCGAACGCGAGCCGGGACAGACGACAGCCGACGTGACCCCGGCGCGAACCCACTCGTCCACCAGGGTGGCTGCGAACGCCGCCTGGATATCTGCGGGTGCTACGTCGGGGTCTGCCGGGACAGGGCCGGGCGACTGGCCGGGGACGGGGCCGGGGCCGGCGACGGACGGGTCCCCGGCCGGGGAGCCGACGCTGGGTACGCTCACCGGGGATGCCCCCGCCTGAGCCCACAGACCCGCCTGAGCCCACAGACCCGCCCGGGCGCGAGTCGTTCTCCCGCCGCCTGCACGCCAGCACGATCGGGAGCGGCCCGCGCCTGGTGATGGCCCACGGGTTCACCCAGACCGGGTTGGTGTGGAACTCGCTCGACCGCCGTCTGGCGACCGAACACGAGGTGGTCCGGGTCGACATGCCCGGGCATGCGGCCTCGTCCCACGTGGCCGCCGACCTGACCGAGGGGGCCCACCTGCTGGCAGACCTCGGCGGCAGGGCCGCCTATCTCGGCTACTCGATGGGTGCGCGGTTCTGCCTGCACCTGGCGGTGGCCCGACCCGACCTCGTGGACTCCCTGGTCCTCATCTCGGGGACGGCCGGCCTCGACGACCCGGCCGACCGGGCGGACCGTCGCTCCAAGGACGAGGCGCTGGCGGACGAGCTCGACCCGGTCGACGGACCCGATCCGACTGCCGGGATCCGGACCCTCCGCCAGGCCCGGGTCGACGCCTTCCTCGACCGGTGGATCCGACAGCCGCTCTTCGCAGGCGTTCCGCCCGAGGCGAACGGCATGGAGGAGCGACGCCGGAACACGGGGCCCGGGCTCGCTTCGAGCCTCCGCCTGGCAGGGACCGGGACCCAGGAACCCCTCTGGTCGAACCTGGCGCGTCTCGAGATGCCGGTCCTCGTCGTCACCGGTGCCGACGACGCGAAGTTCACGGCTCTTGGTGCGCGTCTGGTGGGCGCCATCGGGTCGAACGCCACGCAGGTCGTCGTCGGGGGCGCCGGTCATGCGCCGCACCTCCAGCGCCCCGCCGACGTGGCCGCCGCGGTGCTCGACCACCTGCGCTGAGCAGCCGCAACCCCCACCGGCCGGCGGACAGCCCGGCGGTCGTTCGACCATCCCACCGAAGCGGGCGCGGTCCGCGGCGCCCTCACGGATGGTCCGGAGGCAGCTCGCCTCCGGTTCACCATCCCACCCACAGACCGACCGCGAGCAGAGCCCCGAAGGCGAGCTGGAGCCTGCCCGTATCCGCCAGCACCGGAAGGAGCGCCCGGCCGTGGGCATCCCCGAGGACGGAGGCGACCGGCCGGAGGGCCAACGGGAGCGCGAGGAGCGGGAGGAAGAGGAGCGCTTCCCGGCCGCGCCCCAGGGCCGGGCCGCCCCCGAGGTGAGCCGGGTGGACGGCGCCGGTGACAGCCAGCACCCCCCAGACGGCGACGACCGCGAACGGCACGAGCACGCAGGCCACGTAGACCAGCCCTCCGGCGCGTCGGCCGACACGCGCGGCCAGCGTTCGCTTCCCGGCCTCGCGGTCGGTGGCGATGTCCCGCAAGTTGTTCGCCAGCAGCAACGCGGTGGCCAGCAGCCCGACCGCTATCGAAGCAGCCAGGACCGGGGCTCCGCCGAGATGCAGGGTCTGGACGTAGTACGTGCCCCCGGTGGCGACCAGGCCGAAGAAGACGAACACGAAGACCTCGCCGAACCCGGCGTATCCGTAGGGTCGTGGACCCCCGGTGTAGAACCACCCGGCAGCCAGGCAGGCGGCGCCGACCAGCAGCACCCACCACGATGTCGCCCAGGCGAGCGCCAGGCCCACCACCCCCGCGACGGCGAACGCCGCCATCGCCGCCCGCTTGACCGAGGCCGGGGACGCCAGACCCGAAGCCACCAGCCGGAGCGGGCCCACCCGGTCATCGTCCGTGCCCCGGATGCCATCCGAGTAGTCGTTGGCGTAGTTGGTGGCGACCTGGAGGGCCAGCGCCACCACCAGGGCTCCTGCCGCCTTCCACCAGGGCGACTCCCAGAACCCTCCGGTCCCCCGGGCCAGCCCCCCTCCCGACGCGTGTGCGGCTGCGGTGCCCACCAGCACCGGGACCAGCGCCGCCGGGAGCGTCCTCGGTCGCGCTCCGGCCACCCAGCGGGCGAGCGGGCCCGGCACCGCCCGTGGAGCGGGGACCACGTCACCGGGCGCCCCTGCGGAGGTTGCGCCGACAGGCACTCCCGCGGCGCTCGCGCCAGGCATCCCCGCGCCGGGCCCTCCCGCGACACCCGTGCCGGGCCCTCCCGCGACACCCGTGCCGGGCCCACGGCCGGCACCCGTGCCGGTCCCGCCGCCCACAGCGCTCATGGGCGGCGGGGGAACCGGCCGAAATCGGGCGGCCGGTGCTCCTGGAAGGCGTTGCGGCCCTCCTGGCCCTCCTCGCTCATGTAGAAGAGCATGGTGGCGTCCCCCGCGAACTGCTGCAGCCCCGCCAACCCGTCGTCGGCGGCGTGCAGGCCGCCTTTGAGCATCCGGAGGGCCAGCGGGGAGAGCGAGAGCATCTGACGGCACCAGGCCACGGTCTCCCGTTCCAGGTCGGCCAGCGGCACGACCTCGTTGACCAGGCCCCAGTCGAGCGCGGTGTCGGCGTCGTACTGGCGACACAGGAACCACACCTCCTTGGCCCGCTTCAACCCGACGGTCCGGGCCAGGAGGCTGGCGCCGTAGCCGCCGTCGAAACTCCCCACCTTGGGTCCGGTCTGCCCGAACCGCGCGTTGTCCGCCGCGATGGTCAGGTCACAGACCAGGTGCAGGATGTGCCCGCCCCCGATGGCGTAGCCGGCCACCATGGCCACGACCGGTTTGGGGAGTCGGCGGATCTGCACCTGGAGGTCGAGGACGTTGAGCCGCCCGATCCCCTGGTGCGCGACCTCGTCGTCGCCCAGGTAGCCGTCGTCGCCCCGGATCTTCTGATCGCCACCCGAGCAGAACGCGTCCGGACCCTCGCCGGTGAGGACGACGACGCCGATCGACGGATCGTCGCGGGCGATGGTGAACGCATCGGACAGCTCGAACAACGTCTGGGGTCGGAAAGCGTTGCGCACCTCGGGCCGGGCGATCGTGACCTTGGCGATCCCGTCGCCTACCTCGAGCCGGATGTCGCGGTACTCCCCGCGCCGCTGCCACTCCGGCAGGGGGACGGAACGGAACGCCTCGACCGGGTCGACCGGGGGTCCGGTGATCACGGTGGCCCGGGGCCCGGGCCCACCACCGGTGGCACCCGTCTCCCGGTCGCCGCTCCCCTGCCGTGCCCTGCCCACGCCGCCCGTGTCGCCGCCGCTCCCGTCCGTGACCATTCGACCATCCACTCCCAGAGTCGTGACTCGTACGGTCGCCTACGCTAGCGGCATGCCCGATCTGGTGGCACTCCGCCTGCCGGCGGGCCAGGCCTTCGTCGACGCCCTCGAGCGCATCTGGGACGCAGGGGACGCCGCACTCGTGGTCGATCCCCGGCTACCCGCTCCTGCGGTGGACGCCCTGATCGCCGCCACCTCGCCCGCCTCGATCCAGGACGATGCCGGACGGCGCCGGCTCCCCGGAGGGACGCCGGTCGAGGAGGGCGATGCCCTGGTGATGGCGACCAGCGGCACCACGGGAGGCGCCAAAGGTGTGGTCCTGACCCACCATGCGCTCCGGGCTTCGGCGCTGGCGACCTCCCGACGGATCGGGGTCGACCCGGCACGCGACCGCTGGGTGGCGTGCCTCCCGCTCGCCCACGTCGGGGGGCTCTCGGTGGTGGTGCGCGCCCGGATCACGGGCACCCCGGTCACCGTGTTCGACCACTTCGACGCGGACCTTGTCGAGCAGGAAGCCCGGGCCGGAGCCACCCTGGTCTCGTTGGTGGCCACCGCTCTGCGCCGCGTCGACGCCTCGGGCTACCGGTCCGTCCTGCTGGGCGGGGCCGCCCCCCCGGAGACCCTGCCCGCCAACGTGGTCACCACCTACGGGATGACGGAGACCGGCTCCGGCGTCGTCTACGACGGTCGTGCTCTCGACGGCGTGGACATCGCCATCGGGGACGGTCGGCTGGGTGCCCCGGGCGAGATCCTGCTCCGGGGACCGATGCTGCTCCGCACCTACCGGAACGGGACGGACCCGAAGCGCGGCGGGGGCTGGCTTCCGACCGGCGACGCCGGTGCCTTGGGTCCGGACGGCCTCCTCACCGTGCACGGGCGGATGGCGGAGGTGATCGTCACCGGCGCCGAGAAGGTGTGGCCCGTGACCGTCGAGCGCGCCCTCGCCCGGCACCCGTCGGTCGCCGACGTGGCGGTGTGGAAGCGTCCGGACCCCGAGTGGGGCGAACGGGTGGTGGCCTGGGTCGTCCCGGCCGACCCTGCCCACCCCCCCGCCCTCGGGCCGCTCCGCTCGATCGTGGGCGAGACGGTCTCGCCGTGGGCGGCACCGAAGGAGCTGGTGATCGTCGACACGCTCCCGAGGACGGCCGGAGGGAAGGTGCGCAGGACGGCCCTCGCCTGAGGTCGCACGCGACCGCAGGGCCGCGTGCCGGTCAGGAGATCCCGCCGCTCGGCATCGAGAGCGCTCCCCCGTCGACGACGAGGGTCTGTCCCGTGATCCATGAAGCTGCGTCCGAGCAGAGGAACAGGGCGGCGTTGGCGATGTCCTCGGGCAGCCCGATCCGGCGGAGGGGCAGGCGTCGCGAGATCGCCTCCTCGGCAGGTTCCCACAGCGCCCGGGCCAGCTGGGTCTTGACCAGCCCGGGGGCGACGGCGTTGACGCGGACCCGGGGCCCCAGCTCCCCCGCCAGCTGGCTGGTCAGATGGATCACGGCCGCCTTGGTCACGTTGTACCAGCCGATGCCCGGTTCCACCGACAGGCCGCCGATGGACGCCAGGTTGAGGACCGCCCCGCCGGAGTCAGCCATGGCTCCGTGCCAGGCCGCCTGGACCCACTCGAGGTACCCGGTTTGGTTGACCCGGACCGTCTTGTCGGCCCGCCCGGTGTCGATGTCGACCATCGGCCCGTAGTACGGGTTCGTCGCCGCGTTGTTGACCAGGATGTCCAGCGCTCCGAACCGCTCGACGGTGGCCGCGACGCAGGCCCGGGCCTGGGCCGGATCCCCGGCGTTGGCCACGTGCCAGGCCACCGCCCCGGCGTGCTCCCCGTTCGGTCCGTCGATCGACTGCTTGGCTTCGGCAAGGCCGTCCGCCCTGCGGGACGACAGCATCACCGACGCGCCCGCCTCGACGAACGCGCGGGCGATGGCCAGGCCGATCCCGCGCGAACCCCCGGTGACGAGTGCGGTCTTCCCGTCCAGTCGAATGTCCATGCCCGCACCATAGGACGGACCGCAGGGACGGGGTGCCGTCGGGGGGTGGAACGTGGATGTCCCGGGCACGGGGCCGGCCTCCCGCCCAGGCGGCTCCCCAGGCGGCTCCCCAGGCGGCTCCCCAGGCGCCGCACCGAGCACCGTCCCGGGCAGGAGGCCGTAACATCGACCCGGTGAACCGTCTCGCCGCGGAGCCATCTCCCTACCTGCGCCAGCACGCCGACAACCCGGTCGACTGGCACGCCTGGGGGGGTGCGGCCTTCGAGATCGCCGCCCGGGAGGACCGGCCCGTGTTCCTCTCGATCGGGTACTCCGCCTGCCACTGGTGCCACGTGATGGCCCACGAGTCGTTCGAGGACCCGGCCACCGCGGGGATGCTGAACGACGGCTTCGTGAGCATCAAGGTCGACCGAGAGGAGCGGCCGGACGTCGATGCGGTCTACATGGAGGCGGTCCAGGCCCTGACCGGTTCCGGCGGTTGGCCGCTCAACGTCTTCCTCCTGCCCGACGGCCGCCCCTTCTACGGCGGGACGTACTTCCCGCCCACCGACCGCCCGGGGAGCCCGTCGTTCCGGACGGTGCTCACCGCCCTGCGGGACGTCTGGGAGCACCGGCGGGACGAGATCACCGAGCAGGCGGACGCGCTCGCCGCCGCCATCTCCTCGCGCGCGACCTTGGCCCGCGATCCGGAGGGCAACGTCCTCGGCGACCTCGCCGGGACGGGTGAGGGGATCGACCTGCTCGCCGCCGTCGTCGCCCAGCTCTCCGGTCGGTTCGACGCCAGGTGGGGGGGCTTCGGCGCGGCGCCCAAGTTCCCCCAGCCGACACTCATCGACCTCGCGCTGTGGTCCGCACAGGAGCAGTCCTCCGACCGGAGCGGACCGGCGATGTCGATGGCGACCACGACGCTCGACGCCATGGCGGCGGGCGGGATCCACGACCATCTGGGGGGCGGGTTCGCCCGGTACTCGACCGACACGGAGTGGCTGGTCCCCCACTTCGAGAAGATGCTCTACGACCAGGCCGGGCTGGTCCGCGCCTACCTCCACGGCTGGCAGGTCACCGGCAACCCCGACTACCTCCGGGTCGTCGAGCGGACGATCGGCTACGTGAGCCGGGACCTCGGGACGCCCGAAGGTGGTGTCCACTCCGCCGAGGACGCCGACAGCGAGGGGGTCGAGGGGAGGTTCTACGTCTGGACCCCGCGTCAGATCGCCGATGCCGTACGCGGCCACGCCGGGGAGGAGCCACCCGACGGCCCCGACGGCCCCGACGGCCCCGACGGCGCGGAAAGCGCGGGTAGCCCGGACGTGCCCGCCGCGGCCGTGTCCGAGGAGAGGATCGAACAGGCCGTCTCCTCGTGGTTCGCGGTCACCGACGGCGGGAACTTCGACGGCGCGACCATCCTGCGCCGGCCGCCGGGAGCGCCGCTGGTCGGGCCGCCCGAGGTCGAGACCGGTCGGGAGCGCCTGTTCCGGGCGCGGCAGGCCCGGACCCGGCCCGGCCTCGACGACAAGGTGCTGACCGAATGGAACGCGATGTACGCGTCGGCGCTGGCGGAGGCGGCGGCGGCCACCGGACGCTCCGACTGGGCCGACGCGGCCGTTCGCACCGGAGAGTTCCTCCTGGCCCACCTGCGGCGTGCCGACGGGCGGTGGCTCCGGAGCTGGCAGCGAGCTGCGGGAGCCAGGCACCTGGCCTTCGCCGCCGACTACGCCTGGCTGACCGACGGCTTCACCCGCCTGGGCGAGCTCACCGGACGGGCCCGTTGGACGGAACTGGCCGTCGAGACCGCCGACTCCCTCCTGGCACTGTTCCGGGACGACGAGGGTGGCGGCTTCTTCACGACCGGCAACGACGCAGAAGCGCTCATCGTCCGCACCAAGGACGTCTTCGACGGCGCCACTCCGTCGGCCAACGCGGTGGCCGCCGTCGCCCTGACCCGGCTGGGCGCCCTCACGGGGGACGACCGGTACCTCGGGGCGGCCCGGGAGACCGTCGAGCTGTTGGGCCCCGTGCTGGCCGGCCAGCCGGTCGCCTGTGCCCACCTGGTGATCGCCGCGGAGCTCCTCCGGCGCGGCGTGGTCGAAGTGGTCGTGAGCGGTGACCGACCCGACCTCCTCGAGACCGTCCGGAAGCGCTGGCTGCCGGGTGCGGTCCTCGCCTGGGGCGAGCCGACCGGCTCGCCGCTCTGGCTGGACCGGACGGGGACCGGTCGCGCCTACGTCTGCGCCGGCAACACCTGCAAGGCGCCGGCGGACGACGTCCGGCTCCTCGACCGCCAGCTCTCCGGAGCGTCCAGGTGAGCCGGGGGCCGACCCCGGCGGATGGCGCCGGAACCGACGGCGGAGCCCCGGAGCACGGCCCGTCGGGGCCGGAGCTCTCCAGGCCGACCGCGCCCCACGGCGGCCCCGGGGCGTCGGACGACGCCGTCGGCCGCGAGGGATCGAGCCGCGGCCAGCTCCCCCCGGACCGGGGCGGGCGCTCGCTCGCCGAGGCCGGCCGGCAGGAGGACCCGCGCGAACCGGAGGAGCCGCGCCAGGCGAAGGGATCCCGCCGGTCGGAGGCGCCGCGCCAGGCGAAGGGATCCCGCCGGTCGAAGGGATCGCGTTCCTCGGGGACCCCCCGGTCCGGCACGGCCCGGGACGTCCTGCGGACGATCACCCCCCGGGCGCGGATCGACGTGTCCGGGGGCACCACGCTCTCGGTGCTCGTGCTCTCGTGCCACCCGGAGGACACCACCGGCGTCGATCTCGCCTCGGGGACCTTGGTGCGGGCCCGGGTGGCGTGGCCGGAGGAGCATGGACCCGACCTGGCACCGTTCGACGTGGTCGCCGCGGTCCTTTCCGAGGAGCCGGAACGGGACGACCTGGCCCAGCCGGAGGCCGTCACCGTCGACGGCCTGCCCCGTCACCTCGGGACCCTGCACGGCCGCCAGGTCCGGCGCCTGCTGCGCCCTCTGGCCGCCCCGGTGGAGGAGCACATCCTGGGGTTCCCGGGCGCCTCGGCCCCCTACTGGGAGTTCCGGGGGTTCCGGCCCTCGCTCGCTCTGGTCGTCCCCACCACGGGACCGGTCCTGTTCCGCCGGGACGGGGACCGGGCGGTCTGGATCCGCTTCGGGTGGGGTCGCAGCGACAACTGGCTCCCGGTCGAGGACCCGCGGGCCGAGCGCGCGCTCGATGCCGCCAGGCGGGACCGGCTCTCGGGGAAGGACCTCTCCTCCGCTCTCGGGTTCAAGCCCCACTACCTGGTGGCCTCGGTCAGCACCCCGCGGGACGGCCACTGCTACAAGACGGTCCGGGCCGTGCTCCCCAAAGGTTGAACCGCCGGGAGGGAAGCCGGGTCCCGCGGCGGGGGTCGTCCTCCGCGTCGCCTACAGTCCAGATTGTGGCCTGCCCCGAGTCCCGCCGCCCGACCCGCCGCCCGACCCGCCGCCCATGACAGACCGGCCCTCCCCCGTGCTCCCCGACTACGGCGGAGCCTGTCTCAGCACGCTCGTCCCCGCGCTCTTCGCCGCCCAGGCCGGCACCACGCCGAGCTGGCTCCCCGCTCCGCTCCACGACGCCCGCCAGATCGTCCTCCTGGTGCTGGACGGACTCGGTTGGCACCAGCTTCACCACCGTCCGTCGGTGGCCCCCACGCTGACGGCGGCCGTCGGCGCCGACCAGCCGATCACCTCCGTGGTCCCGTCCACGACGGCCTGCGCCCTCACCTCCATCACCACCGGCAGGCCGCCGAGCGACCACGGCCTGGTCGGATACCGGTTGGCCGTGGGAAGCGAGGCGGAGGGCGAAGTGGGGCACGAGATCCTGAACACGCTCCGTTGGACGGTGGGCACCGGCAGGGTCCGCGACGCGCGACGCACGGTGCCGGCCGCCACGTTCCAGCCGTACCCTGTGTTCCCCGGGTCCGCCTCCGCAGTGCCGGTGGTGTCGCGGAGCGAGTTCGGCGGCACCGGGTTCACCGCGGCCCATCTCGGGGACTCGCCCCTGACGGGGTTCCGGGTCGCCTCGACGCTCGTCGTCGGTCTGCGCTCCCTGCTGGCCGAAGGGACGCCGTTCATCTACGCCTACTACGACGGGATCGACAAGGTCGCCCACGAGCACGGACTGGGCGAGCACTACGAGGCCGAGCTGGCCCAGGTCGACCGCATGGTCGGCGACATCGCCGGGCTCCTCCCTCCGGGCGCAGTGCTGGCCGTGACCGCCGACCACGGCCAGGTCGAGGTCGGCAAGGCCACCCAACTGGTGGGGGGCGGTCTCATGCCCGCAGTCGAATTCCTCTCCGGAGAGGGGAGGTTCCGTTGGCTGCATGCCCGGCCGGGCGCCGCAGACGCACTGCGCGAGGCCGCCATCGCCGTCCACGGGGACAGCTCGTGGGTGCTCTCCCGGGAGCAGATGGTCGACGAGGGGTGGTTCGGGGGGAGCCTCCGACAG
Organism: Actinomycetes bacterium; assembly: GCA_021801235.1. Taxonomy (GTDB): domain Bacteria; phylum Actinomycetota; class Acidimicrobiia; order Acidimicrobiales; family RAAP-2; genus DASZIT01. Next base: position 17,360 of record JAJYYG010000077.1, read on the forward strand.
GGCGTGGCGTCGCGACTCGGGGACGTCGCCCTCGTCCCGCACGCTCCGATCGCGTTCCTCGATCCCGCGGACACCGGCGAGAGCCGGCTGGTCGGGCGGCACGGATCCCTCACACCGGACGAGATGCACGTACCGCTCCTCGCCCTCACCCGGGATGGCAACATCTGAGCATGAGCGAAGACACGAACGCCACCGATGACTCCGGAGCACTCCGGCCCGACCTCGTCGAGTCCGCCGACGGCGCGGCCGTCGACCCCTCCGGGGACGGAGCATCAGGCGGGGGCAATTCGGACGGATCGACCCCGGAGTCGATCGAAAAGCCGGCCAAGCTCCTGAGGATCGGGTCGATGGTCAAGCAGCTGCTGGAGGAGGTCCGTCAGGCCCCGCTGGACGAAGCGAGCCGGGGGCGGTTGCGGGAGATCTACGAGCAGTCGATCCGCGAGCTGGCCGACGGGATGTCCGCCGACCTCGCCGCCGAGCTCGACCGGGTGTCGATCCCCTTCGACACCCCGACCCCCTCGGATGCCGAGCTCAGGATCGCCCACGCCCAGCTGGTGGGGTGGCTCGAAGGACTCTTCCACGGCATCCAGGCGACCTTGGTGGCCCAACAGGTCGCCGCGCGTGCCCAGCTCGACGAGATGCGCCAGCAGGCGCTCCCGCAGGGCGGCCCCGGCAGCGCCCGGCCGGGCACCTACCTCTGACGCCCCTGAGCCGTCGGGTGCAACCGGCGGACCCGGACAGCCGACGGCAGACAGCGCCGGTGCGCGCTATGGTCGGAATCACACGGTTGTAACTCGTCCACAGCCTGTGGAGAACCCGAGTCGTCCGCCGAGACCAGCCAGGAGATGCGGCTCGTTGGCACCAGCACGTTCGTTCACCCACCTGCACACGCACACCGAGTTCTCGATGCTCGACGGGGCGGCCCGCGTCGACGACCTGGTCCGTTCGGCCGCCGAGGACGGCCAGCCGGCGCTCGGCATCACCGATCACGGCAACATGTACGGCGTCCTCGACTTCTACGCCGCCTGCCGCAAGGCGGGCATCAATCCGGTCATCGGCACCGAGGCGTACATGGCGGCGGAGTCGCGCCACGAGCGCCCGGTCCGCCGCGGGAAGGTCGACGACACCGGGGGTGATGTCGCCGGGGGCGACAAGCTCTACTACCACCTGACGTTGCTGGCGGAGTCCGGGGAGGGGTACCGGAACCTGCTCAAGCTGTCGTCAGCCGCCTACCTCGAGGGCTACTACTACAAGCCCCGCCTCGACTGGGAGCTCCTCGAGCGCCACCACACCGGCCTGATCGCCACCACCGGGTGCCTCGGGGGGGTCGTCCTCCAGGCGCTCCTCGCCGAGGATCAGGCCAAGGCCGAGCGGCTCGCCGCTCGGCTCCAGGACATCTTCGGCAAGGAGCACCTGTTCGTCGAGCTCCAGGACCACGGGCTCGCCGAGCAACAGAAGACCAATCCCGCCCTGGTGGAGATCGCTCGCCGCATCGGGGCACCCCTCCTGGCCACCAACGACAGCCACTACACCCACCGCGAGGACCATGTCGCCCACGACGCCCTCCTGTGCGTGCAGACCGGCGCGACCATCGACGATCCCAAGCGGTTCAAGTTCCAGGGGCAGGAGCACTACCTCAAGACCGCAGCAGAGATGCGTCACCTGTTCGCGGAGCTCCCGGAGGCCTGCGACAACACGCTGCTGATCGCCGAGCGTGCCGACGTCGAGATCGAGTTCGGCCATCCGAGCCTGCCCCAGTTCCCGGTCCCCGACGAGTTCGCCGGGGAGAGCTACGACGAGCGCTCGGCCCACTACCTGCGCCACCTCAGCCTCGAGGGGGCCAAGGAGCGCTACGGCCTGCCGGTCCCCGCTGCGGTCCTCGATCGCCTCGACTACGAGCTCGGTGTCATCGCCCAGATGGGGTTCTCCGCCTATTTCCTGGTGGTGTGGGACCTCATCCGGTTCGCCCGGTCCCGCGGGATCCGGGTCGGACCCGGTCGCGGCTCCGCAGCCGGCTGCTGCGTGGCCTACTGCCTCCGCATCGTCGATCTCGACCCCATCCGCTACGACCTCCTCTTCGAACGGTTCCTCAACCCGGGCCGCATCCAGATGCCCGACATCGACATGGACTTCGACGAGCGGTACCGGGGCGACATGATCAAGTACGCGGCGGAGCGCTACGGCTCCGACCACGTGGCCCAGATCGTGACCTTCTCCACCATCAAGGCCCGGGCCGCGGTCCGTGATGCCGCCCGGGTCCTCGGCCATCCGTACCTGGTCGGGGACAAGATCGCCAAGGCGATGCCTCCGCTGATGATGGGCCGGGACACCCCGCTCTCCGCCTGCCTCGACCGGACCGAAGGGTACGAGGACGGCTACGCAGCCGCCGGGGAGCTGCGCGAGATGTACGAGACCGACCCGCAGGCGAAGGAGGTCATCAACGTCGCCAAAGGCCTCGAAGGCCTCCGCCGTGGCGACGGGATCCACGCCGCCGCGGTGGTCATCACCGACCAGCCGCTGACCGAGTACGTGCCCATCCAGCGCAAGCCCGACGGCAACGATCCCGACGAGGCCCCCGTCGTCACCCAGTACGAGATGCACGGGGTGGAGGCGCTCGGGCTGTTGAAGATGGACTTCCTCGGCCTCCGGAACCTCTCGGTGATCGAGCGCGCCCTCGATCTCATCGAGCTGTCGACCGGTGCGCGTCCCGACATCGACGGGGTGCCCCTCGACGACGAAGCGACCTTCGCCATGCTGCGCAAGGGCGACTCCATGGGCGTGTTCCAACTCGAGGGCGGCCCGATGCGGTCGCTCATGCGCTCCCTCGCCCCCACCACCTTCGACGATGTCGCCGCCCTGGTCGCCCTCTACCGACCCGGCCCGATGGCCGCCAACATGCATCGCGACTACGCCGACCGGAAGAACGGCCGGCAACCGGTCACCTACCTCCACGAGGACCTGGCGGAGATCCTCTCCGACACCTACGGCCTCATGATCTACCAGGAGTCGGTGATGAGGGTGGCGCAGAAGTTCGCCGGCTACTCGCTGGCCGAGGCCGATAACCTCCGTAAGGCCTGCGGCAAGAAGGACCGGGCCCTCATCGCCGCCGAGAGGAAAAAGTTCGTGGCCGGCTGCGCGGCCACCGGCTACGGGGACGCGATCGGGACCGCGCTCTTCGACATCATCGAGCCCTTCGCCGACTACGCCTTCAACAAGTCGCACTCCTACGGGTACGGCTTCATCGCCTACCAGACCGCATGGCTCAAGGCCCACCATCCGGTCGAGTACTTCGCTGCCCTGCTCACCTCGGTGAAGGACAACAAGGACAAGACCGCCGTCTACCTGGCCGAGTGCCGGTCCCTCGGGATCCAGGTCCTCGTCCCCGATGTCAACCGGTCCCTCTCCGACTTCGCGGCCGACTTCTCCGACCGGGGCAGCCCGGGTTCCCCGGGGGCGATCACCTTCGGGCTTGCCGCCATCCGGAACGTCGGCGAGGGGTTGGTGGCGCAGATCGTCGCGGAGCGGGACCACTCGGGTCCCTTCCTCGACTTCTACGACTTCTGCCAGCGGGTCGACCCCCAGGTCCTCAACAAGCGCACCATCGAGTCGCTGATCAAAGCCGGGGCGTTCGACTCGCTCGGCCACCCGCGCCAGGGCCTGTTCCTCGTGTTCGAAGAGGTCGTCGACCGCACCCTCGAACGCCGACGCGAGCGCGACGCCGGGGTGATCTCGCTCTTCGCCGCCATGGAGGAAGAGCCCGAAGGCCGCAGCGAGGGGTTCGCCGACACCCGGGTGCCCATCCCCGAGGTCGAGTTCGGCAAGTCCCAGCGGCTGACCTTCGAGAAGGAGATGCTCGGGCTCTACGTCAGCGACCATCCGCTCATGGGCCTCGAATCGTCGCTCTCGCGGCTCACCGACTGCACCCTCGCCGAGATCCGGGACAGCGACCCGACCGCGTCCGACCCCGGCGCCGGCGGGTTCCCGGGCAGTGAGGGGCAGATCCGCACGGTCGGGGGCGTCGTGACCGAGCTGTCCCGCCGGTACACGAAGAAGGGCGACCTGATGGCGACGTTCGTCCTCGAGGACCTGCAGGCCTCCCTCGAGGTCTTCGTGTTCCCGAAGACGATGGGCGACTACGGCGCCCTGCTCGACGACGACGCCATCGTCGTGGTGAAGGCGAGGGTTGACGTGCGCGAAGACCGGGTCAAGCTGATCTGCATGGAGGTCCAGCGGCCGGACCTGGCCACCGAGGACGCGAGCGATCTTCGGGTCTCGCTCCCGGTCCACGCGCTGACCGACGCCAAGGTCAACGAGCTGAGGCGGCTCCTGGCGGAGCACCCCGGCGAGTCCCCGGTGCTCCTCCACGTCGGGAGCAAGGTCATCCGGCTCCCGCTGGAGTACCGCGTCGACAGCCGGAGCGGGCTGGCCGGCGAGCTCCGGGTCCTGCTCGGACCGAACGCGATCCTGCACTGAACGGACGCGGCGACCCGCCTGCCGGGGAGACCGCGTCGGGCGCACCTGCGGCCTGTGCGCCCGACGCCGCAACAACGATCGTCCGCCGTCGCGTCCCGCTCGACGCATGGCCCCGCACCCGGCGGGATCCGGTCCCCTGCGGGCCCGGATACGACACGGCGTCAGAATTCCCGTAAAATTGGGCCGGCTTCCGCTTCGCAGCCTCCCAGCCCCTCCTGAGGCCGAGAGGCGTCCGGGGCGGACCCGGGCCGAAGGGGCAGTGAACGCAACGCGATCGAGGAGTACGGAACGGCATATGTCCATCCAGGTGGAGACCAAGGACTGCACGGCACTGAGCGACGGCGAGCTGGCGGAGATGGCCGACCTCTGCGCCGAACGGGAGCCCGGATTCGACATCGGGTTCCTCTCGAAGCAACGGGAGGAGTGGGTGCTCGTCACCCGGGCACGCGAGGGGACCAAGCTGCGGGGCTACTCGTTCTCGACCCTCGAACGGATCGGGGGGACCCCTTCGCTCCTCATCGGGCTCGGCACCATCGACCGGACCTCCCGGTCCGACACCGTGCTCCGGGCGATGATGGGCGACAAGTACCGGCGGGCACTCCTGGCGTTCCCCGACGAGGACGTCCTCGTCGGCACCCGTCTTCTCACCCCCGACGGGTTCCGGGCGTTCGCCGGCTTGACCGACGTCGTGCCCGGCACCGACCACAAGCCGACCGGGGAGGAGCGGGCATGGGGGCGGAGGCTTGCCAAGCGGTTCGGAGCGGACGGCCGCATCGACGATCGGACCTTCGTCGTCCTCGGTGAAGGCTGCCAGGCGGGAGGGTTGGACTTCGTCAGCGCCAAGTCGCCGGCCCCCGGGGAGATCGCTACCCTGTTCGCCGGGCTGGACTGCTCGGCCGGTTGCCGGCTGGTGGTCTTCGGGTGGGCCATGGCCGAGGACCTCGCCGCCGGACGCCTCGGTGGCCACTGAACGGTACCGACGAGGCCGCCCGGGTGCCCTGACCGGTCCATCGGGGCGCCCGCCCCGCGTGTGCAATTAGCATGGGGACGTGAAGGTCTCGACCAGGGGCGACTATGCGAGCCGTGCCCTGCTCTCCCTTGCGCTGCACGCCGACCGCGACGTTCCGACAGCGGTGCGGGACATCGCCGAGCGCACCGGCCTGCCCCAGCCGTACCTCGAGCAGATCCTCCTGGCCCTCAAAGGGGCGGGTCTGGTCCGGTCGAAGCGCGGGGTGGGCGGTGGGTACGTGCTTGCCCGTGATCCGGCCGACATCACGCTCTCCCAGATCGTGAGTGCCGTGGACGGACCGATCGTGGCCGGCGACTTCGGATCGCCGCACGAGAACGGCGCCTGCGACCACGAAGGCCAGTGCGTCCTGCTGGACGTCTGGGCCGACGTCGGTGCGCACATGCGATCCCACCTCGACTCCTTCAACCTTGCCGACATGGTGGCTCGGGCCCAGGGTCGCGTGGTCGCCGTACCCGCGACGCCTTCCTGAGCCCGCCGCCCTCCGTGCCCGCCGCCCCACTCGCCCCCCATGCCCGGCCGCGAACCGGCGCACCGGATCGGCGGAGGCGGACATGAGGGCCCTGGCCTTGGCGGTCGGGGTCCTCGTCCTGCTGTTCGATGCCGCCAACGTGATCCGGGTGCTCATCGTGCCGCGGGCCGCTTCCGGTGTCGCCACGCTCCCCATGCGGGGGGTACGCGGCGGCTTCCGGGGGGCGGCCCGCCTGGCCAGGCGCTACCGGACGAAGGACCGGATCCTCGCCTTGAGCGAACCGGTCGCCCTGATCGTGCTGCTGGTCACCTGGCTGGTCGTTGCGGTGCTCGGCTACACCCTCGTCCTCTGGGGGATCGGGGCGACGGGTCGCGTCGGTCTCACCCATGCGTTCACCGAAGCCGGCTCGTCCATCTTCACCCTCGGATTCGCACACGGGACCCACAACACCAGCCAGGTCGTCGACTTCCTCGCGGCCGGAACGGGCATGGTCCTCGTCGCCCTCCAGATCGCCTACCTGCCGACCATCTACGGGGCCTACAACCGCCGGGAGACGTTCGTCACCCTGCTCGAGAGCCGGGCGGGCGCGCCGGCGTGGGGACCGGAGATCCTCATCCGGCACCAGCTCGTCGGGCTGGTCGGCAACCTCCCCGCGCTCTTCTCCGACTGGGAGCGGTGGGGGGCGGACGTGGCGGAGAGCCACACCAGCTATCCCTCCCTGCTGTACCTCCGGTCGCCCCGGGCGCAGAACTCGTGGGTGATCAGCCTGGTGGCGGTCATGGACGCCGCCGCCATCGCCCTGGCTGTGGACCCCGACGGTGCCCCGATCGAAGCCCGCATGTGCCTGAGGATGGGATTCACCTGCCTGCGCGACATCGCCTCGGTCCTGCGGATCCCTTTCGATCCCGATCCGGACCCGGACAGCCCGATCGCCCTCGACCGGGCGGAGTTCGTCGCTGCCTACGAGCGGTTGGTGGACATCGGGTATCCGACGGTGAGGACCGCCGACGACGGGTGGAACCACTTCCGTGGTTGGCGGGTCAACTACGAGCAGGTCGCCTACACGCTCGCCTCGGTGCTCGACGCCCCGCCGGCCCGGTGGTCCGGTCCACGCCGCCTCTTCCGCGGTGAGTCCCTGGCGCCGGACCGCCCGGTCGATCGCCAGCCGGGAGGCTCGACCTCGCCCTACTGGCAGAGCCGGACGCCGCTGCGTGGGAGCGGGGCGCACCGTCCTCCCGGGACGCACGCTCCCCCGGTCCCGCCCGACCCCCCGGGCGCCATCACCTGAGGTTCCACGCGGCGATGACCGGTTGGTCCCGCTCCCATCCGAGGACGCTCAGGGACGCCGGATCGAGGAGGAGGCCGCGCCCCGCTGCCGGGTCCCACCCGGCCCACCGGGCGGCCAGCACCCGCAGGACATGCCCGTGGGCGAAGCAGACGGTCTCGCCCTCCGTCGACCGCACGCGCGCGATGACCCGGTCGACCCGCCTGGCCACCGCCGCGACGTCCTCCCCCCCGGGGGCCCCGTCGTCGAACAGGTCCCAGCCGGGGCGTTCGCTGCGGATCTCGGCGGTGGTCCTGCCCTCGTATGCCCCGTAGTCCCACTCGGCCAGATCGGGGTCGACCTCGACCGGACCCTCCGGAGCGGCCAGGCGGCAGGTTTCGCGGGCCCGGAGGAGAGGGCTCTCCAGCACGGCCGCGAACCGGTGGCCCACCAGGCGTCCCTGCAGACCGACCGCCTGGGTCCGACCCTCGGGCAGGAGCGGCAGGTCGGTGCGCCCCGTATGGCGGTGGCTCAGGCTCCACTCGGTCTCACCGTGGCGGACGAGGAAGCAGGGGAACCGCGTACGCTGCATGACGGACAGCCGACCAGGTCCGGCGACTCGGCGCAAGCCCGGGCCAGGCGTCGCCGCGGGTCCGGAGCGGTTGGAATGCGCGGCCGCGCCCTGGTGTTGGAGAGGGTGCATCCCAGACCAGAAGGGTGATCTCCGGCATGACGATCGGCCAATTGACAGAAGAAGCGACGCAGGTGAAGGGTTCGGGGGCCGTTCCGCGTGACATGGCCAAGGGCGGCGTCCGCCCGCCTTCGGGGACGGCGCGACGGGGCGCGGCGGGCTCCCCCCGCAGTCGGGGGTCCGATGCGGACGCGCTCGGGCTGTTCCTCCGTGATCTCGACCATCATCCGCTCCCCGACCACGCCGCCCAGACGGAGCTGGCGAAGCGGGTGGCCGCCGGGGACGAGGAGGCCAGGCGCGAGATGGCCGCGGCCAACCTCCGCCTGGTCGTGCACTGGGCTCGGCGCTACCAGGACCGCGGTGTCGACCTCTCCGATCTCATCCAGGAGGGCACCTTCGGGCTCATGCGGGCGGTGGACAAGTTCGACTGGGAGCGCGGCTTCCGGTTCTCCACCTACGCGACGTGGTGGATCCGCCAGGCGCTCCAGCGGGCCGTCCAGCAGCACGGCCGTACCATCCGCCTCCCGATGGAGGTCGCCGAGCGCAACCAGCAGGTCGAAGCAGCCACCTGGGAGTTGACCCACCAGCTCCAGCGCCCGCCCTCGGACAGCGAGCTCGACGAGGCGACCAACACCACGGCGGCGATGCGCGCCGACCTGAGCGGGGTCGCCCGTGTGGTGGCCAGCCTCGACCAGCCGGCCACCACGGACTCGACGTCGACGCTCGGGGACCTCGTCTCGGGCGACGCCAGTGCGTTCGAGGACGACGTGGCGGACGACCTCACGCTCGGCCTGGTCCGGCAGGCGGTGGACCGTCTCACCGATCTGCAACGCGATGTCATCCGCAACCGGTTCGGCTTCGACGGCTCGGATCCGGCGTCGCTGCAGACGACGGCCGAACGGCTCGGGATCGGCGTCCGCAAGGTGCGCCAGGCGGAGGCGGAGGCGCTGGCGATCCTCGCCGACAGCCAGGTGCTCGAGGCTGCCCACGAGGCTGCCTGATCGAGGCTGCCCGCCACAGGCTTCCTGATCGAGGCTGCCCACGAGGCTGCCCGGTCGAAGCCGCCTGGTCGGCGGGGTGGTCACTCCCCTGACAGGCGCTCCAGCACCGCGGCGAGGTCGGTGGGGAGGGGTGACTGCCACGACACCCGATCCCCCGTTTCCGGGTGGTCGAACTCGAGGGAGAACGCGTGGAGAAAAGGGCGTGGCACCGGGGTAGGGGCGTTACGGTTGCCGCCGTAGGTCTCGTCGCCGACGACCGGATGTCCGATCGCCGCCAGATGGACCCGGATCTGGTGCGTACGGCCCGTGTCCAACGTGGCCTCGATCAGGGTGCACGGGCCGGGGTGGTTGAAGCGATGCACGACGTGGTAGCGCGTGCGGGCTTCCTTGCCCCTCCTGGCGACGGCCATCCTGGTCGGGACCTGCACCGAACGGGCGATCGGGGCTTCGATCACTCCGTCGTCGCCGCCGACGAGGCCGGCGACCAGGGACCGGTAGCGCCTGGTTGCGGTGCGCCCGCCCATCTGCGCCACCAGGGATCGGTAGGCGTCGGGTGTCCGCGCCACGACCAGGAGTCCCGAGGTACCCCGATCGAGCCGGTGCACGATCCCCGGCCGGTCCGCTCCGGTTCCCGGGATCCGGGCCAGGTCGGCGATCTCCGGATAGCGGGCCACGAGACCGTTCACCAACGTGCCATGGCGGTGACCAGCCCCGGGATGGACCACCAGGCCGGCCGGCTTGTCGACGACGACGATGGCCGGATCGGCATGGACGACGGTGAACACGACCGAGCTGTCCGGCTCGGCCGTCCGGTCCGCCGGCTCGTCCAGCGACACCGAGAGCTCCTCGCCCGTCCTCAACGGTCGGCTCCGGGTCCTGACCGTCTCCCCGTCGACCCGGACCCGACCCGCGACCATCAGGCCGTCCACCGAGGAGCGGGACCGGTCGGCGAGCAGGGCGACCGCACGATCGACCCGGACGCCGTCCAAGGTCACGGGCACGGTCACGCACAGCTCGCTCATCCAGGGCTCCCGCGGAGCACCGAGACCGCCACCAGGATCGTCCCGACGACGATGCACGAATCGGCGACGTTGAACGTCGGCCAGAAGTGGAGCGCGATGAAGTCCACCACGGCTCCATGGTCACTTCTGAACAACCGGTCGGCAAGGTTGCCGATCGCTCCACCGACGATCAGCCCGATCGCCGCCGCGCGCCCGGCACCGGGGGCGGCGCGCGCGACCAGGAGCAGCACGACCACGAGCACGACCGCCACGGTGACCAGGAGCGGCGCCTGCCCCTGGAAGAGGCTGAACGCCGAGCCCCGGTTCCTGGTCAGGGTCAGAGAGAGCGGACCCACGAGGTGGATCGAGCCGTGCGACAACCGATCGAGCGCCCACCACTTGGTGAGCTGATCGACCACCACCACCCCGGCCGCCACCGCCGCCGCGACGAGCACTCTCTTCACCGGAGCGCGCCGCGTGGCTGCCGGTGCCGTTGCGACATCCCCGTCGGTCGGCCCGGTCAGCGCCGTGACAGTCCCCCGCTCTTGCACGCCACGCAGAGGCGGGCGTAGGGAAGGGCACGCAGACGCGCCTTCGGGATCGCCTCGTGGCAACGTTCGCAGGCACCGTAGGTCTTCCGGTCGATACGCCGGAGCGCTTCGTCGATCTCCTCCACCGCCGCCAGGGCCTGGCCGGACAACGCCAGATCGCGTTCGCGATCGACCGCCACGGTGCCCCCTTCCCCGGACTCCTCGTCGAACTGGACGTCACCGGGCTCCCGCTCGAGGGCGAGCGAGTCAGCCTCGGCCCGCAGATCCTCCGCCTGGCCCTGGTAGACCTCGCGCTCATCGATCAGGAGCGTCCTCTGCTCGGCCAAGAAGTTCGGCTCCGCTGCGTACGGTCCCGGCCCGGTGAACGTGGGCGCGGGGGCCGCCGGGGTGGCCGCCTTCTTGGCCGGGTCCGGAGCCGCCTTGCTGGCCGGAGCCGCTTTGCTGGCCGGGGCCGCTTTGCTGGCCGGAGCCGCCTTGCTGGCCGGAGCCGCTTTGCTGGCCGGGGCCGCCTTGCTGGCCGGGGCCGCTTTGCTGGCCGGAGCCGGGGGTGCCGCCTTCCGGGCCGGGCTGGCCGTGGCCGCCTTGTTGGCCGGGGCCACCTTCTTGGCCGGGGCCACCTTCTTGGCCGGGGCCACCTTCTTTGCCGGGGCCGCCGCCTTCTTGGCCGGGACCGCCTTGCTGGCCGTGGCTGCCGCCTTCTTGGCCGGGACCGGGGCCGCCTTCTTGGCCGCGGCCTTCTTCGTCGTCAATTCCTTCGACCTCCCTCAAGGCACCCGGCTGCACCGATCACGCCGGCTCCGAGCAACCGACACGCGAAGAACCCGACTGTCGGTGAGCGGGTGACGATAGCGTGCCCGTGCGGCGTCGGCAATCCGAACCGGACGCTCTACCGTGGGGGGGAACATAGCCGGAACGGGACCGGCGTCGATCGCCGGCGCAGGCTCCGGTTCAGGGCTGGAGCGGGAGCGAGGAGGCCGAGACCGACCGCACGGTGGGGGCGGACGACCCCTGGGCCCCTCCGCCAGCAGCGCGAGGCGCCTGCGACCCTCCGCCACCCGCCGCCGGCCGGCCCCCCGCGGGCGCCTGGGAGATGCGCTGAGAACCCGCCGGAGGCTGGCCACCGCTCACCGTGCGCCCCGCCAGGGCAGACGCCGGCTGTACGTTCTCGTCGACCCACCTGATGACCTCGGTCAACGCCGTGCGGAGCCGGTTGCGCTCCCCCTCGAGGTGCCGCGCCATGGCTTCGACATCGCCGGAGAGCTGACCCCGGATTCCCTCGAGGCGGCTGATCTCATCCCGGAGCCGCCGCTCGGACTCCGCCGCGATCTGGCTCGCCTTGCTCTCGGCATCAGCCATGACGTTGTGCGCATGGGCATCCGCCTCGGCCAGGATCTTCGCCGCTCGCGCCTCCGAGTCCGCCTTCGTCTCATCGACGAACTTCTGCGCCAGCAGGAGCGTACGTTGGAGCGTGTCGTCGTGGACGAGGGTCTCTGCCGGCTGCACCGCAGGTTGCTGTTCGAGCGCCGCCTCCAACTGGGCGATCCGCTCGCCCGCTTGTCGGAGCCGTTCCGACGTCTGGCGGAGCTGCTCCTGCAGCCCCTCCGCCTCGACTGCCGCCTTCTCAAGGTATTCGTCGACGTCGTCCCGGTGGTAACCCTTCAAGGTCTCCCGGAACTCGACGGTCCGCAGCGAGTCGAGTGCTGATTGCGAGGCATCCATGGGGGGCATCCTAGCGGTGCCCGTGATCCGGTTCCGGGATAGCGGCCGACCGCCGGGCGTCGGGGCGCCCCATCCGGATCACCGCGTGGTGAGAACGGCCAGGTCCTTCACGCGAAGAGCGGTAGGAGCACGATCTCGATGACGAGGATCACGATCAGCACGGAGAAGTCGAGACCCATCCCGCCCACGCGAGCCGGTGGGATGACCCTCCGTACCAGGTTCAGGACGGGATCGCATACCCTCCCCAGTCCCTTCTGGACCGTCCGCACCGGTGAACCGGGGGCGGGTTGGAAGAAGCTCATCACCGCGTAGGCGATCAGCACCAGGACGTAGATCTGCAGCAGGAAGTAGATGAGACCGAACACCGATCAGCCCACTCCTCCGTCAGCGGGCCGGGCACACCGGGACCGGGCGGGCGGATCGAACGCACCAGGGACCGCCTTCAGGGGTTCACCAGTCCCCGCTCGGTCAGACGCTGGCGCTCCTCGTCGGACACCTTCACGTTCGAAGGAGTGAGGAGGAACACCTCGTCGGCCACCCGTTCCATCCCACCGGCCAGGGCGTAGGTCACACCACTGCAGAAGTCGATCATCCGCCGCTGCAGGTCGCGATCGCCGTTCTGGAGGTTGACGATCACCGGCTGGTTCCCCATCAGGCGGTTGGCGATCTCCTGGGCGTCGCCGAACCGTGCCGGGGCCACCACATGGACCTTCGCCCCCCCGGCGTCGCCAGAGATCGGGCGGACCGAGGGGTTCCGGGTGACGACGGACGGCTGCTGGGCCACGGGGACCGGTCCGGCGGATTCCTCGCGGGGAAGCGTGCGGATCCGCCCGGCGGCCGGTGCCAGGTCGCGCTCCTCGTACTCGTCGCCGCGCAACGGCCGTTGGGGTGCTCGACCGATCGGTGCCGGCCCGCGCGGCTCGTAGTCGTCGTAGTCGTCGTAGTCGTCGTCGACGAGTCCCAGATAGGCCATCGTCTTCTTCATAAATGAGGCTGCCATCGTTCCCTCCGACCGACAGCGTAGTGCGTCGCCGCCGGTCAAGGGGGATCCCCCCACCCCACCTGCCGGAGTCGGCGCGACGGATGGCGGACCGGGCTCCGCGACGCTGCCCGGGGATCGGTGCCACCGGAAGTGGGTTCCCGGTCCGGGGTGTCCGTGCCGGTCCCGGACTTCAGTCAGGAGGGCGGGCACGTTCTCCGAAGAGGCCGCGTCCGATCCGGACCATGGTCGAGCCCTCTTCCAACGCCACCTGGTAGTCGTCCGACATCCCCATCGAGCGGACAGGGAGCCGGAGCCGGTCGGCGAGCGCCGACACGGAGCGGAACCCCTCCCGCGACGCCTCCGGCGGTCCGGGGACCCCTACGGCCATCAGGCCTTCGACCACCAGGTCCTCGTCGCCGAGGGACGCGACCAGCTCGGTGACCTCAGAAGGTCGGCAACCGCCCCGTCCGGGAAGTCCGGCGATGTCCACCTGCACGAGGACCGACGCGCCGGGTCGCCGGGTCGCGATCGCACGGCCCTCTTCCCGGCGGGCGACCCCCTGCCAGCAGCTCACCAGAGGTGCCAGCCGCGACACCTTGTTTCGTTGCACCGCTCCCAGGAAGTGCCACTGCGGGTCCAGACCCGCTCGCTCCGCCGCTCCCGCCTTGCCGACCAGCTCGGCCGCGTAGTTCTCACCCACCTCCGTCACGCCGGCCGCCAGGGCGGCAGCCACCGCCTCGATGCCGAACCCCTTCGTCACCGCGACCAGGCGGACCCCGGCCGGATCGTGTGCCGCCGTGGCGATCACCTGGCGGACGGCAGCGGTGCGCTCGGCCACCGCGTCCGGATCGCACGGTGCCGACGGAGCGCTCACCGTCCCGTCTCCGTCGCCCAGACCACCATCGCCTGGCGGGCGACGTCCGCGCGGGCCCGGTGGGAGAAGTGGAGGTCGGAACAGGCGGTGCACGTGTCGACACCCGGAACCTGACGCGCCCCGACCCCGGCGAGCGCCGCCGCCACCGCCGCGGGGAGGTCGAGAGCAGGCCGGCCGGCCGCGGTCCGCGACCGCACGGCCGGCCCGAACCGCTCCTCGACCGAAGACAGGTCGGGCTCGGCGAACTCGTAGCACTCGGCGTGGATGCAGGGACCGAGCACCGCGGTGAGCGACGTCGCACCCAGTGCGCGCATCGCCGATGCGGTCGCGTCGACTACGCCTGCGACCAGACCCCGCCAACCGGCGTGCACCGCGGCGAACACCCCTTCCGCGCTCCCCAGGGCGATCGGCGCGCAGTCCGCGGTGACCACCGCCAGGGCGACACCGGTCGACGACGCCACGGATGCGTCGGCGTCCACACCGCCGGATCCCTCCACCGGCGCTCCCACGACCCGCACCTCGGCACCGTGTACTTGATTGGCCCACCAGACCGGCCGGGCGTCACCCACCACCCCGGCGGCATACCCGACGAGCGCGGCGTCGCCGCCAGGGTCAGGGTCGCCGCGGCCACGGACCCTGCGAACCGGGCGCAGGTCGCCACTGCGTCGGTCGGACCAGGATGCCACGATGCCCGCCGTCACAGGGAGAGCGACTCCCGGGGCCGCGGACTTCACGGGCGTCGGCCGGGCCGGAGGTCCCGGCTCAGATCAGCGGAGGAACGAGGGAACGTCGAAATCGTCGTCGCCGAGGTCGAGATCCTCGTCGGGCGGGGCGGCGAAGATGTCCTCGTGGACGCCCTCCAAGCCGAGGACCTTGCTCCGGCCGTCACCTTGCCCGCTCGGTCGGGGCGCCTGCTCCGCCCCGGACCTTCCCTGGCTCTCCCACCGCTCGAAGCCGGCCGCGATCACGGTCACCCGCACCTCCTCGCCCATCTCCTCGTCGATGACGCTGCCGAAGATGATGTTGGCATCGGGGTGGGCCACTCCGTGGATGATCTCCGCCGCCTCGTTGACTTCGAACAGGCCGAGGTCGGGTCCGCCCGCGATGTTCAGGAGGATCCCGCGTGCCCCCTCGATCGACGCCTCGAGCAACGGGCTGGTGATCGCTGCCCGGGCCGCGTTCACGGCACGCCCCTCCCCGGTGGACGAACCGATGCCCATGATGGCCGTCCCGGCGTTGCTCATGATCATCTTGACGTCGGCGAAGTCGGTGTTGATGAGGCCGGGCACCGTGATCAGGCTGGTGATCCCCTGGACGCCCTGCATCAGGACCTCATCGGCCATCTTGAAGGCGTTCACCATGGACGTCTTCTCACTCGAGACGGTGAGGAGCCGGTCGTTGGGAATGATGATGAGGGTGTCGACCTTCTCCTTCAGGTTCTGGATCCCTTGCTCCGCCTGCACCGACCGCCGACGGCCCTCGAACGTGAACGGCCGGGTGACGACCCCGATGGTCAGCGCACCCAGGCTCTTGGCGATCTCCGCCACCACCGGTGCCGCACCGGTGCCGGTCCCTCCACCCTTCCCGGCGGTGATGAACACCATGTCCGCGCCCTTGAGCGCCTCTTCGATCTCGGAGCGGTGCTCCTCCGCGGCAAGGCGACCCACTTCGGGGTCGCTCCCGGCGCCGAGGCCCCGGGTCAGCTGGCGACCGATGTCCAGCTTGAGGTCGGCGTCGCTCATCAACAGGGCCTGGGCATCGGTGTTGGTGGCGATGAACTCGACACCGCGGAGGCCCGCCTCGATCATGCGGTTGACGGCGTTCACACCGCCCCCACCGACGCCGACCACCTTGATCACGGCGAAATAGTTGTTCTGCGCAGGAACGGTCATGTATTCCCTTACCCTCGACCAAAGGTTGAAACCGTTCCAACCAGCGAGTTCATGACAACGATACGGTCAGGCCGGTACCCGGTCAAGCAACCGCGGCCCGTGGCTGACGTGACAGCGTCGCCTCTTGGATGCGGATCATACGCCACGGTCAGCTGACCGTCGGCGACTCGGGGACGCTGACATCGATCGTGTGCTTGCCGACCAGGTTCGCCTGGGCGATGATGCTCGCCACATCCTCGTACTTGGTCGGGAGGTCGGTGTCCGTGCCCAACAGCACGGTCAACCCCGAGTTCAGGGTGAGGGACACCGTTCCGGCCGGCGCCACCGTGACCGACACCACCTGCGCCACGAAGGCTGCCGGCAATGTCCGGCAGACCGTCAGCCCCGGGCGGGCCACCGGTGGGAGCGATCCACCGACCGGGGCCGGCGGCACGGATCCCCGGGTGCTGTCCACGACGAGCTCCACCGCGGAGCCCGGCCGGGTCGCCAAGACCTCCAGCGTGCGCCCGGATCCGTCGACGGAGGACCACGATCCGGCGGGGCCCGCCATCGTCGCCACCGGCGTCCGTTGGGTCACCGCGATGGTCACCCCGTCCGGCCAGTGGCGGACTACCCGGGCGGAGGCGACGAACGGGAGCGCGACCACCCGCGCCGCGACCGCCGACGGATCCACGTCGATGAGGGGAGGGTGCCCGTCCAGACCCGACGCCGCCAGGATGGCCTTGGTGCTGGTTCGCTGGTGGTCGCCGGTCACGGAGAGCACCCGTGCCGACAGGAGCGAACTGTGGAGCGCCAGCAGACCGGCCACCGCCACCACGACGAGCGCGGCGGCGACCACCGCCACCCGGAGCCTGCGTCGCCCCTTGCGCCGCCGCAGGGCAGCCCGCCGTTGCCGGATGCGCGGGTCCATCGGCGGGCGTCCCGGGTCCGGCGGCGGACCGTTGCGCTCGCCGGTCACGTCTCCCGATGCTCCCGGTCGTCGAACCCGACCATCCGCACCTCCGTGCGCAGCTCGATACCGGTCCGCTCCACCACGGTGGCACGGACGTGGTCGATGAGTGCCGTCACGTCGGCGGCAAGCCCCCCCTCGTCGGCCTGGATGAAGTTCGCATGCTTGCCGGAGACCTCGGCCGTCCCGATCCGGTGTCCGCGCAGTCCGGCCTCCTCGATGAGCCGGCCGGCGGGGGCGTCGGGGGGATTGGCGAAGACCGAGCCGGCGTTGGCACCTCCCGGCTGGTGGGCCCGCCTCCAGCGCACGATCTCGGCGATCTCCCGGGCCGAACGCTCGGGATCTCCCGGGCGCAGACGGTGCACGGCGGTCACCACCACGTCGGTCGGGGCGAGCGCCGTGACGCGGTACCCGGCCGCCAGCGCGCTCACCCCCGCCTCGCGGAACGATCCGGAGCGGAGGTCGAACCACCGGTAGCGGGTGAGCGTGGCGACGGTGTCCGAACCGTGCCCACCGGCGTTCATCCGGACCGCCCCTCCGACCGAGCCCGGAACGCCGACCGCCCATTCGAGGCCGCTCAAGCCCGCCGCCGCCGTCCGCCTGGCCAGCACGGGGAGGCTCACCGCCGCTCCGGTCACCACGTCGGAGCCGTCGATCGTCAGCTCGTCGAACCCACGGCGAAGCGCCACGACGAGACCCGGGAACCCGCGGTCCGCCACCAGCAGGTTCGAACCGCGCCCCAGGACCAGCACGGGGACGTCCCGGTCGGCGAGAGCCGCGGCGACCGCGGCCAGCTGCGCCTCGTCCACCGGCTCGACGTAGACGGCGGCCGTGCCCCCGACCCGATAGGTCGTGAGCGCCCCCAGCGGGTGGTCGCGTCT
Organism: Actinomycetes bacterium; assembly: GCA_021801235.1. GTDB lineage: Bacteria > Actinomycetota > Acidimicrobiia > Acidimicrobiales > RAAP-2 > DASZIT01. The sequence goes on from JAJYYG010000077.1 coordinate 35,137, forward strand.
GGCCAGGCTCCCGAGCGACCGTGCCACCGCGTCCAGGTCCTCGAGTACCGCTCGCCCCGACGGCGACTGACCCGTCACCACGTCGGGTCAGCCATGAGCTCGTCGGGGAGCGACGTGAGGTCCCCGGCCCCCAACGTGCAGCAGAGGTCGCCGGGTCGGAGCAGGTCGGAGAGCGTCCGGCGCAGCTCTGCCCGGGTCGGGGCGTAGGTGACGGGGGTCCGCGGCAGCGCGTCCCGGACCGCAGCGGCCACCAAGCGGCCCGACACGCCGGGCACCGGCACCTCGCCGGCCGCGTAGATGTCGGTCACCACCACCACGTCCGCGTCGGCGAACGCAGGTCCGAAGGCAGCCCCGACCGCCTGCGTCCGGCTGTAACGGTGCGGCTGGAACACCGCCACCACCCTCGACCACCCGCCGTCACGCGCCGCCGAGAGCGCGGCTGCGACCTCGGTCGGCAGGTGGGCGTAGTCGTCGACGAACGTGACCCCCGCGGCCTCACCGCGGAACTCGAAGCGCCTGGCGACGCCCGCGAACCGGGCGATGGCGCGCGCGGCGACGTCGAACGGCACGCCGACGGCTATCCCGGCGACGACCGCCATCGCCGCATTGCGGGCGTTGTGCAGGCCCGGGACCGGCACCCGCAGGACGCCGCGCCGGTGCCCGTCCGGATCCCTGAGCCCCGCGCTCACCCCGCTCCGGGACGGGGTCACGTCGACCAGTCGCCAGGTGCAGCCCGGGTCGACCCCGACCGTGTCCGCCCCCGAGCGAGCGGCGATCGCCGCGCCCACCGGGTCGTCGCCACCCAGGATCGCCCGGCCGGACACTCCCCGCACGAACCGTTCGAACGCCGCCTCGACGGCCGGGAACGACCCGTAGTGGTCGAGATGATCGGGTTCGACGTTGGTCACCACCCCGACCTCCGGAGACAGGGCGAGGAATGTGCCGTCGCTCTCGTCCGCCTCCACCACCAGCCACTCCCCGTCCCCCCAGACCGCATTGGTCCCGATCTCGTTGACGTCGCCGCCGATCAGGAAGGCCGGCGAGAGACCGGCTTCCACCAGTACCAGGGCGAGCATCGAGGCGGTGGTGGTCTTCCCGTGCGTGCCCGCCACGGCGACGGTACGGCGCAGGGACGCGATCGCAGCCAGCATCTCCGACCTCGACACCACGGGCACTCCCCGGCGGACGGCTTCCCGGCGCTCGGGATTGTCCCGTGCCACCGCAGTCGATACGGTCACCAGTTCGGCCGGACCGACGTTCTCGGCTGCGTGGCCGATGACGACCGGGATCCCGAGCGCCGTCAGTCGGCGGGTCACCACCGAGGCCTTCAGGTCGCTCCCGGTGACGGCATGGCCCATGGCCTGTAGGGCGACGGCGATGGCGCTCATGCCCGCTCCTCCGATCCCGATCACGTGGACCGATCTCGGGTGTTCGGGACCGATACGGAGCGGGCCGTCCTCCTCACCCACTGCGGCCACCTCCTCCCCCCTGCGCCGGTCGGACGCCGTCCCCGTGGGTCCCCGTCCGTCTGGCATGGGCCTCGACCACGCCGGCACCTGCGTCGGCGGCGTCCGAACGCCCGAGCGAGGCGGCCGAGCGTCCCATGGTCTCGAGCCGGGCGGGGTCTGCCAAAAGTCCCCCGAGGACGGCGGAGAGTCCCTCGACGTCGCACGCCCGGTCGGTCAGGATCACCCCGCCGCCAGCCCGTTCGAGCATGCGGGCGTTCTCCGTCTGGTGGTCCCCGGGGGCACCCGGGAGCGGAACGAGGACGGAGGGCACCCCGGCAACCGCCAGCTCGGCGACGGTCATCGCCCCCGCACGACAGACCACCAGGTCGACCGCCTCGTACACGAGCGCCATCCGGTCCTCGTAGGCCACCCGCACCACCCGCAACCCCGGTGCCGGGGGCTCTCCGGGAGTCGTCGCCATCCCCGGATCCCAGTCGCGGCGGCCCACGATGTGGAGGATGGTGAGCTCCTCCCGGTCTTTCCAGCGAGCGCACAGGTCGGTGACCGCCTGGTTGACCTTCCGTGCGCCGAGGGAGCCCCCGAAGGCCGCGACGGTGGTGCGGTCGGGCGGTAGCCCGAGCTCCCGACGCGCCGACCGCCGGTGGGGAGCATCCCGGACGACCGCGGCGATCTCCGGACGCACCGGGGTGCCGGTCACCACCGCGCGGGGCAGCGGGGTCCCCTCCCAACCCACGGCGGCAGCCCGCGCGAAGCGCCCGAGCAGCCGGTTGGCGGCACCGGGCACGGCGTCGACGTTCACCAGCACCAGCGGGACCCCGAGCACGACCGCGGCCACACCCGCAGGGATGCTCGCGTACCCACCGACCGCCACCACCACCGCTGGCCGGCGGTCGTGCACGATCCCCACCGCACGGACCATGGCCGCCGCCAGTCCGACCAACGCTCCGAGATTGCGGACCACCACCCGTGGCCGCAGGCTCCGGGCGATCCCCCGTCCGGGGAGCAGGGTGACGGGATATCCCCTCCCGTCCAGCGTGGCCCCATCCTGGCCGCGCGCCGACCCCACGAACTCGATCGACTCCCGTGGATGGCCGCGGCGAACCAGCGCCTCGGCGATCGCCAGCGCGGGTTGCAGGTGCCCGGCGGTACCCCCGCCGGCGACCAGCGCGTACCGCCTCCCGCTCACGACAGCGCCGGTGGACGGCGTGCCGGTGGGCGGCGCGGCGCGCGGCCGTGGACGGCGACGTTGCAGAGGATGCCCACCGCAGCCATGGCGATGACCAGCGAGGATCCGCCGTAGGAGATGAACGGGAGCGGGATCCCCGTCACCGGGAGCACGCCGATGACCGCCCCGATGTTGATCAGGGCCTCGCTGGTCAACCAGAGGGTGATACCGACGGCCATCAGGCTGCCGAACCGGTCGGCCGCCTGGGTACCGGCCCGCAGACCGAACCACGCCAGGAGGAGGAAGAGGCCGAGGAGCGCCACCGCCCCGACCAGACCGAGCTCCTCCCCGACCACCGAGAAGATGAAGTCGGTATGGGCGTTCGGGAGCAGGCCCCACTTCTGGCGCCCGCCACCGAGCCCGAGGCCGAAGAGGTGGCCGGAGCCCAGCCCGATGAGGGACTGCCAGACCTGGTAGCCGGATCCCGCCTTGTTGGCCCCCGGGCTCAGGAACGAGAGGATGCGGTCGCGTCGGTAGGGGTCGACCAGCCCGACCACGAGCGCGAGGAGGACGAAGACCGCCACCGTCTTGAGGATCGGACGCATCGGGACCCCTCCCATGAAGAGCATCCCGAAGGCGATGCAGCACAGCACCATGGCGGTTCCCATGTCCGGCTGCTTGAGGATGAGGACCGCCGAGATCCCGAGCACGCCGAGCACGGGATAGAGCACCCACCTCGCTTCGGCCACCCGGTCGGCCCGCCGGGTGAGGAGGTCGGCGGCGAAGACCACCAGGGCCAGCTTCATCAGCTCCGAGGGCTGCAGGCGGAACTGGCCGAAGCCGATCCAACGCGAGGAGCCCCCGGCCGTCACCCCCAGGCCCGGCAGCAGCACCGCCACCAGGAGGACCATCGTGGTCGCCAGGAGGGGGAGACGGATCGTCCGCCACTTCCGGTAGTCGATCCGGGCGCAGGCCGCGAAGGCGATGACGCCCAGGCCCATCCAGAGGAACTGGCGCTCGAGGATGGTCCAGGGCGACCCGTAGAGGCTCATCGAGATCACCGGTGACGCCGATCCCACCATCACGAGGCCGAAGATGCACAGCAACGCGGTCACCGCGGTCAGGCAGGTGGCGGTCGGGAGGGCGGCCAGCCGCTGAGGCACGGTCGGGCGGGGCGTCACCGCGGCGGCCGGTGGGCGCCGCGGCCTGCGGGTGGCGGGCGTGGTGCTCATGCGTCCCCAGCTTTCCCCAGCCAGGGGGCCGGATGGTGGAGCCTCGGGGTGGACATCGTCAATGGAACGACGCCACCGAGAGGTAGTCGCCGTAGAAGATGCCCAAACCGAGCGCGGCGAACAGGCCGGCAAGGATCCAGAACCGGACGATGACGGTGGTCTCAGGCCAGCCCATCAACTCGAAGTGGTGGTGGAGCGGGGCCATCAGGAACACGCGCCGGTGGAACAGCCGGAAGCTGACCACCTGGATGACCACCGACAGGGTGACGAGCACGAACAGCCCACCGATGACGACGAGCAGCAGGTCGAGGTTCATGAGGAGACAGAGGGCGGCCAGCCCGGACCCGATCGCCAGGGAGCCCGTGTCCCCCATGAAGATCTTGGCCGGAGCCGCGTTCCACCAAAGGAACCCGAGACAGGCGCCCGCCAGGGCCACCGACGCCAGGGCCAGATCGAGGGCGGAGGTGAGGTGGCCGCCCACCCGGTAGATCGGGTACTGCCGGTACTGCCAGTAGCCGATGATGGCGAGGCACGCGAAGCAGAAGGTCGAGGATCCTGCAGCCAGGCCGTCGAGACCGTCGGTGAGGTTGACGGCGTTGGCCGTGGCCGCGATCACCACGGTCGCCCAGATCACCCACACCACGGTGCCCAACTGGAATCCCGGCGAGTCGTAGCGCGTGAACGAGAGCGTGGTCGATGCATGGGCCCAGTACACGGCGAGCAGGGCGAAGGCGAGCCCGAGCGCGATCTGGGAGCCGAATTTGGTGCGCTTGTTGAGTCCGAGGCTCCGACGGTGCCGGACCTTGATCCAGTCGTCGGCGAATCCGATCAGGGCGGCCCCGAGGATCGCCAGCATGACCAGGAGCCCCGAGCGCGAGAAGGTGATGCCCGGGATCGCGTGTGCCGTCAGGTAGCCGGCGACCACCGCCACCACGATCCCGATGCCGCCCATGGTGGGGGTCCCGGCCTTGGCGATGTGCACTTGCGGGCCGTCCTCACGGATCTGCTGGCCGATGTTGTGGCGGACGAGCCACCGGATCAGCAGCGGGGTGGTGAGCACCGCCAGCCACAGCGCCACCCCACCGGAGGTCATCAGCGAGATCACCGGGCGACCTCGATACCGATCGCCTCGAGGCCTTCGAGGACCGCGTGCCGGTCGTCGAACGGCAGGCGCCGTCCGGCGATCTCCTGGGTGGACTCGTGCCCCTTGCCGGCGATGACGACGACGTCCCCCGTCCGGGCGAGCGCCAGGGCGGCGCCGACCGCCCTGCTCCTGTCGGGATCCCGGACCACCTCGGCCCCGCCGGAGATGCCTGCCCGGATCTCCTCGATGATGGACAGCGGATCCTCCGAGCGCGGATTGTCGGACGTGAGGACGACCACGT
>JAJYYG010000005.1 GCA_021801235.1 Actinomycetes bacterium
CGGCGAGCACGCATGCCGCGCCACCGGCGAGCACGCATGCCGCGCCACCGGCGAGCACGCATGCCGCGCCACCGGCGAGCACGCATGCCGCGCCACCGGCGAGCACGCTACCGTTGCCGGCGATGGCGACCGCAGCGCAGAGACGGCCCAACATCCTCCTCGTCGTGTCGGACCAGGAGCGTCAACGCGGCTGGCTCCCACCCGACGTGTCGCTCCCCTGGCGCGACCGCCTCCGGGCCGAGGGCATCGAGTTCACCAACTCCTTCACCCACTCCTCCCCCTGCTCCCCCAGCCGGGCCAGCCTGTTCACCGGGCGATACCTCCCCGGTCACGGCGTCACCGACAACGTGATCATGCCCGAGCACACCGAGCTCTCCACCGCCATCCCCACGATGGGATCACTCCTGAGGGAGGCCGGCTACCGCTCCTCCTACATCGGCAAGTGGCACCTCTCCCAGTCCGCGACTCCGGACATGGTCGCCTACGGGTTCACCGACTGGGACGGGAACGACCGGCACTTCATGGGCTGGGCGGGCACCGGGGTCCACTTCGACCCGATCATCGCCTCGAACGCCGCCCACTGGATCCGCACCCACGCCGGCACCGCTGCGGGCCCCGCCGACACGGCGGACCCCTGGTTCCTGACGGTGGCGCTGGTCAATCCCCACGACGTGATGTGGTACCCGATCGACCAGCCGGGGTACCGGGAGGCGCACCCCGACGAGGTGGGCGGCGTGCGGTCCCTCCTCGAGTCCGCCGCCTGGAAGGACGACGATCCGCTCCCGGTCTTCGGCGAGCCCTACGACGAGGTGGTCGACGCCCTTCCCCCCAACTTCGACGACGACCTCCACACCAAGCCCGAGGCGCACCGCCAGTGGCGGTGGGACCAGCAGCACGGCCTGTGGGGGTACATCGACCCGGCCGACACCCGGTCGTGGTTGCGCCACCTCGACTACTACGTCCATCTCCACCGGCTCGCCGACCGGAGCCTGGGCACGGTACTCGCCGCCCTTGAGGAGTCGGGCGCCTGGGACGACACGATCATCGTCTTCACCTCGGACCACGGCGACATGTGCGGCTCCCACGGGCTGCGCTCCAAGGGGCCGTTCGTCTACGACGAGATCATGAACGTGCCGCTGTACGTGGTGGCGCCCGGGATCACCACCGCCGGCTCGGTCACCTCGTCACTCGCCTCGCACGTCGACCTGGCCGCCACCCTCGGCGCCCTGGCGGGGGTCCCGCCCGCCCGCCTCGACGCCACGGTCCAGGGCGTCGACCTGGGACCCGTCCTGGCCGATCCGTCGGCCACGGTCCGCGACCATGTCGTGTTCGCCCAGGACTCCGCCCAGACGGCGCACCTCGACGGGGTGCGGTACGCGCTGCGCGGCTTCACCGACGGGACGACCAAGTACGCCCGCTACTACGGGGTGGGGGGCGGCAAGCCGTCCACCGGGCTTTGGGGTCGTTCCCCGGGCCGCAAGCTGTTCGACGTCGACTGCGCCTTCGACGACAACGACCACGAATGGTACGACCGGGACGCCGACCCGTACGAACTGGTCAACCTGGCGAACGACCGGTCCCGCCGACGAGAGCTGCGCGAGGTCTACGACCGGATGCGCGCCTACGAGGCCGAGTCCCTCGTGCCCTTCGAGGCCTCCCCGGGCTGAGCCGCGGCCAGCCGGGCCACCAGGTCGTCGACCAGGCCCCGGCATCCGGCCTCGATCATGGCGAGACACTCGTCGAAGTGCGCGGCGTCGCCGTAGTACGGGTCGGGGACGTCGACGGACCCGCCCGCACGCGGGTCGAACGGGCGCAACAGCACCAGCTCCGCACGGTGCCCGCCGCCGGCCCGATGGCGGGCCAGCCCGGCCAGCGTCTGCTGGTGGGTCCGGGCCATGGCCACCACCAGGTCGCGCTCCCCGAACCAGGCCGCCTCGAAGGCCCGGGCCCGGTGGCCGTGGTCGGCATACCCGGCCGCGGCCAGGGCGGCCGCGGCCCGGGGGTCCATCGGCTCCCCGGCGTGCCAGTTGCCGGTGCCGGCGCTGTCGACCACCAGATGGTTGCCGAGAGCCGTCCCGTCGCCCAGGGCGGTACGGGCCGCCATGGCCCGCAGCACCACGTCGGCCATGGGTGAGCGGCAGATGTTGCCGGTGCAGACGAAGCACACCCGCAGCGGGAGCGCCCCGCCAACGGTCGTCACGGCCGACGCGGGGTGGGCGGGATGGCCGGCGCCCGGGTCGGCGTCGGCGCCGAGGCCAGCAGCGCCTCGAAGAACGCCCGGTCGTGGAGGAGGGGGACGTCGGCGAGGAACATCTTCCCGTACCGCTCGAAGTACATCAGCTGCTTGCCCAGGAGGAAGGTGCCCCGGTCGAATTCGGAGGACGTCCCGCCCGACTCGTCGGCCAGACGCCGGAGCTGGCGCTGCGCCCGCAGGCGGCCGACCGTCGCCTTCAGTGACCGGTTGTGGGCCTCGATCCCCTGGGCCTTGGCCGCTTGGACCTGCGGCGCCTGGATGAGCGCCGCCAGGCTCACCTCCCCGAAGGGCCGGTTGAGCACCGGCTCGATGAGGCCGCGGATGAAGACGGCCAGGTCCTCGTCGGAGAGGCCCAGGCCCCGCTGCATCGCCGGCCCGTAGGTACGGGTCAGGTGGGCGGCGATGTCGCTCCAGGCGCCCTCGTCGCCCAGGGCGGCGGCCAGGATGCGGATGAAGAAGTGGTGGGTCTCGGGGTCGAGGCGACCCACGATCCCCCAGTCGATGACACCCATGCGCCCGTCCCGCAGCAGCAGCATGTTGCCGGCGTGGACGTCGCCGTGGAACGCCCCCCACCGGACCGTGGTGAGGAAGAAGGCCCGGACCACCTGTTCGACCAGCGGGGCGGGGTCGACCCCGAAGCGGGTCGCTCCCGCCAGGTCGTCGATGGGGACGCCGTCGAGGAACTCCATGGTCACCACGTTGGGTCCAGAGAGCTCCGGGAAGGGCTCGGGCACCACCATCAGCGGGAGGTCGACCTCGTCGAGCAGTAGCCGGAAGGCGGCCATGGCCCGGGCCTCGTTCCGGAGGTCCAGCTCCTCCCCGATCTGCTCGCGGAACCCGAAGAAGAGCTGCAGCAGCGTCCCCGCCGACTGGTCCCCGGTCTGGCGGGCCACCAGCTCGAGCAGCGGCTGGAGGAGCTCGAGATCGACGGCGACGTCGGCCTCGATGCCGGGCCGCAGCACCTTCACCGCCACGTCCCTCCCGTCCATCGTGGTGGCACGGTGGACCACCGCGATGGACGCCCGGCCGATCGGGTGGGTGTCGAAGTGGGAGTAGGCCTCGTGGAGGGGCATGCCCAGATCCGACTCGATCACGTCGCGCACCGTCTCGAACGGCACCGCCGGACCGGTGTCGAGACAGGTCCGGAACTCGTCGGCGAACTCCTCCCCGAAGACCCCCGGCGACGAGGCCACCAACTGGCCGAACTTCAGGTACGTGCCGCCGAGGTCCTCGAAGGACCTCCGGAGCGGACTCGCCAGCGCGGCCAGAGGCAGGGGACCGTTCCGGGCGTGCCGGACCTGGCGGAACGCCACCCCGGCGAACCGCTTGGCGGTGACTTCGGCGATCACCGTGCTCCGACGGGCGAGCTCCCGCCGGGTGGGCTGCGGGAGCCGGCGCGCGTGGACACGCGGGACCCGCGGATCGGAGGCGCCGGGCGACGGAGGCATGGCGGAAGCCTACGGGCCGGGGTGCCCCCGGCGGCGACAGCCGGAGGAACGCGAGCACACCGCCTGTCCGCCGCCCCGCCGGGCCCGCCGCCGGACCAGCAGCGGGCGGTGTCGGCTCCGGAAGGGTCACCCCCTTCCCCCTGGGCCGGGACCACCGGTACGCTCGCCGGAGGAGCGCCCCGGAGGTGGGTGCCAGCGGAGGGGACCCATGAGCGACGAGCAGTCCGAGACGCCGGCCCGGCAGATGGGCCACGGAATCAAGCAGCGTGACCAGATCAAGATGACCCCGGAGGAGATCGACGCCTTCCTCCACGAGCGCCGGCCGATGACCATGTGCACCCTCAACCACGACGGCACCATCCACGCGGTGGCCATGTGGTACGGGTTCCTCGACGGCTCGATCGCCATCGAGACCAAGGCCAAGGCCCAGAAGGCGGTCAACCTCGGGCGCGACACCCGCCTCACCTGCCTCTTCGAGGACGGCGACTACTACGAGGAGCTCCGCGGGGTGGAGCTGGTGGGGACGGCGGAGATCGTCGACGACCCCGCCAGGATGTGGGAGCTGGGGGTCAACCTCTTCGAGCGCTACTACGGTCCCTACTCCGAGGAGCTCCGGCCCTTCGTCGAGACCATGCTCAACAAACGGATCGTCGCCAAGCTCAACGTCGACCGGGTGGTCTCGTGGGACCACCGCAAGCTCGGGCTCCCCTCCACCCGGCCCTCCTGACCGGTGCGGGTCCGCCGTCCTCCCGGTCGGGAGCCGGGCGGATCCCGCCGGCCGGTCAGACCAGGAGGTCGACGGTGGCCACGGTCACCGCCCGGCCACCGAGGACGACCCGGTCCCCCGCGAGCGCCATGGTGACCAGCCCGCCCCTCGCAGAAGCCTGCTCCCCCACCAGCTCCTCCCGCCCGAGCCGACCGCCCCAGTAGGCCGCCAAGGTGCAGTGGGCGGAACCGGTCACCGGATCCTCCGGGATCCCGTAGCCCGGGGCGAAGACCCGGCTGACGCAGTCGATGCCGTCCCGGTCGCCGGGGGCGGTGACGATCAGCGAGCGGAGGCCGGCAGCTGCCATCCGACCCGGATCGACGTCGAGCCGGCGGACGGCGACTGCGTCCTCGAGCTCGGCGAGCGCGTAGGAGCGGCCGCGGCCGAACCAGCGGATGCCGGGCACACCCAGGTCCGGCGGCGGGACGTCGGCGCGGACCGGGTCGGCGGGGAAGTCCATCTCGATCCGACCATCGTCGGACCCGGTGCAGGAGAGGACGCCGCTGCGGGTACGGAAGCGTGCGTCCCCCCCGAGGACGTGGGCCGCGGCCAGCGTGGCATGACCGCACAGGTCGACCTCGGTGGTCGGGGTGAACCACCGGAGATCGTGGGGGCCCGCCCCCCGCCGGACCACGAAGGCGGTCTCCGACTGGTGCAGCTCGGCGGCCACCGCCTGCATCCGGGCCTCGTCGGGGAACAACCCGACCACGGCGACCGCTGCCGGGTTGCCGGAGAAGGGCCGATCGGTGAACGCGTCGACCAGGACGAGGCGGAGCGCCACCCCCGTCCGGTCAGGCACCGAGCAGGCCGCGGGCGTAGGCGGCCTGGCCTGCGTGCTGGAGGCTGTCGTCGGCGATGCTCACAAGCCGCACGCCCAAGGTCACCGGCGGGTCCCACCGGCGGTCTACGATCCGGTCGAGCGCCGCTGCCGTCACGCCCTCCAGCATCGAACGGGTGCGCCGGTCGACTACGTCGAGGTAGTCGAGGAGCGCGTCCGCGCTCTCGGGACGGACCGCGGCCACCTCGGCCGCCGAGTGCCCGTAGCCGGTGTTGGAGGGATCGGGGTCCAGCCCGAAGCGCTCGGCCCACGTGCCGGCCACCCAGATCTGGTCGGCCCCGAGGATCTCGGACACGTGGTGGTCCTGGACCCGGCTGAGGTGCCACACCAGCCAGCCGATGGGGTTCGCCCCCGGTGCCGGTGGTTCGACCAGGCGCTCCGCGTCCAGACCCCCGACGGCACGGGCGGCCAGCGGGGGGATACGGCCGTAGAGCTCGACGAGCAGGGCGGAGACTTCCATGGACGCATTCGAGCACATCGCCCGGATCGCTGCCCGCGTCCCGCCCGGGGCGGCAGGAACAAGAACGTGTTACAACTACCGGGTTGCAGGGACGGGAGGACCCGTCCACCGCCGGAGGGGACGACCGTATGATTCTCGACCGCTTTCGCATGACGGACCGGGTGGCCATCGTCACCGGCGCCGGACGCGGCATCGGCGCCGCCACCGCGGTGGCGCTGGCCGAGGCCGGTGCCGACGTGGTGGTGTCCGCCCGCACCGCCGACCAGCTCGACGAGGTGGCGGCAGCCGTCGGGCGGGCCGGACGCCGTGCGGAGGTGGTACCGGCCGACCTCAGCGACCTCGACGCGGTGGCAGGGCTGGTCACGCGGGCACGGGAGGCGTTCGGTCGCCTCGACCTCGTCGTCAACAACGTCGGGGGCGCCCTGCCGCGGCCGTTCCTCGACACCTCGCCCGGGCGGATGGAACAGGCCTTCCACTTCAACGTCGCCACGGCGCATGCGCTGCTGCGACCCGCGGTACCGCTGATGCTCGAAGGAGGGGGCGGTTGCGCCGTGAACATCTCCTCGGCCATGGGCAGGGTCGCCGGCCGGGGGTACCTCGCCTACGGGACGGCCAAGGCCGCGCTCGCCCACTACACCCGCCTGGCCGCCGCCGACCTGGCACCCCGCATCCGGGTGAACGCCATCGCAGTCGGATCGGTGGCCACCTCCGCACTGGACATCGTCATGCAGACCGAGGAGTTGAAGACGGCGCTCGAGGCGGGTACGCCGTTGGGCCGGATCGGCGACCCCGAGGACATCGCCGCCGCGGTCGTGTACCTTGCCTCGCCGGCCGGCTCCTACGTCACCGGTAAGGTCCTCGAGGTCGACGGTGGCATCGGAGGTCCGAACCTCGACATGGGCCTCCCCGACCTCTGACCGCCCGGCGTCGCCGCCCGTTACCGCCCCGCCCCGTTCCGCCCGACCACCATCGAGGAGCACCGCCATGGACGAGACCCACAGGGACAAGACCTACCGTGTCGTCGCCTGGAGCACTGGCAACGTCGGCGTCCACGCCATCGCCGGGATCGACGCCCGCCCCGATCTCGAACTGGTCGGCCTGTGGGTGTCGAACCCCGACAAGGTGGGCAGGGACGCCGGGGAGCTCGCCCGCCTCGGACGCCCGCTCGGGGTGGCGGCCACCGACGACGCCGAGGCGCTGCTCGCGCTCCGACCCGACGCGATCGTCCACACCGCCATGGCCGACAACCGGCTCTTCGAGGCTCTCGAGGACATCCAGCGGATGCTCCGGGCGGGGATCAACGTGGTCTCGAGTGGACCGGTCTTCCTCCAGTACCCCTTCGGCGTGGTCGACCCCTCGATGATCGACCCCACCGTGGAGGCGGCGCGGGAAGGCGGCGCCTCCCTCTTCGTCAACGGGGTCGATCCCGGGTTCGCCAACGACGCCCTCCCGTTGGTGCTGACCGGGGTCAGCGAGCGGATCGACGAGGTCCGGGTCTCCGAGATCCTGAACTACAACACCTACAACCAGCCCATGGTGCTCTTCGACATCATGGGCTTCGGCCGTCCGCTCGACCAGGTCCCCATGATCCTCCAGCCTGGCGTGCTGTCCATGGCCTGGGGGAGCGTGGTTCGCCAGCTGGCCGCCGGGCTCGGGATCGAGCTCGACTCCGTCGACGAGTGGTACGAGCGGCTGCCGGCCACCCACACGTTCGACGTCGATGCCGGGACCATCGAAGCCGGCACCGCCGCCGCCCTCCACTTCGAGCTCCGCGGCATGCGCAACGGTACGGCGCGCATCGTGTTGGAGCACGTGACCCGCCTCCACGACGACCTCGGTCCCGAGTGGCCGCAACCGGCGGGGCACGGCTGCTACCGGGTGCAGGTCACCGGTGAGCCCGACTACACGCTCGACCTCCAGCTCCTCGGGAGTGACGGGGACCACAACACCGCGGGGTTGAAGGCGACCGCCATGCGCCTGGTCAACGCCGTCCCCGCGGTGGTCGAGAGCCCGGCAGGCCTGCTCACCGCGCTCGACCTGCCGCCCATCACCGGCCGGGGGCTCGTCTCCCCCTGACTCGGCTCCCCTTGACCCAGCCTGCGGACCGTGGGCAGGATCCGGGGCGGGCCCGTCGTCACCGGGATCCCCCGGGCCGCCGATCGGGTGCTCGATCCCCGAAACTAGAGTCGACCCCATGACGACCACCACCCCGATCCGGGCCCACCGCGCCCAGAAGCCCTTCGGCTCCTCCGGGGGCCACGGGCTCGACGCCACCGCCTCCGGCTTCGAGTCGACGGGGCTCCGCCAGGGCCAGCCGGCGGCCGCCCTGGCCGGCCCGCGGCATGCCTCCGCCGCACCACAGCCGCACGACGACGCCGCGCCCGTGGAGCAGGGCCGGTGACGGGCGCCGAGCCGGCCAAGGTGGCGTTCCTCGTCCTGAGCGACGACCCGGCGCGGGCGGTGCCCGGCCTGGTGATGGCCACCAGGATGAAGGTGAACCGGGGCGCCGACGTGGCCGTGCTCTTCTTCGGGCCGGGGGTGAGACTCGCGGCCGGCGGTGCGGTGGACGGAGAGCTCGACGCCCTCCGGGACGCCGGGATCGTGGCGAAGGCCTGCACGGCGAACGTGGAGCAGTACGGTCTGGGCGAGCAGGCCGCCTCCCGCCCGCTCGAGCTGCTGGCGGCCGGCGCCGAGGTCGAACGGTTCGCCCGCGAGGGGTACACCGTTCTCAGCTTCTGACCCGGCGACGACCGGGTCCCGACCGGCGACGACCGCCGGCGGCGGTCTGCATCGGTCGGCATGACTGGAGGTTCCCGCGGTGATGCACGGAGGACGGGGGATGGGCGCCGGCGGGGGCGGCGCCGGCGGCTTCGGCAGCATGATGCGCCAGATGCGGCGCGACACCGCCGTCCTCCATCAGGAGGTGACCAAGGGGACCGCGAAGCGGATGTTCCGGTTCGCCCGCCCGTACCGGACCATCCTGGCGGTCTTCCTGGTGCTGATCGTCGTGGACGCGGTCATCGGCGTGGCCAATCCCCTCATCTTCCGCGAGATCATCAACGCCGGCATCCTCGGCCACGACAAGGGCATCATCGTCACGCTGGCCCTGGTCGCCGCCGGCCTGGCCGTGGTCGACGCCGGCCTCTCCATCGCCGAGCGCTGGGTCTCGGCCAAGGTGGGCGAGGGCCTGATCTACGACATGCGGTCCCAGGTGTTCGCCCACATTCAGAAGATGCCGGTCGCCTTCTTCACCCGCACCCAGACCGGGGCCCTGATCAGCCGGCTGAACAACGACGTGCTCGGCGCCCAGCAGGCGTTCACCGACATCCTCTCGTCCGTGGTCTCCAACCTGGTGAGCGTCACGCTGGTCCTGATCGCCATGTTCTTCCTCTCGTGGCAGATCACGCTCCTCAGCCTGGTGATCCTGCCGGTCTTCGTGATCCCCGCCAAGCGGGTCGGGCGCAAGCTGTCGTCGATCACCCGGGAGTCCTACGGGCTGAACGCGCAGATGAACACCACCATGAACGAGCGGTTCAACGTCTCGGGCGCCCTGCTGGTCAAGCTGTTCGGGCGCCCCGGCGACGAGCTCGGCGCCTTCAACGACAAGGCGGGGCGGGTGCGGGACATCGGCGTCACCCAGGCCATGTACGCCCGGTTCTTCATCGCTGCGCTGTCGGTCACCGCCTCGCTGGCCACCGCGCTCGTCTACGGGTGGGGCGGCATCAAGGCGGTCGAGGGCCAGCTCAGCGTGGGGACGGTGGTGGCGCTGGCCGCCTATCTCACCCGGCTCTACGGCCCGCTCACCTCGCTGTCCAACGTCCAGGTGGACGTGATGACCGCCCTGGTCTCGTTCGACCGGGTCTTCGAGATCCTCGACCTCGAGCCGATGATCAAGGACGCACCCGGGGCCGTGCCCGTCCCCCCGGGACCGGCCACCGTGGAGTTCTCGCACGTCGACTTCCGGTACCCGTCGGCGGAGGAGGTGTCGCTCGCGTCACTCGAATCGGTCGCCGTCCTCGAGACGACGGTGTCGCAGCAGGTCCTGTTCGACGTGAGCTTCGTCGCCGAGCCGGGCCAGATGGTGGCGCTGGTCGGTCCCTCCGGCGCCGGGAAGACGACGATCAGCCAACTCCTCCCCCGCCTCTACGACGTCCAGGGCGGGAGCATCCGGGTCAACGGGGTCGACGTCCGCGACGTCTCGCTCGAGTCGCTGACCGCCACCGTGGGCGTGGTCACCCAGGACGCCCATCTCTTCCACGAGACCATCCGCGAGAACCTGCTCTACGCCAAGCCCGGCGCCACCGACGGCGAGCTGGCGGACGCGCTCCGGGGGGCGCAGATCGCCGGGCTGGTCGACCAGCTCCCCGACGGGCTCGACACGGTGGTGGGTGACCGGGGGTACCGCCTGTCCGGTGGCGAGAAGCAGCGCCTGGCCATCGCCCGACTGCTCCTCAAGGCTCCGGAGATCGTCGTGCTCGACGAGGCGACCGCCCACCTCGACTCTGAATCCGAGGTGGCCGTGCAGACGGCCCTCGGCACCGCCCTGGCCGGGCGTACGTCGCTGGTCATCGCCCACCGGCTCTCCACGGTCCGCGAAGCCGACCAGATCCTCGTGCTCGATCACGGACGCATCCTGGAGCGGGGTCGCCACGACGAGCTCCTGGCGGCAGGAGGTGCCTACGCGGAGCTCTACCGGATCCAGTTCGAGGGTCAGGAGGAGCGGACGGCGCCCGGGTGAGCAGGCTCGACCCGCTTCACCCGGCCCCGCCTGCCGTTCCGCAGACCGACCGGGTGGTGGGAGCGGTGGCTCCGGGCGGCGGCAGGCGGCAGGCGCTAGCGCGCGAGACGTACCAGGCACCGTGGTCGGTCACCGCGTACCCGATCTGGCCGGCGGCGACGGTGCCCGTCTTCGACTCCACCGTGTAGCCGACCTTCACACAGGGAGCGGAGACGCCGGCTTTGGCGCACGCGGACGCCGGCTCCAGCTCCGTGCTGTCGACCGACGCGCCGACCGCCCCGGCGCCGGCGAGGCGGGCCAGCGCCGCGCTCACCGGCACGGTCACCGATGGCCCGGGTTCGATCACGGCCAGCCGGGTCGCGAGCGGCTGGCTCGCGAACTCGAGGAGTACGTTGAAGACGCGGGACGCCTGTGCCGTGGCCACCGCAGGGTCGACCGTGGTGGCGGGCGGGATCGCGTGGGTGGTCGATGGGGCCACGCCCGTCGCCGCCGGACCGGAGGTGGTGGAAGTCGAGGAGCCGCACCCGGCCACCGCCAGTCCGGCGACGGCCACGGCGCCCGCCCAGCGGAGCCCCCGCCCTCGGCCCGGGACCGGGCTCACGACGTGGCGAAGAGCGCCCGGATCATCAGCGAGGTCACGATCTGCATCACCCCGTAGACGATGAGCCAGATGCCCATGATGAGCACGAGGGTGAGGAGCGTCACGTGCGGGACGACCAGCGTCACCACCCCGGCGGCGAGACCGAGCGCACCCATCGCCATGCGGAACCCGCGCCCGGGGAGACCCCGGCGGCCGTAGGCGGTGAAGAACTCGATGATCCCTCCCACCACCCAGAACAGCCCGATGAGGAAGGTCAGCGTGGCCACCGTCTCGTAGGTGTGACGGAGGAAGAACACGCCGATGATGACCGACAGCAGCCCGAGCACGGCCAGCAGCACCCGCTCGGCCCCGGTGTCGGACCCCGAGTCCCCGCCGTCGGCGATGGCCATGACGATCCGGAACAGACCGCTCACGAACAGCCAGATGCCCAGGAGGACGGCGAAGCCGAAGATGGTGGCGGCCGGCCGCACCACGACCAGCACGCCGAGGATGACGCTGGCGATCCCGAAGGCGAGCACCCAGCCCCACGAGCGGCCGATCAGCCGGAGGATGTCGTCCGCCTCGTCCGCGGTCGTGCCGACCGAACCCGCTCCCACTGTGCTCGTTCCCGGCATTTCGTCCTCCTCGCTCACGAGCGGCAGCTCCCACCTCTGACGGGGAGACCTTAGGACGTCACCGTCGGCGGGGCGCGGACCACCCGGACGGATGTTGACAGTCGATATTCGGCACGCCTAATCTTTTTTCTATGTCTCCCCTGACTAAGACTCCTCCCCCGACGGGCGGGCACGTCGAGGTGGACCGGCGGCACCGGGGAGGCTGCGGCGGCCCCGTCCCCGGCGCCAGCGGACGCCGTCCTCGGTGAAGCGCTCCCGACGGGTCACCGCAGCACTGCTGGCCCTGCTGGCCGCCACCGCCCTGGTGGGGGCCGCATGCACGTCGGGACCGCCGGGGACGACCATCACCCTCTACAACGGCCAGCACGAGCAGACCACCGACGCGTTGGTCACCGCCTTCGAGGAGGCATCGGGCATCCACGTCGCCGTCCGCAGCGACGACGAGGACGTGCTCGCCAACCAGATCATCTCCGAGGGCTCCGCCTCCCCCGCCGACGTGATCTACACGGAGAACTCCCCCGCCCTCGAGACCCTCCAGGCGAAGCGGCTCCTGGCGCCGCTCCCGGCGGCCACCCTGGCGGCGGTCCCGTCACGCTACAACTCTCCTGCGGGCGACTGGGTCGGGGTCACGGCCCGGGTGAGCGTGCTGATCTACAACACCCGCCTGCTCTCCTCGGACCAGCTTCCCCACTCGGTGATGGACCTCGCCGACCCGAGGTGGAAGGGCAAGCTCGCCCTGGCACAGGGCGAGACGGACTTCCAGCCGGTGGTGGCCTCGATCGCCCGCACCTACGGCGCCACCGCCGCCTCCCGGTGGCTCGACGCCGTCAAGGCCAACGCCGAGGACAACGTCTACCCGGACAACGAGACGATCACCGCCCAGGTGAACGCAGGGCGGGCCGCCATCGGGATCATCAACAGCTACTACTGGTACCGCGAGCGGGCCGAGGTCGGAGCGTCGAACATGCACTCGGCGATCGCCTCCTTCGCTCCGGGGGACGCCGGGACCGTGCTCGACGTCTCGGGTGCGGGGGTGCTCGCCTCCAGCACCCACAAGGCCGCCGCCGAGCGGTTCGTGGCGTTCCTGGTCGGCCGGCAGGGCCAGGAGATCATCGCCCACAGCGACAGCTTCGAGTACCCGATCGGCTCGGGCGTGCAGACGGCGCGGGACCTCGTCCCCTTCACCAGCCTCCGTCCCGCACCCCTCACCATCGCCGAGCTGGGGACCGGTGCTACCGCCATCGCACTCCTCCAGAAGGCCGGGCTGGCTTGACGCCGTGGCTTCCCCGACCGTGATCGACTCCTGGTGACCACCGCCCCGATGGCCCGAACGGGCACCGTCTCGGCCGACGGGTGGGCGCCGACGCCGGACGGCGACGGCCCGGGGCCCGGTGCCACCCGGGGACGGCACCGACCGTGGGTCCTCTGGGGGCTCTCGGTGGCGGTCGCCGCACTCCTCGCCGTCCCGCTCGTCTACCTGGTGGCCGAGGCGGCGTCCTCGGGCTGGTCGGTGACCGCCCGCCTCGTGTTCCGCAGCTTCACCTTCGAGCTGGTGTGGAACACGGTGCGCCTGTCGGTGGCCGTCACCGCCTGCTGCGCGGTGATCGGCACCGCGACCGCCTGGCTGATCGAGCGGACCGACCTCCCCGCCCGGAGGCTCTGGGCCGTGCTGGTGGTGGTGCCGGTGGCCATCCCCGACTTCGTCGTCGGGTTCGGCTGGGTGTCGGTCGCTCCGGCGGTCCACGGGTTCCCGGGCGCCCTGCTGGTGATGACGCTCGCCCTCTACCCGCTGGTGTACCTCCCGGTGGCGGCGGCCTTCCGGGGGGCCGACCCCGGCCAGGAGGAGGTCGCACGCTCGCTGGGGCTCGGCCGGATGGCGACCTTCCGGCGGGTGACGCTCGACCAGGCCCGGACCGCCCTGCTGGGCGGGTGCGTCCTGGTGTCCCTCGCTCTGCTGGCGGAGTACGGGGCGTTCGAGATCCTGCGCTACCAGACCCTGACCACCGAGATCTTCTTCGAATCGCAGCGCAGCTACGACATCCCCGTCGCCTCCTCCCTCTCCCTGATCCTGGTCGTGCTCAGCCTGGTGGTGCTCGGCGGGGACGCCGCCGCCCGCAACCGGGGCCGGATCACCCGGTCGACGCGGTCGGCCCGGGCCGGCACGCTCCACCGGCTGGGTCGCATCGCCATCCCCGCCACCCTCGGGCTGGTGGTGCTGGTGGTGCTCGCCCTCGGCGTGCCGATGGGGGTGATCGCCTACTGGCTGGCCGACCCGGGGACGACCACGCTTCCGGCCACCACCACCCTGATCGGGGCCGCGCTCACCACGGCGGGGTACGCAGCCGGGGCGGGCGTGCTGGCCACCATCCTCGCCCTCCCCGTGGCGCTGTTGGCGGTGCGGCACCCCCGCCGGTCCACCCGGGCCCTCGAGCGCTCCACCTTCATCGTCCAGGCCGTCCCCGGCCTGGTGATCGCGCTGGCCCTCGTCTACTTCTCGGTGCGCGCCCTGCGCCCCTTCTACGAGAGCACACCGCTGCTGATCCTGGGCTACGGCATCATGTTCTTCCCTCTGGCCCTGGTGGCCGTACGGACGTCGGTCGCCCAGGCGCCCCTCGCCTTCGAAGAGGTGGCCCGGTCGCTGGGCCGCCGGCCCCCGGCGGTGTGGTGGCGGATCGTCCTGCCGCTGATCGGGCCGGGTCTGGCCGCCGCGTTCAGCCTGGTGTTCCTCTCGACCGTGACCGAGCTGACCCTGACCCTGGTGATGATCCCCACCGGGGTGCAGACGCTGGCCACCCAGTTCTGGGCCTTCTCGACCAACCTCTCGTACGGGGCCGCCGCTCCCTACGCGGCGGTGATGATCGGGATCGCCGTCGTCCCCAGCTCTGTCCTGGGTCGGTGGTTCGACCGGCTCCCGGCGCGGCGCGCGCCAGACCCCCGGGACCCGTCGTGACCGTCCTGCGCGTCACCGGCCTGTGGAAGTCCTTCGGGAGCCAATCGGTCCTCACGGGTGTCGACCTCGAGGTGCCCCAGGGCTCGCTCACGGCCGTCCTGGGTCCCTCCGGCAGCGGGAAGACGACCCTCCTCCGGGTGGTCGCCGGCTTCGAACGGGGTGACCGGGGGTCGGTGACCCTCGGCTCCGGGGTGGTGGACGACGGGCACCACTACGTCCCGCCCGAGCATCGGGGCATCGGCTACGTCCCCCAGGAAGGCTCCCTGTTCCCCCATCTGACGGTCAGGGCGAACGTCGCGTTCGGCGTCCGCGGGAGCCGGCGGCGCCGACGGGGCCCGCACGCTCCGGCGACGCTCTCCGGCGGGGAGGGTCCCGCCCTGCCGGTCGACGACCTGATCGAGATGGTTGGCCTCACCGGCCTGGGCGGCCGCTACCCCCACCAGCTCTCCGGGGGGCAGCAGCAACGCGTCGCCCTGGCCCGAGCGCTGGCCGTGCGACCCGGGCTGGTCCTGCTCGACGAGCCGTTCTCCTCCCTCGACACCGGCCTGCGGTCCAGCGTGCGGGCCGACGTGCAGGCCGTCCTCCGGTCGAGGGGCACCACCGCGGTGCTCGTCACCCACGACCAGGACGAGGCGCTCTCGGTCGCCGACCAGGTGGCCGTGGTCCACGCCGGACGCATCGACCAGTGCGGGACGCCCCAGGAGCTCTACGACCATCCCTCCGACCCGACACTGGCCCGCTTCCTGGGGGACGCGAACGTGGTCGCCGCCACCATCCAGGGCGACCGGGTGGCGACACCCTTCGGACCGCTCCCCTGGCGGGTCGGGCCGGGGATGCGTGCCCCCCAGGGAGCGGTGACGGCCCTGGTGCGGCCCGAACAGCTGCGGGTCGAGACGGGGGACGGGCCGGGGATGCGTGCCCGGGTGGTCCGCTGCGAGTTCCACGGCCACGACACCGTCGTCACCGTCGAGCCCATCGCGCCCCTCCCCGCGCCCGGGACGCCCGACGGCGGGGAAGCAATTGTCGGCTCGGGATCGGTCACGGTCCGATCGGAGGGCAACCTCGTGCTCCCCGACCGCACCCCGGTGCGGATCACCGCCACCGGCTCCGTCCTCACCTGGCCGAGCGCGGTCCGAGGTGCCGCACGCTGACCGACGCCAGTGCGACGGGACGCCCGCCGGCACCGAGATCGTGGACGGCCACCCGGACCACCGTGCCCTCCGGACGCGCCCCGACGATCCGGCAACGAGCCTCGACCGGACCGACCCGGGCCGGTGCGAGGTAGCGGAGCACGGTGTCCGCCGAGGCCACCGCCCCTCCCTCCACTCCGGCCACCGCCCGGGCCGCCGCCACGTCGGCCAGTGCCGCCACCGCCCCGCCGTGCAGGATCCCCCAGGGATTGCGGAGCCTGTCCTCCATCTGCATGCGGGTGACCGGGCCCGTACCCGGATCGATGTGGAAGAACTCCTCGGGGCCGGGGGCCGACGGGTCGGCAGGGGGCATGGGGACCACCACCGGACGGGCGAAGCGCAGGGGCAGGTCCCCCGGGTCGAGGGCGGCGCACGTCACCAGCGCCGAGGCGACATCGCAGCCCCCGGCACCCCCGTCGCGCACGGCCACCTCGCAGACCGCCGAGGCGCGGCCCGACCGCAGCACCGTCGCCTCGAGCTCGAGCGGCCCGCGATGGTCGAGCCGGGCCAGGCGGACGGCCAGGGAGGAGCTGACGATCCACCGGGGGAGCACGGCCAGCCCGCAGGCGAACCCACCCAGCGAATCGACGACCGAGAGCAGGCCCCCGAGGGTGAGCCCCCCGCCGGGCCCGCGCTGGTGGTCGTCCACCGGGGCCCGGCCGCGCAGGACCGACGGGCCGGGGGCGCCCTCCGGCGGCGGGACCTCCCACCGCTCCAGGCGGAAGTACTCGCTGACGTGCCGGCCGGGGAGCGCCCCCGCCGGGAGCCCAGTGCCCGCCCCGCCGGCACCGCCCGTCCCGCCGGCACCGCCCGTCACGGTCACCACCGCTCCGCCCGCAGGCTCACCACCGAGGTGAGCCGGCCGCCGGCGCCCGGGTCGACCAGCTCCACGACCGTGCTGGCGCCGCGGGCGCCGACTTCCGACCACCGCGGGGTGGCGAGGACGGGCCCGGCACGGGCGGTCGCCACGTAGGTCACCTCGAGGTCGACCGGAGCGAGCTCGGGGGCGGCGCCGGCGAGGTACAGGGAGCGCATCGCTGCCGTCTCACCGAGGAGGGCGACCACCCCTCCCTGAACGGCGCCGAACGAGTTCCGCACGTAGTCGTCGACCGGCAGGGACGCCACCGCTCCGCCGTCCCCGGGCGCCACGCCCTCACCCGTGGTGATCCCGACCGCCTCGGAGACCGGTCGGTCGAAGCCCGCACCGCGGAAGGCGCGCCGTTCGGTGCGCCGGGGACGGGGACCGGCGGCGGCCGACGCCGGGAGGACGGCGAACGTCATGGTGGCCCAGGCCACCGGACCGGGGGCGTCCGCACCGTCGGAGACGGTCGTCTCGATCACGAGGGTCGTCCGGCCCCGCCGAACCACGGTCCCGCGCGCCTCGACCACCGCTCCGGTGGCGGGTCGGAGACCGTGGACCGCCAGGTCGGAGGTCGCCATCCAGTCCGGAGCCAGCACCTCGACCCCGATGGCGCCGCCGACGACGTCCACCAGGGTCGCCAGCACGCCGAGCCGGACCCCGCCGTGCCCGCCGAACAGGTGCGGGGTCACCGGGAGCCGGGCGACCGTCACCGATCCGTCGGGCGCGTCGACCTCGATGCCGAGATCGGAGAGGACATGGTGCGGGGGCGGGTACCCCTCGAGCGCCACGGATCAGGAAGGTACGGCCGGGGCGAACCGGCTGGTGAAGCCGACCAGCTCCCCGGTCGAGTGGCGGCGGCGCTCCTCGTAGATCCTGGCGTACCCGGTGTGGGCGAACTTCCAGACACCGCCCTCCCGCACGTACCGGTCCTCGTAGAGCGCGGTCCCCTCGAGTACGAAGTCGTAGGCAGGAACGAAGACCTTGTCGAAGAGGTACCAGGTCGCGGTGGCGGTGCCGTCGGCGGACACGTCGATCTCGGGATGGTGACCCTGGTGGAGGGTGACGATCCCCGGGTCGGACAGCGCACCCTCGAGGAACCCGACGATGGCGGCCCGTCCGGCATAGGGCTCGGGTGCCGACTCGTAGTCGGCCGTCCCATCCTCGACGAAGAGCTCGCCGAGCTCGCCGAACCGTTTGGTGTCGAGCAGGCGGAAGTACGCGTACTTGAGCCGGCAGAGCGCCTCGACGCTGTCGGCGTGGCTGTCGGCGTGGTTGTCGGCGTGCATCGGTCACCTCGTCCCGGGTCGGCCCGGCGAAGTGTACCGACGCCGGGGAACGTACGGGGCGGGGACGTGACACGCCACCCGCCGGGCGCTGCTAGCTTCGTCCGGCGCGCAAGACGGCGAGCCGGCTTCCGGACGACCCCGGCCAAGGGAGTCGACCGCTCCCCGGGGCGGGGCGATCGAGGATGGCGGGTTTCCGGAACGGCAAAGCAGGCAAAGCAGGCAAAGCAGGGTGGCGGCCCAGCGCGGGCGATGCCGGAGACGACGGAATCGGGGACACCATGATGCGCAACTTCTGGAGCTGGCTCGGCCTCACGCTCGGCAGACGCGCCGGGACCGTCGCCGTGGTCGGTCTGGCGGTCACCATCCTCCTCGGGCTCGGCCTGACCCAGCTGCAGTTCGTGACCAGCAACGCCAGCTACCTCAACCCGACGGACCGGGCCCAGGTCGAGAACCAGAACTACGAGGCGCTCTTCGGCGGGGACCCGATGGTCACCATGTTCACCATGGCCCCGGGAACGACCATCGACACGCTCTTCACGCCGGGCAACGTCGCCCAGTTCGAGCGGGTGCAGGCACAGTTGAAAGCCGACCCCTCCGTGTTCAGCGCCATCACCCCCCTCGACGCCGTACGGCTCTCCGACCGCCTGGCGGCCAGCCCCGACGGGAACCCGGCCACCAGCGTGGCCGGCACCCTGCTCCTCTCCGCCTACGACCGCGACCCGTCGGCCGCCAGCAAGGCCCTCCGTCTGAAGAACCTCACCGGCCTCCTCGCCGCCGAGGCCGCCATCCCCATCGACCGGCGGGTGCTGTCCAACCCGGCGTGGGTGCAGTTCCTCACCCACAATCTCGACGGAACGATGCGGACCTCCGTCGCCGCCCTTCTTCCCAACGACGGACATGCCGCCATGATCGTCTTTCTCCGGGGGGGCCTGTCCATCGACCAGGAGTCCGCGGCCGCCCGGTCGGTGGAGTCCATCGTCGCCCACGCCCACTTCCAGGGCACGACCACCCTGACCACCGGGGTGCCCGCCCTGCTACGCACGATCAACGACTACCTGAGGGGGGGGATGCTCACCCTCGGCGCGATCGCCGCCGCCATCATGGTGATCATCCTGCTGCTGCTCTTCAACGTCCGCTGGCGGCTCCTCCCATTCCTTGTGGTGGCCATCGGACTGGTCTGGGGGTTCGGTCTCTCCGGCTACTTCGGCATCCCGCTCACCCTCGGCAGCATCGCCGGCCTCCCGGTGCTGCTCGGTGTGGGGATCGACTACGCCATCCAGATGCACTCGCGCGTCGAGGAGGAGGTCCTCCTCGCCCGCTCCGCCCACCCCGTCCAGGCGACCGCCCGCCACCTCGGCCCGGCCCTCCTGGTCGTGACCTTCGACGCGGTGTTCGCCTTCGCCGCCCTGCTGCTGGCGCGCGTCCCGATGATCCGCCAGTTCGGCGGGCTGCTCATCGTGAGCGTCGTCGCCGTCTGCATCTGCAGCATCGTCGCTCCGCTCGCCTTCCTCGGGATCCGAGAATTCCGGTCCCCGACGAAGGGCCGGGACTTCTCCACCGGACGGCTCGCCCGGTTGACCGCCTGGCTGGGCTCCGTCCCCGCCCGGGCGGCAGTTCCCTTCGCCCTGGTGGCGTTGGTCATCTTCGGCGCGGGGTTGGCCGTCGAGGGACACGTCGCACTGCAGACCGACCCGCTCCAGTGGGTCGACCCCGGCAACCAGACCGTCCAGGACGTGAACGCCCTCAAGGCGGGCACCGGGACGGAGAACGACGTCGGGGCCCTCGTCCATACCAGCAACCCCTGGAGCAACCAGACCGCCGCCTACGTCAGCGCCTTCTCGGCCGCACAGGTGGCACGCTTCCCCGGCCAGCTGTTCCCGGCCACCGGCATGGTCAACCTGGTCGACGAGTTCATCTCCCTCCCGGGGGCCACGCCGGTCCCCCCGCTCGGCAGCCAGGTCGAACAGGTCTACAACCTCTCTCCGCCGGACATCCAGCACACGATGGTGGCCGGAGGAGGCTCCTATCTCGGCGTGGTCTTCGAGTCGAAGACCTCCACCCTCGGGGCGCTCCAGCCGGTGGTCGACCACCTCCAGTCGGTCCCCCCTGCCGTCCTGCACGCCGGCGGCGGGACGACCATCGTCACCGTGGCGCCGGGAGGCATCGCCGTGGTGGGCGTGGGGCTGGTCGACAACCTCACCAGGTCGCGGACGCTCCTCACCTATCTGTCCATCATCTTCGTGGGGCTGTTCCTCGCCCTCCGCCTGCGGAGCATCATCCGGGCACTTCTATCGCTGGTCCCCGTGCTGGTGGCCGTGGGATCGGTCTCCCTGATCGCGTGGGCGCTCTCCCTCGAGCTCAGCCCGATGACGGCGGTATCCGGTCCACTGGTCGTCGCCGTCTGCACGGAATTCACCTCGCTGATCCTGCTCCGCTTCGTGGAGGAACGCGGTCGCCGGCGCCCGCCGCGCGAGGCGATGCAGGTCACGGCCACCCGGACCGGGAGGGCGTTCATCGTGTCCGGGCTGACCGCGGTCTCGGGCGTTGCCGTGATCGCGTCGTCACCGTGGCCGCTGTTGCGGGGGTTCGGGATCATCGTGGGCCTCAACGTGCTGGTGGCGCTGGTCTGCGCCCTGGTGCTCCTCCCCCCCATCCTCGTGTGGGCCGAGGGCTCCGGGCGGAACTGGGTCTCCCGTGGGCTGGTCCGGGACGAGGACGCCGACGACAGGGACGGCGTCCCGAAGCCGAGCGACGCCCACCTGCCGGCGCCCCAGATGCCGGCGCCCCAGCGGGTCGCGGCCACACAGGCCGGATCTGCGTGATCCGGGCGGCGAGCGGTTGCTAGCGTCCGTGCATGGATTCCGTCGAGGTCAGTGAGCAGGTCCACGCCCCCGCCGATCGGGTCTGGGACCTGATCGGCGACCCGACCCGGATGGCGGACCTCACCACCGAGTGCACCACGATGGCATGGGCGGGCGGAGCGACCGCACCAGCGGTCGGAGCCCGGTTCCGTGGGTCCAACCGACTCGGCTGGCGGAGGTGGACGACGACCTGCACCATCGTCGACCACCAGCCCGGCAGGTCGATCGCCTGGGACGTGCACGCCGGCCCGTTCGCCGTGGCCCGGTGGAGCTATCGGATCGACCCGGGTGCCGGGGACGGTGCCGCGACCACCGTGACCGAGCGGTTCGAGGACCATCGGGCACCGGCCTTCCGGGCGATCGGGCCGCTCCTGCGGGGGGTGCCCGACACGGTTGCCCACAACCGGCAGAACATGGCCGAGACGCTGGCGCGCCTCAAGCACCGGGCCGAGGGCTGAGCGGCCGGACCGGGCGCGCCCGATGGGCCGGAAGACGACGATGGACGGGGCGGACGGGGTGGACGGGGCGGACGGGGCGGACGACGGACCGTGGTGGAAGCGGGCGGTCTTCTACCAGATCTACCCGCGGTCCTTCGCCGACGGCGACGGCGACGGGACCGGTGACCTCGGCGGCATCCGGGCCCACCTGGCCGACCTGGCCTGGCTCGGGGTGGATGCCCTCTGGATCTCCCCTTTCTACCCCTCGCCCATGGTCGACTTCGGCTACGACGTCAGCGACTACTGCTCCGTCGATCCCCTGTTCGGGACCATCGAGGAGTTCGACGCCCTGGTCGACGAGGCCCACCGGCTCGGACTGCGGGTCGTCGTCGACTGGGTCCCCAACCACACCTCGGACCGGCATCCCTGGTTCGTGGACGCCGCCTCCGGCCGCGGGTCAAGGCACCGGGACTGGTACGTCTGGCGCGATCCCGGCCCCCTCGGGGGTCCACCGAACAACTGGGTGTCGGCCTTCGACCCCTCCGCACCCGCGTGGACGTACGACCGGACGACGGGCCAGTGGTACCTCCACCTCTTCACCCCGTCGCAGCCCGATCTGAACTGGGACGAGCCACGGGTGGTGGCGGCCATGCACGACGTCCTCCGCTTCTGGCTCGACCGGGGAGTCGATGGCATCCGGGCGGACGTCGTCCACTGCATCGGCAAGGATCCCGCCCTCCCCGACGACCCACCGGAGGTGGCCGGCGTCCCCCACGCCGTCCTCAACGACGAGGCGGTCACCCACGACCGCCTCCGCTCCATCCGACGGCTCGTCGACGCGTACCCCGGTGACCGCATGATGGTCGGGGAGGTCTACCTGCTCTCGACGGAAGCCGTGGCGACGTACTACGGCGAGGGGGACGAGCTGCACCTCGCCTTCAACTTCCCGCCCCTCCTCGCTCCCTGGTGGGAACCCTCGTGGAGGCGCTGCGTCGAGGACACCATGGATGCGGTGGCCGGGCGGGGGGCCTGGCCCACCTGGGTGCTCTCCAACCACGACAACCCCCGCCACCGGACACGCTACGACTCGAACGCGGCCCGCCACGGTGAGGACGCCGCCACCCGCGCCCGACGCAGCGAGGCGCGGGCCAGAGCGGCGGCGGTGCTCCTCCTGACGCTGCCCGGGACCCCGTTCCTCTACCAGGGCGAAGAGCTGGGCCTCACCGACGCCACCATCCCACCCGGGCGGGAGCTGGACCCCGGTGGACGCGACGGTTGCCGGGCCCCGATCCCCTGGGACGCCACTCCTGATCACGGCTGGCCCCGAGCGTCCGCCCCCGACGGCCCCTGGCTCCCCTTCCCGCCCGAGCCCGGGACCCGGAACCACGCCACCCAACGCGCCGATCCCGGCTCCCTCCTCCATCTCTACCGGCGGATCATCGCGTTGCGGCGACAGGTGGCGACGCTGTCCACCGGCGGGTTCGCCTGGGCGGAATCGCCCCCCGGCGTCCTCGCCTTCCACCGACGGAGCCGGGAGAACGACTGCTTCGTCCTCGTCAACTTCACGGGCGAGGCGGCCACCGTGGCGCCGGCCGGGGACGACGACCCAGCCGGCAACTGGGCCTCCTGGAAGGTGGGAGTGGCGAGCCACGGCGAGGGCGAGGGCGAGGGCGCTCCGTACGACGGCACCCTCGCACCGGACGGGGCGGTCGTCCTCCTCCGTCCCCGCCCCTGACCCCCGGGGGTGGACCCCGGGAGCGGGGCGGACGGCCACGCCCACCGGACTAACCTCCTCGCATGGAATCGTCCCGCCGGAGCCCGCTTGGGTCACGCGTCCTGACCATCGCCCTCGTCGGATCGGTCGCCCTCATGGCCGCCGCCTGCGGCTCGTCGACATCGTCCGCCACGGCGACAAGCACGTCGGCCGCCGCCACGTCCGGCTCGCCGACCTCGCTCGTGCTGAGCCCCGCCTATGCGAAGTCGGTCGGGTTCCCGAAGACGGCGGTCGCCGCCAAGACGAGCTCGAAGACGAACGAGGCCAACTGCTCGCAGTCGGCCGAGGCCGCCTACGAGGATGCTGCCGGTCAGACCGGGCTCGTCTCGGAGACGCTGGTATGCAACTCGGTGGCTGCGGCCACCGCCGCCCTGGACGGCGTGAAGAAGCAGGTGACGCCGTACAAGGCGCTCGCGGCACCGGCGGCCCTCGGGCCGACCGCGTTCGTGACCGCCACCCAGGCGCCCCAGTACACGGTCATCTGGCGGAACCGCAACCTGGTCGGCGTCACCGCCATCGACGTCGGAGTGGGCGCGTCCTCCTCGACCACCACGACCAAGCCACCGGTGCTGACCGCCGCCCAAGGCGCCACGCTCACCGCGGCTGCGGTGGCGCAGAACGCCCTCTACCGCTGACGGGCACCACGATGGCCGGCGGTCGGCCGGCGGCTCGGCCGGCGGAGCGGGCGGAGCGGGCGGAGCGGGCGGAGCGGGCGGAACGGGTGGCTCGGGCGGCTCGGGCGACCGGGAGAGGAAAGGGGACCGTCGGCCGGGCGGCATAAGGTTGACGGCGTGAGCGAGACAACCCCGTCCGTAGCCGACCTCATCGTCCGTTGCCTCGAGAACGAAGGGGTGGAGTATGTCTTCGGCATCCCGGGCGAGGAGAACATCCACCTCATCGAGGCACTCGCCCGCTCCCCCATCCGGTACGTGCTCGTCCGCCACGAGCAGGGTGCGTCCTTCATGGCCGAGACCTACGGCCGGTTGACCGGCCGCGCCGGGGTCTGCTCGGCCACCCTCGGACCCGGGGCGATCAACCTCCTCCTCGGCACCGCGGACGCCACCACCAATTCGACGCCCCTCGTCGCCCTGTCCGCCCAGGTCGGGATGGCCCGCAGCTTCAAGGAGTCCCACCAGGGGGTCGACCTGGTGGCCATGTTCGCGCCGGTGACGAAGTGGTCCGCACTGGTCGCGACCCCCGGGGCGGCTCCCGAGATGTTGCGCAAGGCGTTCAAGCTCGCCCAGACAGAGCGTCCCGGTGCGGTCTACCTGGCGGTCCCCGAGGACGTCGAGAAGTCGCCTGCCCCGCCGGCCGCCCTCCCCCTCCCGGTCAACGTGCCCCGACCCGACGAGCCGTCGCCCGGCCAGGTGGAGCGGGCGGCGGCCATCCTGCGGGCGGCACGGAACCCGGTGGTGCTCGCCGGCCATGGCGCCACCCGGTCCCACGCCGGGGATGCGCTCCGCCGGTTCGCCGAGCGGTTGCAGGTGCCGGTCGCCACCACCTTCCACGGCAAGGGGGTCTTCCCCGACGACCACGAGCTCGCCCTCGGGGCGGTCGGGTTCATGCGGCACGACTACGTCAACTTCGGCTTCGACCAGGCAGACGTGGTGGTGACCGTGGGCTACGAGCTCCAGGAGTTCGACCCGGTGCGGATCAACCCCCGGGCGGACAAGCGGATCATCCACGTGCACCGGTTCCCGGCCGAGGTCGACCGCCACTACGACGTGGCGGTGGGTCTCCAGGCCGACATCGGCCGGAGCCTCGACGCGCTGGCCCAGGCGGTGGACCGGCCGTTCCCCGCCCCCGACCACGGCCAACGGATCCGCAGCCTGCTGGCGGACGAGCTGGCGCGGGGAGCAGCCGACGACCGGTTCCCGTTGGCGCCGGCCCGGATCGTCGCCGACACGCGCGCCGCCTTGGGTCGGGACGACATCGTGCTGGTCGACACCGGAGCCCTGAAGATGTGGATGGCGCGGCTGTACCCGACCTACGAGCCCAACACCTGCCTCATCTCCAACGGGCTGTCCACCATGGCCTGGACCGTGCCCGGGGCGATCGGTGCCAAGCTCGCCCGGCCCGAGGCGAAGGTCCTGGTGGCCACCGGGGACGGCGCCTTCCTCATGAACTCCCAGGAGATCGAGACGGCGCTCCGGGAGCAGGTGGCCATGGTCATCCTCATCTGGGTCGACGACGCCTACGGCCTCATCAGCTGGAAGATGGACCTCGAGCTCGGCCACGATGTCGACACCACGTTCGGCAACCCCGACTTCGTCGCCTACGCGGAGAGCTTCGGGGCGGCCGGCTACCGGATCACCGTCGCCGACCAGCTCCTTCCCACCCTGCAGGCCGCCCTCGAGGCAGACACCGTCTCGGTCATCGCGTGCCCGGTCGACTATGCGGCCAACCTCGAGCTGATCCGCTCGCTGGGGGAACTGGACGAGTCGCTCTCCTGAGCGGACTGGTGCGCACCGGTGCGGACGGGCCGATGGCCTGCGCACCGGTCCGGGCCGGGGACGGCCGGTGCGCCTGCCGTCCCGCTCACCAGTCGGCCCAGCCGTTGGGCACCACCGTGCCGGTGACCGTGCGGGGGTCGACCTTGGTGCCCGTGTTGCCGGCCTGGTAGACGGCGAAGCAGAGCTGCAGTGCCCGAACGGCCTCTCCCGCAGTCATCGCCGCCGAGGACCCGTCCAGCACCGCGTCCACGAAGTGTGCCGAGGAGCGGCGGAAGCCGGCCGCCCAGTCGGCGTCCAGACCGGTCACCGCCTCCATCGTCCCGGTCGGACCGTTGCCCCGGTAGAGCAGCAGCGGTGCCAGGTCGAGCAGCTCGCCGGTGCAACGGGTCACCCAGAGGAAGCCGGACTCCCCCTGGAGCTCGAAGAACTCGTCGGCACCGTAGTAGGAGCTGCGCAACGCCATCTCGGGGGCGTAGCTCACCTCCATCGACCCGAGAAGGTCCTCGTCCTCGTACTCGAAGATCGCCGCGCACGGCTCGAAGAAGAGATCGCGCCGGCGGACGGTGGCCTGCACCGCGGTCACCTGCTGGCCGGCCAGCCAGAGCGCCATGGCGTACTTGTGGATCATGTCGTCGAAGAGGTGGCCCCCGGGGCTCCGGGAGTCGAGACGCCAGGCGTAGCCGTCGGGATCGAGGCCGTCCTGGAACGCGGAGTCGGTGCGCCCTACCACCGTCCGGATCCGGACGTGCCGGAGAGCCCCGATCGCCCCGTCGTCGATCAGCTCCTTGGCCCGTTCGAGGGGCGGGTAGTGGCGGAAGCACTCGTTGATCCGGAGCAGCCGGCCGGCCCGGAGCGCCGCCGCCTCCATCTGGCGGGCGTCCTCGACCGATCCGGCGATCGGCTTCTGGCACGAGACATGCTTGCCGGCGGCCAGGGCGGCGAGCACGTGGGCGTGGTGGAGATGGGTAGGGGTGAGGATCTCGACCGCGTCCACGCTCGGGTCGGCGAGCACCTCGTCGAGGTCGGTGGAGGCCCCTCGGATCCCCCATGCGTCCGCCAGCGCGCGCGCCCTGCCCGCCACCGGATCGCAGACGGTGACCACCTCGCAGCGTTCGTGGCCGAGATACCCGGGAAGGTGGAGGGGGGCGATGTTGCCGGCTCCGACGATCGCCAGGCGAAGCTTCCCGTCCGCAACCGCCACCGTCACACGGTAGACGACGCGGGGTCGAGGCCGGGTCGGCAAGCCCGGCCGGCAGCCCGGCCGGCAGCCCGGCCGGCAGTCACCAGCGCTTCGGAGGATCGCTGGCGCTGAGCTCGGCCAGGTAGCGGTTGTAGGCGGCCAGCTCCTCGTCGACCGCCACCTTGACGTCGACCACTCGGGCCTCCACCACTTCCTCGGCGGCGGTGTCGACGATGTCGCTCCCACTCGGGGCACCGGCTCCGGCCAGCGCAGCGGGGCCGTCCGTGCTTCGAGTGGACGCGCCGGTCGGGCGGTTCGCCCGCTCGGGATCGTCGAGGACCCCCCGCTCCGTCTCGATGGCATGGGCCACCGCACCGGCCGACAATGCGGGGCTCTGCTCCTTCCCCAGGCTGGCCTCGGTGAAGGTCTTGGCGAGCGACTTGTCGAGCGCCCACCCGGGGAGCTTCTCGATGGACACCCCGGCCGCCGCCGAGGCGGCGCGGTCCCTGGCGTCGCGGATGCGGTCCAGCGCGGTCGACCGCTGGTGGATGAGGTTCCACCACGTGTAGACGGCGTAGACGGCGAACGCAGGCCATTCGAACGTGTACGCCCAGCTCAGGGTGTTGCCGCTGAGAGCGGCATGGTACTGCCAGCGCCCGAGGAGGAGGAACGTCGGCACCAGGACGATCACCAGCACGTGGAGCACCATGCAGCGCCACGTGAAGTACTTACGCATCGGTCTCCGATCGTACCAAGGGCCGCCTTCCGGGCACATTCGGCCCGGCACCCGCTCCGGTCCGCTGTACACCCGACCCACCGGCGATACTGCTATACACCGAGCCCACCGGCGATACCGCTGTACACCGAGCCCACCGGCGATACTGGGCCGGTGCCCGCGCCCCGTGCCGTCCTCGCCGACGTCGCCGGCCGGCTGGCCGCTGCCGGCTGCATCGCTGCCGCCGAGGAGGCGGCGGAGCTCGTGTCGGCCGCGCCCGACGCCCACACCCTGGCGGCCTACGTCGCCCGCCGCGAGCAAGGCGAGCCACTGGCCTGGATCACCGGGGCGGTGCGCTTCTGCGGGCGCCGGGTGCTGGTGACCGCCGGCGTCTTCGTCCCCCGGCCCCAGAGCGAGGAGCTGGCCCTGCGGGCCGCCGCGCTCCTCGCCGCCCAGGGGCCCGGTGGGTGGGCCGCCGACCTGTGCACCGGCTCGGGTGCCGTCGCGTCCCATCTCGCGGCAGCGGGTGGTGGGGCCACGGTCGTGGGAGTCGACAGCGAGCCGCGGGCGGTCGACTGCGCGCGGCGCAACGGCATCCCTGCGATCGTCGGCGACGTCGGGGCACCTCTCCGGTCCGACGCGTTCGACGTCGTCACCGCCGTCGCCCCCTACGTCCCGACCGGAGCGATCGGCATCCTGCCTCCCGACGTCCAGCGGTACGAGCCCCGGGTCGCCCTCGATGGCGGACCGGACGGCCTCGAACTCGTTCGCCGGGTCGTGGAGGCCGGCGCACGGCTCCTCCGACCGGGCGGGTGGCTCCTCGCCGAGATCGGAGGGGACCAGGATCGGGCACTCGCACCCGTACTCGAGAGCCACGGCTTCCGGGCCGTCGACGTCTGGCACGACGAGGACGGGGACCTCCGCGGGTTCGCCGCCCAGACGACCCCCGGCTGATCGGCGCAGCGCGTACAGGGAGCCCGCAAGGTCGATCCCCGTCGACCACAGAGCGCGTCATACCGCCGTGGCACCATGACGACAGCTGAAACGTGAACTGGTCCTCACGTGAAACGTGAAGACCTCCCCAGCGCCCACGGCAGGATTCGAACCTGCGACGCACGGTTTAGGAAACCGACGCTCTATCCCCTGAGCTACGTGGGCAGTCTGGTGGCCCCACCTCCGTCGGGACCCCCCACCAATCCCCGGTGCCAGAGCCGGGTCGAGGCACGCACCGGGGGTCACCGACGGTCATCGACGAGGAGGCCAGCCTTCGGGCAGCCAGTGTAGGTCGAAGCGCTCCGAACGGAAGCCTGAGTCGTCGGCGCCGCTCGGCTCCGGTGCCCACCGGGTGTGGACCCCGGCACGCCGGCTCCGGCGGCCCCCGGTCGTCAACCGACGCGATGCAGGGTGTTGTGATCGGTGTGGGAGAAGGGCTCGTCGAACTCGTTCATCCGTAGGGTCGACACCTCTTCGTAGGACCAGGTGCCGTCGCCGGTGGTGACGGTCAGCTCGTACCGGAGAGAGCTGGCGTTCGCGGCCAGGTACCGCCCCTCGCCGATCGTGTACCCCTCTTCAGCCTTGGCCGCCCGCAACGTGAACGTCCGCGCATCGGCGGCAGCCCCTCCCCCGGCCAGCACGGTGATGCCCCGGGGGATGGCGACAGCCCGCAGCACCTCGTTGGTCGCCGCGTCCCACAACCAGTAGCCCACCTCGGTGTGGAACGGGTTCTCCTCGTCTCCCCGCCACATCGCGCTCCGGTAGTCGAGGCCGTAGAGGTGCTGGCTCCCGTTGTCGACGGGACCGAACGGCTTCATCGTGCACTTCTCGAGGTACGGGGAGCCGAGCACCTTTCCCTCGGCATGCGAGAAAGCGGTGTCGAGCCCGCCTTCCCCCTCCCACTCGCCCGCCAGTGCCCCGAGGGGGCCCCACTCGTCTGCCATGGCTCACTCCCGGACTGCCGAAGGATCGGGCGTTGAAGGAACTGGACGGATTCAGCTTACGGGAGCCGGAGCCGTCCGACGAGCCGGGCGCCTGCGCCGCCCACGCCGGCTCCCCCGTTCGGCTACCTTCGGCTCCCATGAGCCCGAGCCCGGCACCCACCCCCCCGTCCGAACTGTTCTCCGTCGCCGGCAAAACGGTGGTGGTGACCGGGGGCACCCGCGGCATCGGCAGGATGATCGCCGGGGGGTTCGTCGCCGGGGGCGCCACGGTCATCGTCTCGTCCCGGAAGGCCGACGCCGTCGAGGCGACGGTGGCCGAGCTCTCCGAGCTCGGCACCTGCACGGGGACGCCGGCCGACCTCTCCACCGAGGACGGCGCCCGCCAGCTCGCCGACACGGTGGCCGCCGGCCACGACCACGTCGATGTCCTGGTCAACAACGCCGGGGCGACGTGGGGAGCGCCGCTCGCGGAGCATGACACCGCGTCGTGGGACCGGGTCCTCAACCTCAACGTCCAGGGGGTGTTCCACACCACCAAGTTCTTCCTACCGCTGCTCAACGCCCGCAGCACGCCGGACGAGCCGTCCCGGGTCATCAACATCGGATCCATCGACGGTATCCACGTGCCGTTCCTCGAGTCCTACTCCTACTCGTCGTCCAAGGCGGCCGTCCACCAGCTGACCCGCCACCTGGCCAAGCACCTGGCGCCGACGGTCACGGTCAACGCCGTAGCGCCGGGACCGTTCGAATCGAAGATGATGGCCGCCACGCTCGAGACCTTCGGGGAGCAGATCGCCGCCAACGCGCCGCTCCGGCGGATCGGGCGTCCCGACGACATGGCGGGCGTGGCCATCTTCCTCGCGTCCCGGGCCGGCGCCTATCTCACCGGCGCGATCATCCCGGTGGACGGCGGGATCGCCACGGTCGGCTGACTCAGGCCACCTCCGGCCGATCCTCAGCCGCCTGGCCCCGGCCGTCCCTCAGCCGCCTTCCGCCCCGCTCCCGGAGCTGCCGTCCGCCGTCCCACCGGCTGGTGCCGCCCCTTCGGTCACCGGTGCCGCCCCTGCTGTCACCGCAGCCGTCACCGCAGCTGGGGTCGGGGCGAGCCTGGCCGATGCCGTGTACGACACCACTACCGCCACGATGACCAGCGGCATCAGGTCGAGACCGTCCGAGACCAGAAAGAGCGTGACCAGGAGCACCGAGGTGAGCGGGAGCCCACCCAGCATGGCGGTGGTCATGGCGCCGATCCCCATCGCCACGCCGGCGATCATCGGAAGCCCGGCGAGGTGGGAGAGCGCCATCCCCCCGACCGCTCCGAGGAACATGCCCGGGAAGATTGGACCGCCCCGGAAGCTGCTCAGTGCCACCGCGTACGCCAGTCCCTTGCAGACGAGCAGGACGACGAGCGCCCCCGCGGTCCACGTCCCGGCCTGTTCGATCAGGGAGGGGAGCGCGGTCTGGCCCGAGAAGAGCACCTCGCCGCTGCCGCGACCGGTGGCACCGGCGAACACCATGGCCGCCAGCGCGACGAGCGCGCCCGCCAGCGGGGTGAGCAGGAGCGGCCGGGCGGCGACGACCCCGCGTGCGGCCACGGCCAACCGCCGGATCCCGGCCCCACCGACCGCGGCGGCCATGCCGATCGCGACGGCCCACCCGAACTCCGCGGCGTCCGGCGAACCCGCGTGGGGGATGTGGGGAACGGCGAGGGCCAGGGTGCCGAACCCGGTCCAGTGCCCGAGGCCCGTGAACAACAACGCACCGATCCCCGCGGCCAGGAGACCGGGAAGGAGCAGCACCCCCGCGATCGCCCCACCGAGGCCGGCCGCCTCGAGCAGCAGGAACGCCCCGACGATCGGCGATCCGAGGAGCGTGCTGACGGCGGCGAAGCTCCCCGCCGCGCCGACGACCATCGAGGCCAACGGGGCACCCCCGCTCCCGGCGAGCCGGACGGCGAGGACGCCCAGCCCGCTTCCGATGGCGATGAGCGGCGCCTCGGGCCCGAGCACCACCCCCGCAGCGAGGGTGACGAACGCGGCCACCACGATCCCCGGGAGCTCGAGCGGAGGGATCGCCCCCGCGGGGTGGAACCCGTCCGCGGGCGAGTGCCCCGACGTCCCGGGCAGGTACCGGATGCTCGCCGCCACCACCAGCCCGCTCACCATCAGGACGGGCAACGGCCACCACGCCGGCTCGGTGGGGAAGCCCGTCTGGTGGGGCAACGTCGCAAAGAGGTAGTGCTGGGAGAGGGCCACCGCCTTCAGGAACAGGAGCGAGACCGCGGCGACCGGGACGCCGAGCACCGCCCCGGCGACCAGCAGGGCGACATACTTCGGATCGTGCAGCAACACCCCGGGGTCGAGCGGCCCACCGGCTCCCGACGCGGCTCCCGCTCCGGGAGACCCGGCGGCCGCCCCCGTCGCTGACGCCGGAT
Organism: Actinomycetes bacterium; assembly: GCA_021801235.1. Taxonomy (GTDB): domain Bacteria; phylum Actinomycetota; class Acidimicrobiia; order Acidimicrobiales; family RAAP-2; genus DASZIT01. Next base: position 31,799 of record JAJYYG010000005.1, read on the forward strand.
CGCCCTGCCTGTGCTGTCCGCCCCGACTGCCGTGCCCGCCCGGTCCGGTCGCTCCGCCCATCGCTCGCTCCTGACTCTCGGTCGGGCCGTCGCCCGGTCCGCAGGTGGTGGTCCCGGATCCCGGACGGTTGCGATCTACCATCGCTCCATGGGTGTCGACGACGTACGTTACGGGATCATCGGGGCGGGCATGATGGGACTCGAGCACCTGCGGAACATCCGGGCCATCGAACACGCAGAGGTCGTCGCCGTCTCCGACCCGTTCGAGCCGTCGTTGGAGGCGGCCCGGGCCGCCGTCGCCGGGTCCTCAGGTCGCCCCGGCGACTCGGAGGTCGGTCTCCACACCTTCACCGACCACCGGGCGATGCTCGAGTCGGGGCTGTGCGACGCGGTGGTGATCGCCTCGCCCAACATGACCCACGCGAGCGTCCTGCCGGACGTCCTCGAGGCGGGACTCCCCGTCCTGGTCGAGAAGCCGCTGTGCACGACGGTGGCGGACTGCCGGAGGATGATGGAGGTGGCGGAGCGGGCACCTGGCCAGGTGGTCTGGGTCGGGCTCGAGTACCGGTACATGCCTCCGGTGGCCCGCCTGGTCCGAGCGGTGCGCAGCGGTGGGATCGGCCGGCCGCTCATGGTGGCGATCCGCGAGCACCGGTACCCCTTCCTGGTCAAGGTCGGCGACTGGAACCGGTTCAACCGGAACACCGGTGGCACCCTGGTCGAGAAGTGCTGTCACTTCTTCGACCTGATGAACCTGCTGTTCGACGCCACGCCGGTCCGGGTCATGGCGTCGGGATCCCAGAGCGTCAACCACCTCGACGAGTCGTACGACGGGGAGCGTCCCGACATCCTCGACAACGCCATGGTGATCGTCGAGTACGGGGACCATCGGCGGGCATCCCTCGACCTGTGCATGTTCGCCGAGGCCAGCCGCGAGAGCGAGGAGCTGAGCGTGGTCGGGGATCTCGGCAAGGCGGAGGCCTTCCTGCCGAGCGGCCGGTTCCGCCTCGGACTGCGGGCCGAGGGGCCCGCCGGGGTGCACGAGGAGACCGTCCACGACGGACGCGTCGCCCACCAGGGATTCCACCACGGCGCCAGCTACCTCGAGCACCTCGGGTTCCTCGAGGCCATCCGGAGCGGGGGCCCGCCCGAGGTCTCCCTCGCCGACGGCCTCATGAGCGTGGCGATGGGTGTGGCCGCCCAACGGTCGATCGAGCAGGGCCGGTCGGTCACCCTCGACGAAGTACTTGCCCCGTGACCGCCTTCAGCGCAGTGCCAGCGGGGCGTGGTCGAGCTCCGGGAGCACCAGCTCCCCGAACCGGCGGCACTCGTCGAGGTGGGGGTAGCCGGAGAGGATGAAGGCGTCGATGCCGAGCTCCGCATAACGGCGCAGCTTGGCCAGGACCTGTTCCGGGTCGCCCACGATCGCCGCCCCGCATCCGGACCGGGCCCGACCGATACCGGTCCACAGGTTCGGCTCCACGTACCCGTCCTCGTCCGACGCCTCCCGGAGCTCGCCCTGGCGCCCGACGCCCACCGAGGTCGCATCCAGGGAGCGTGCCCGGAGCGCTGCGCCGACCCCGTCGTCGAGCCGGCGCACCAGGTCCGCCGCCGCGCGACGTGCCGCCGACTCCGTCTCCCGGACCACCACGTGCACCCGGTACCCGAACCGCAGCGTACGACCGCGGGCTGCGGCACGGGCACGGAGGTCGGCGATCAGCGAGCGCACCGCCGGCTCGGTGTCGGGCCACATCAGGTACACGTCGGCGTCCGAGGCGGCCACCTCCCGAGCGTCCTCCGAGAGGCCTCCGAAGTAGTAGGGAGGGCACCGTCCCGACATCGTCGCCAGCCGGGGCGGATCGACGGCCAGCTGGTAGTGCGCGCCGTCGTGCTGCACGGACCGGCCGTCCAGCAGCTCGCGGACGATCCCCATCACCTCCCGTGTCCTCCCGTACCGCGACGCCGAGGCCAGGGTCTGGCCCGGCAGGTCACTGGAGATGATGTTGACGGTCAACCGCCCTCCGAGCAGGTGGTCCAAGGTGGCGAGCTGCCGGGCCAGCTGGGGTGGCCACGCCTCCCCGCACCGCACCGCCACCAGCAGGCGGATCCGCTCGAGGGTGGGGGCGACCGCCGCGGCGAAGGCCGTGGTGTCGATCCCGAGCGTGTAGCCCGACGGCAGCAGCACGTTGTCGAAGCCGCACCGTTCCGCCTCGTGGACGATGGCGGCGCAGTGCCCGTAGCTGCTGGCCAACGAGGGGTCGGCCACCCCGAGCTGTGCGTAGTCGTCGTCGCACAGCGCTCCGAACCACGAGATCTCGACCGGTGCCATCCACGTCCCTCCGCTCGGTTGATCGTCCGGCCGCCAGGGCCGCACCCACCGTGCCGACCGTACCGGACCGGTCGGGCGGGTGCCCGGCGCGCGCCGGCGGTACGCTCGCCCCGGAGGTCCGACCACGATGCCCACCCATCACGACCAGATCCTCGTCTCCGACCACGGCCCGGTGCGGGTGGTCGCCATCGACCGGCCCGACCGGCGCAACGCGGTCGACCGGCCCACCGCCGCCGCCCTGGTCGAGGCGTTCCGCTCCTTCGACCGGGACGACGCCGTGGCCGTGGCGGTCCTGACCGGTACCGGAGGCACGTTCTGCGCCGGTGCCGACCTGCAGGCACTGGCCGGCGGTCGGGGCAACCGGGTCACCGAGGACGGCGACGGCCCCATGGGTCCGACCCGCCTGCGCCTGTCCAAGCCGGTGGTCGCCGCCGTCGAAGGGTTCGCGGTCGCCGGCGGACTGGAGCTGGCCGCGTGGTGCGATCTGCGCGTCGCCGCCCGGGACGCGGTCCTCGGCGTCTACTGCCGTCGGTTCGGGGTCCCCCTGGTCGACCTGGGCACGGTCCGGCTGCCGCGACTCATCGGGCACAGCCGGGCAATGGACCTGATCCTCACCGGACGCGGGGTGAGCGGGGACGAGGCACTGGCGATGGGCCTGGTGAACCGGGTCGTCCCTCCGGGAGAGGCACTCGAAGCGGCCATCGAGCTCGCCCGCCAGGTGGCGGGCTCCCCGCAGGTCTGCCTCCGCCACGACCGTCTGTCCGCGATCGAGCAGTGGGACCTGGCCGAACCCCAGGCCCTGGTGAACGAGGTCCGCCACGGCCTGGCCACCATCGCCAGCGGCGAGACTGCCGCCGGGGCCGCCCGGTTCTCGACCGGGGCCGGTCGCCACGGCGAGCCGACCCGATAACCGCGACGGACGGGGACCCCGGGGGCCCGGAGGCCCGGGGCCCGTGCGAACGGCTCGTCACTACGCTGCACCCATGCCTTCGATGACCGTGGCCGAGCTCCAGGCGTTCCTCGCCGACGCCTTCCCGGAGGCACCCCCCACCTACGTGGTCGAAGAGGTGTTCGACCCGGGAGCCCGGCTCCGGCTCCCGGTCACCGCCGTCCATGGGCGACCGGGAGGAACGGTCTCGGGTCCGGCGTTGATGGCCCTGGCCGACTGCGCCGCCTACCTGGCGATCGTGGGGCAGATCGGACCAGTGGCCCTGGCGGTCACCACCAGCCTGCACATCGACTTCCTGCGGAAGCCCGAGCTGGTGGACGTCGAGGCGACCGCCACGGTGCTCAAGCTGGGTCGGCGGCTGGCGGTCGTCGGCGTGGGACTGCAGTCGCTGGCCGACCTCGACCTGGTCGCCAGCGCACAGGTCACCTACTCCATCCCACCGCGCTGACCGCGCTGACCGCCGTCAGCCGATGCGCCGTCGTCAGCTGATCCGGTGCCCGTCGGCCGGGCCGGCATCGGGCGCCGGCGTCCCCGCTGCCAGCTCCGCCCACTCGGCCCGCATCTGGACCACCACCCGGTGCTCCACGTAGAACGCCAGGAACGGGACGAAGCCGGACAACACCACCGCGACGATCCGCCCCACCTTCCAGCGCGCCCGCCGGGCAAGGTCACCGGCGGTGAACAGGTAGACGAGGTACAGGTAGCCATGGATGGTGCCCTCCACCTTCGCCACCAGCGAGAAGTGCGCCCACACCTGCAGCGGCACGCCGACGAACACCAGGATGATCAGGGCGGAGCCGACGATGTAGGTCATCACCCGGTAGCGGAGGAGGGCACGCCGCAACCCCCGGTCCGGGGACCATGCCGGCTCACGGTCGTCCCCGGTCGGAGGCACCGTCATCGTACCGTCCCGGGTTCGCTCGGGGGACCGGGCCGTCGACCCCGACCGGCCCGTCGCATCCCTGCCGGCTCCGGGCGCGGGAAGCCGGCTGACACGGCGACCGAGGGATCCACACCGCGATGCTACCGCCGGCAACCCGGGGCTCCGGGGCGGCCGGCCCGCGACCGACGCGGTCACAGGGTCGGCCTAACCTGCCGGCAATGAGTCGCGACCAACCGGTTCCCGTCCCACTCGGTCCCGACGTGGAGGTCCGGGTGAGCACCCGGAGGAAGAAGACGGCCGGGGCGCACTGGGAAGGCGACCGGATCGTGGTGGTCGTCCCCGCCCACCTCCGTGGGGAGGCCCGAGCCGCCATGGTGCTGCACCTCACCCGCCGGCTGCAGCGGAAGCGACCACTCCTGCACGCGTCGGACCTCCAACTCGCCGATCGGGCCGCGGCGCTGGCGGATCGGCATCTCGACGGGATCCGCCCGTCGTCGATCCGGTGGTCGTCCAACCAGACGACCCGCTGGGGATCGTGCACTCCGGCGACCCGCGAGATCCGCATCTCGGAGCGGCTGCGCGCCACCCCCAGCTGGGTCCTCGACTCGGTCATCCACCACGAGCTGGTCCATCTCGTGGAGGCGGGCCACGGTGCCCGGTTCCGGGAGCTGGAGCGCCGGTACCCGCGGACCGGTGACGCGGAGCTGTTCCTCGAGGGCTACGCCCTCGGCCTGCAACGACAGGGCGCCGACCGCACCGCCGGCTGACCGGCTTACGGCTGCAGGCGGTCCACCCGCCACCGGTCGCCGTCGGGACGATAGCGGAGGCGGTCGTGGAGGCGGTCGGCGCGGTTCTGCCAGAACTCGAACTCATCCGCCGCCACCCGGAGCCCTCCCCACCCCGGCGGCCTCGGGACGTCCCGCCCCTCGAACTCGGCGCGGACCCGGTCGACCCGATCTTCGAGCGCGCGCCGATCGCCGACCGGGGCGCTCTGGTCCGACGCCCGGGCACCGATCTGGGCACCCCGCGGCCGCGTGGCGAAGTACCGGTCCGACTCGTCCTCGCCCACGCGCTCGACCGTCCCTTCGATACGGATCTGACGGCCCAGGGGCTCCCAGTAGAACAGGAGCGCGGCGTGCGGATTGGCGGCCAGGTCCGTTCCCTTCCGGCTCCCGAAGTTGGAGTAGAACGTGAAGCCCGCCGGCCCCCACTCCTTCAGCAGCACCATCCGGACGGACGGCCGCCCGTCCGCTCCGACCGTCGCCACCGCCATCGCCTGCGGGTGCGGAACCGCCGACCCCGCCTCGTCGTACCAGCGGCCGAACTGGACGAACGGGTCGGGATCGACGTCGTGTTCGAGAAGGGGTGCCGCGTCGTCGGACATGCGGTCGAGCCTACCGACAGCGGATCGGGCGGCCAGCGGCTACAAAGGAGGGGTCGTGTCCTACCTCCTCGCCACCGTCGCCGGGTTCGTCAACGCGCTCACCTCCGTGCTCCAGCGGATCGGCGTCGAGTCGGCCCCCAGCTCGTCCACCCTCCGGCTGAGCCTGATGGCCCACGCCATCCGACGGGGCATCTGGCTGATCGGGTTCGCCCTGATGCTGGTCGAGTTCGCCCTCCAGGCCGTCGCCCTCCGGTTCGGCCAGCTGAGCGTGGTCCAGCCCATCTTGACCACCGAGCTCCTCTTCCTCATGCTCATCCTCGGTGCCTGGTTCCGCTACCACCTCGGATGGCGCGAGTGGGTGGGCTCCGCCACCATCGTCCTCGGCCTCGCCGTGTTCTTCCTGGCCGGGGACCCCTCCGGTGGCCACCTCCTCCCCGACACCCACCAGTGGACCGTGGCGTCCGTCGTCCTCGTCGCGGTCATCGCCGGCTTCGTCGTGGCCGCCCTGCACGGACCCCGGTGGTGGCGTGCTGCGTCGTTCGGGGCCGCCACCGCGGTGACCGCCGCCTACAGCGCGGCCCTGACCAAGGCGACCACCACCTACATCACCCAGGGCTGGGGGCACGTCCTCACCCACGCGCAGCCGTACCTGCTCGCCGCGACCGGCATCGGCACGGTCTTCCTCATCCAGAACGCGCTCCACGCCGGACCGATCACCGCGTCCCGCACCACCATGGTCACGCTCAACCCCCTGGTCAGCATCGGCCTCGGCCTGCTCCTCTTCGGGGATCGGCTGCGCGGCGGGGTCGGGTGGTCGGTGCTCCAGGTGTCGGGGCTGGCCGTCCTGGTGCTCGGCATCGTGGTCCTCGCCCGGTCGCCCCTGGTCGCCGGGGCCGGCGGGACCGACGACCCCGGCGAGCTCCTGGCCACCGCGCGCCGGGCGAGGGACCCCCGGAGCGCGACCGCCGGATCCCCCTCCCTCGTGCTGCCCGCGTCCCTCCCCGGAGACCAGGGCGCTGCTGGCGAGCTCCCGGCCTGAACGCCGCCTGCCCGGCGCCGGCTGCTCAGGCCCGGGGCCTCGCCACCACCCGCCGGCCGGGGTCGGCCCCGGGCCACCGGATCGCCTGGGCCCGGACCAGCAGGTCGGGGATCCCGAGCGAGCTGTCACCGATGGTCCCCCGCATCGCCGCGCACAGCGACGCCGTGGCCCGTGCATCCCCCAGCGCGCTGTGATGGTCCTCCCAGGTGATGCCGAAGTGGTCGCAGCAGTCGACCAGCTTCGCCCGTCCGTACAGGCCCAACCGGTCCCGCCCCACGGTCATGGTGTCCACCAGCGGCACCTCCCCGACGACCAACGCGTCCCCCCCGGTGCGCCGGCACTCCTCCCGGACGAACGCCAGGTCGAACCGGGCGACGTTGTGGCCGACCACCACGCGTCCGGAGAGCAGCGCGGCCAGGTAGGGCTGCACCTCGTCGAAGGTCGGGGCTCCGACCAGCTGACCGGGCGTGATCCCGTGCACGTGGGTGGGACCCGGGTCGCACCCCGGGTCGAGCAGCGTGGCGAAGGCACCCTGCTCGCGCCCGTCCACCCCGACCAGCACCACCGCCAGCTCGACGATCCGGTCCCGCCCGGGCGAGAAGCCGGTGGTCTCCACGTCGATGACGGCGAAGCCCGCCTCCCCTGCCAGCTCCTCCGGACCGGCCGCCGTCACCGCCCGATCCGGGGGGCGGCGGTCCCCCGGACCCGCACGCCACCGCCGCGGCATGCGCTGCCGGCGGCGATGGCGACGGATCCGGTCATCACACCCCAGCGCCGGTGAGCTGGGCCAGCTCCTTGGCCACCTCGCGGTCGTGCTCGTCCTCGTCCTCCTTGGCCTTCTTCGGGCTCCAGCGGCCCTTGGTCAAGAAGATGGTGGGGATGAACAGGACCATCCCGCCGACGCAGACCCAGAACCAGTTCTGCCACTGCTTGGGCGACTTCGCCACCGCGTTCTGCAGGGCGGTCAGCTGGGTGGCGTGGG
>JAJYYG010000012.1 GCA_021801235.1 Actinomycetes bacterium
GACCTCGTGCACACCACCGGGGCTCACGCCCCGAACGGGGCTCCGCCCCGCACCCCGACTGGCGCGCCCACGTCCGCGGACAACTCAGGTCATTCTCACCTCAGAGATCGGCCAGCTCCGCCAGGCCATCGTCCACCGTCCCGGGCTCGAGCTTTCCCGACTCACGCCGGAGAACATCGAGTCGCTCCTCTTCGACGACGTGATGTGGGCCAAGCGGGCGAGAGAGGAGCACGACGCCTTCGCCGACGCCCTCCGGGACAAGGGGGTGCAGGTCCACCTGTACGGCCAGCTCCTCGCCGAGGCCCTGGCGGTGCCCGACGGCAAGGCGTTCGTCCTCGACCGGGTGTGCACGCCCGAGATCCTGGGCCCGTCCCTGGTGGAGCCGGTCCGGCGCCTCTTCGAGGACCTCGACAACGCGTCCCTGGCCGAGCACCTCATCGGCGGCGTGCTCAAAGCGGACCTCCACCCGCACGGAGCCAAGAGCCTGACCTGGGACAAGCTGCGGGCGGACGACTTCGTCCTCACCCCGTTGCCGAACCACCTGTTCCAACGGGACAACTCCTGTTGGATCTACGGCGGGGTCACCGTGAACCCGATGGCCAAACCGGCACGCCAGCGCGAGTCGCTCCACACCCGGGCCATCTACCGCTTCCATCCGCTGTTCGCAGACGGGGGGTTCACCACCTACTACGGGGACGACGACGTGGACCACCATCCCGCCACGTTCGAGGGGGGTGACGTCCACGTCATCGGCAACGGGACCGTGCTCGTCGGTATGGGTGAGCGGACCACCCCGATGGCGGTGGAGATCGTGGCCCGCACGCTCTTCGACGCCGGGCAGGCGACCACCGTCGTCGCCATCGAGCTCCCCCACAGCCACGCCTTCATGCACCTCGACACGGTGATGTCCATGGTCGATCGGGCGACGTTCGTGCTGTACCCCTACTTCGACCGGCACCTCCGGAGCTGGTCGATCACCGACGGAGGGGAGCCGGGGCGGCTCTCGGTGGCCCGCAACCACAACCTCTGGGAGACCATGGCGGAGCTGCTGGGCGTTCCGGAGATCACCGTGCTCACCACCGACGAGGACATCCGGGCGGCGGAGCGCGAGCAGTGGGACGACGGGACCAACTACCTCGCCGTCGCCCCCGGAGTGGTCTTCGGCTACGAGCGGAACGTCGCCACCAACACGATGCTGCGCAAGCACGGCATCGAGGTGGTCACCATCGCCGGCAGCGAGCTGGGGCGGGGCCGGGGCGGCCCGCGCTGCATGACGTGCCCCATCGTGAGGGACCCCGCGTAGCAGCGGGACGATCGTGTCCCGCCGGGCCCGTGCGCGGACACGGCGGTGACGGGCAAGGATGGAAGCATGGACCTACACGGACGGAGCCTCCTGAAGGAGGCGGATCTCACCAGCGACGAGTTCCTGGGGATCGTCGACCTGGCGGCCGAGCTGCGCGCCCAGAAGCGGGCGGGGACGGAGCGCCAGCGGATGGTCGGGAGGAACATCGCCCTCATCTTCGAGAAGGCCTCGACCCGCACGCTCTCCGCCTTCGAAGTCGGTGCCCACGACCAGGGCGCCCACGTCACCTACCTCGGGCCGCAGGAGTCCCACATCGGGCACAAGGAGTCGATCGAGGACACGGCGCGGGTGCTCGGGAGGATGTTCGACGGGATCGAGTTCCGGGGTGGCGACCACGAGCTGGTCGAGGCCCTTGCCCGGCGCGCCGGCGTGCCGGTCTGGAACGGGTTGACCGACACCTGGCATCCGACGCAGATGCTCGCCGACATCCTGACCATGCGCGACCACACCGACCGAGCCCTGGGGGAGGTCGCCTACTGCTATCTCGGGGATGCGAGGAACAACACCGCCAACTCCCTGCTCGTCACCGGGGCGCTCCTGGGCATGGACGTGCGGATCGCCGCGCCCGAGGACCTCTGGCCGGACGCCGCCGTCCGCACGCTCGCCCGAACCCTCGCGGAGGGATCGGGGGGGAGGATCCGCATCGGGTCGGACGTCCACGAAATGGTGGCGGGTGCCGACTTCCTCTACACCGATGTCTGGGTGTCGATGGGTGAGGCGGCGTCGCAGTGGGAGGCGCGCATCAAGAAGCTGCTCCCGTACCAGGTCAACGCCGAGGTGGTCGAGGCGACCGGGAACCCCGAGGTGCGGTTCATGCACTGCCTCCCGGCCATGCACAACACCCGGACCGAGGTCGGTCGCCAGCTCTCGGAGCAGTGGGGGCTCGACGCTCTGGAGGTGACCGATGACGTCTTCGAGTCGCCGGCGTCGATCGTCTTCGACCAGGCGGAGAACCGGCTGCACACCATCAAGGCCCTCATGGTGGCCACGGTCGGCGACTGAGATGCTCCTGGTGGTGGCCCTGGGCGGCAACGCCCTCCTGGAACGGGGGGAGACCCCGCTGGCCGAGATCCAAGAGGAGCACGTGGCCGCGGCGGTGGACGCCCTCGCCCCGCTGGCGGGCCTGCACGATCTGGTGGTGACCCACGGGAACGGCCCCCAGGTCGGTCTCCTGGCACTGGAGAGCGCACGGGACCCCTCGCTCCCCCACCCCTACCCGTTCGACGTGCTGGTGGCGCAGACCCAGGGGATGATCGGGTACTTCCTGCTCCAGGCGCTCGGCAACGCCCTGCCCGGCCAGCAGGTGGTCAGCCTGGTCTGCCAGACGCTGGTCGCGGCGGACGATCCGGCCTTCGAGCACCCCACGAAGTTCGTCGGACCCGTCTACGAACAGCAGGAAGCCGAGCGGTTGGCCCGCACGCGCGGATGGACGGTCCGGCCCGACGGCGACTCGTGGCGACGCGTCGTGGCATCTCCCGATCCGCTCGCCCTGGTCGAGCTCCCGACGATCCGGACCCTGGTGGCCGACGGAGCGGTGGTCGTGTGCGCCGGGGGCGGCGGCGTCCCCGTCCGGCGGGACGGCGACGGCCGGCTCCACGGTGTGGAGGCGGTGGTCGACAAGGACCTGACCGCCACCCTGCTGGCACGCCATCTCGGGGCCGACGCGCTCCTCCTCCTCACCGACGTGGACGCCGTCGAGCACGGGTACGGAACCGACGAGGCCCGGCCGATCCGCCGGGCGACCGCCGCCGAGCTACGCGCCGAGACGTTCGCCCCGGGTTCGATGGGTCCGAAGGTCGACGCCGCCTGCCGGTTCGTGGAGGCGACCGGGAAGACCGCCATGATCGGACGGCTGGACCGTGCCACTGCGTTGCTGGACGGTTCGGCGGGCACCACGGTGGTGGCTGCCCCCCCGGGACCCGCCTGCCCGATCCACGCCTGAGCCGAGGATCGGGCACCTTCCGGTCGGGCACCACCCTCCGGTCCGGCACCACCCTCCGGTCCGGCACCGCCTTCCGGTCCGGCACCGCCTTCCGGGCGCCGGGCGACCCGGAGTCCCCGGTCGCCTCCGGCCGGGCATCCCCGGGCGGTGGCTGACCACAATAATCTTGATTGACTCTATTTACTGAACTGTTCTACTATTATGCCGAAGGGGGGTGCAGCGTGACGCCGGACGACGACAGACACCTGGTGGAGCTGGTGCGCTCGGCAGGCCTGCGGGTCACCGCCCCCCGTCTCGCCGTGCTGCGGGCCCTGCGGCAACGGCCTCACGCCGACACGGAGACGGTCGTCCGCGCCGCCCGCGTTGCCATCGGCTCGATATCGTCCCAAGCCGTCTACAACGTCCTGGCGGCCTTTGTGGCGGCCGGGCTGGTGCGGCGCATCGAGCCGATGGGGAGCGTCGCTCTCTACGAGCTCCGCGTCGGCGACAACCATCATCACGTCGTCTGTCGTACGTGCGGTGCGGTGGGGGACGTCGACTGCGCCGTCGGCCGGCGGCCCTGTCTGACGCCGTCGGACGCTCACGGCTTCGTCGTGGACGAAGCGGAGGTCACCTACTGGGGGGTCTGCCCCTCGTGCCAGGCCGCCGCCGCCCCGGCAGGGTCGGCTCGCCGGCCACGAAGTGCGCCGTCCCGACCGGACGACCCCCGGTCGGGCCGGGCGGCGGGGCGGGCGGTGAGGGAAGTGGAGAGATGACCGATCATCGACAAGGAGGTAGTGAGATGTCCGACGAGGGTGCTCGGGGCACATGCCCGGTGCTGCACACGGCCACGGCCATCGGGAACAGATCGAACCACGACTGGTGGCCGAACAGGTTGAACCTCCGGGTCCTCCGGCGGCACGCGGCCCGACCCGACCCGATGGACGAGGGGTTCGACTACCGCACGGCGCTCGAGGCACTCGACGTGGAGCAGCTGCGACGCGACGTCGCCGACGTGATGACCACGTCCCAGGATTGGTGGCCCGCCGACTACGGCCACTACGGACCACTCTTCGTCCGAATGGCATGGCACAGTGCAGGGACCTACCGGACCGCCGACGGCCGCGGTGGCGGTTCGAGGGGGGCCCAGCGGTTCGCTCCGGTCAACAGCTGGCCGGACAACGCCAACTTGGACAAGGCGCGCCGGCTGCTCTGGCCGGTCAAGCAGAAGTACGGGCGCACCGTCTCGTGGGCCGACTTGATCATCTTCGCCGGCAACTGCGCACTCGAGTCGATGGGGCTCGAGACCTTCGGCTTCGCCTTCGGTAGGGAGGACATCTGGGAGCCCGAGGACGACGTCTACTGGGGACCCGAGCGCACCTGGCTCGGGGACCAGCGCACCGGCGGCGACGGCGGGCTGGCCGATCCGTTCGGAGCCGTGCAGATGGGCCTGATCTACGTGAACCCGGAAGGTCCCGGCGGCAATCCGGACCCGCTGGCCGCGGCCAGGGACATCCGGGAGACCTTCGCCCGCATGGCGATGGACGACGAGGAGACCGTCGCCCTCGTCGCCGGTGGCCACACCTTCGGAAAGACCCACGGGGCCGTCCCTGAACCGGGCCGCCACATCGGCCCCGAGCCCGAAGGGGCCGGCGTCGAGGAGCAGGGCCTCGGATGGAGGAGCGACTACGGCACCGGCAACGCTGCTCATACATGGACGAGCGGGTTGGAGGGAGCCTGGACCGCCGATCCGGTGCGGTGGGACAACGGCTTCCTCGACAACCTCTTCGGCCACGAGTGGGAGCTGACGACCAGCCCCGCCGGAGCCAAGCAGTGGATCCCGAAGGACCAGGCGGCGGGCACGGGCGTCCCGGACGCTCACGACCCCTCGAAGAGGCACACCCCCGTGATGCTCACGACCGACCTCGCGCTCCGGATGGACCCGTCCTACGCTCCCATCGCACAGCGCTTCCATGAGCACCCCGACCAGTTCGCCGAAACCTTCCGCCGGGCGTGGTTCAAGTTGACCCACCGCGACCTGGGGCCCGCCACCCGTTATGCAGGACCGCTGACCCCGGCGGAACCCCTGCTCTGGCAGGATCCGGTCCCTCAGGTCGACCATCCACTGATCGACCGAGTGGACGCCGCCGCTCTCAAGCACCGCGTGCTCGCCTCGGGCCTGCCCGTCCGCCAGCTCGTCAAGGCCGCGTGGGCCTCCGCCGCCACGTTCCGGGGAACCGATCGCCGGGGTGGTGCGAACGGGGGCCGTCTCCGCCTCTTGCCGCAGCGGGAGTGGGCAGTCAACGACCCGGACGAGCTCGCGGAGGTCCTCGGGGTCGTCGGAGGCATCGGCGAAGAATTCAACGGTGCCCGCAGTTCCGGCACGCGCGTGTCACTCGCCGACCTGGTGATCCTCGGCGGTTGCGCCGCCGTCGAACACGCGGCCAGGCAGGCGGGCCACGACGTGACGGTCCCCTTCAGGCCCGGCCGGACCGACGCCTCGCCCGAGCAGACCGACGTCGAGGCCTTCGCCGTGCTGGAACCGTTGTTCGACGGGTTCCGGAACTATCTGCATGCGTCCCAGGAGCTCCCGCCCGAGCATCTGCTCGTGGAGCGGGCGGACCTCCTGGGCCTCACCGTGCAGGAGATGACCGTGCTCGTCGGCGGTCTGCGCTCCCTCGATGCCAACGCCGGCCACGCTCCGCACGGTGTCCTCACCGATCGTCCGGGAGTGCTGAGCAACGACTTCTTCGTCAACCTGCTCGACATGCGCACGCTGTGGGCGCCGTCCGCCTCGTCGACAGGCGTGTTCGAAGGGCGGGACCGGTCGACGGGAGAGGTGCGGTGGACCTGCACCGCGGTCGACCTGGTCTTCGGCTCGAACGCCGAGCTGCGGGCCGTGGCGGAGATCTACGGATCCGACAATTCGGAGTCGCGGTTCGTCAAGGACTTCGTGGCCGCGTGGGACAAGGTCATGAACCTCGACCGGTTCGACCTCGCCTGACCGGAAGGCTCAGGAGCCGCCGGAGGAAATGCCGCTCGGGACGTCGGCGACGGTGAACGACGGGCCGTTGCCGTCCGCACCGTCAGCGGTCACCAGCGTGCTGGCGGTGCTCCGCCACTCCACGGTCGGAAGGATCGCCCCGGGGTCCACCCGGTCCTTATGGGCCTCCGCCACCGCCAGGATCGACTGGATGACGCTCCGGGTGAGCAGGTGGGGGTTGAGCCCCAGGTCGAGGAGCTTGGTGTGCGCTGCCCGGTAGTAGTGCTCCTCCTTCTCCACGCGCGGCATCGGAAGGTGGTCGATGGTGGCGTCGCCGTTGAACTCGGCCCTGACCATCTCGGCCATCTCGGCCACCGAGAAGGACTCGGTGAACTGGTTGAACACCCGGAATTCGCCGGGATCGGCCGGGTGCTCCAGGGCCAGCTCGACGCAGGCCAGGGTGTCGAGGATGTTCAGCATGCCCCTGGTCTGGCCACCGCTCCCGTAGACGGTCAGCGGGTGGCCGGTCACCGCCTGCACGCAGAACCGGTTGAGGACGGTCCCGAACACGCCGTCGTAGTCGAACCGGGTGGCGAGCTCGGGATGGAGCACCGTCTCCTCGGTGTCGTGACCGTAGACGATCCCCTGGTTGAGGTCGGTCGCCCGGAGGCCCCAGATGCGGCAGGCGAACATGATGTTGTGGCTGTCGTGCACCTTGGACAGGTGGTAGAAGGAGCCCGGCTGCTTGGGGTACGGCAGGACGTCGGTGCGACCCCGGTGGGTGATCTCGATGTAGCCCTCTTCGATGTCGATGTTCGGCGTGCCGTACTCACCCATCGTGCCCAGCTTCACCAGGTGGATGTCCCGGTTCTGCTCCGCGATCGCATAGAGCAGGTTGAGCGTGCCGACGACGTTGTTGACCTGGGTGTACACCGCGTGCTCGCGGTCGATCATCGAGTAGGGAGCGGACCGCTGCTCGGCGAAGTGGACCACCGCGTCCGGCTCGAAGGAGGCAAGGGTCTCGGAAACGAACGCAGGATCGGTGAGATCGCCTTCGAACCGGTCGAGCGTGAGGCCGGACACGTCCTTCCAGCGATCCACGCGCTGATCGAAGCTGGCGATGGGCACCAGGCTGTCGACGCCCATCTCCACGTCGTACTGGCGCCGGACGCCGTTGTCGACCACGCCGACCTGGTGGCCCCGCCGGGAGAGGTAGAGGGCCGTCGGCCAGCCCAGGTAACCGTCTCCTCCGAGTACCAGAATCCTCACGCGCGTGCTCCTTCGTATCCGAGCCCCCGCCATCCAGCGGGGG
>JAJYYG010000058.1 GCA_021801235.1 Actinomycetes bacterium
ACCGCCGACCGGCCCGGCCGCTGAGGGACCGCCGCGTGCTCCGGAGCAGGCCGGTCGGGTGCGGCCCGCCGGAGGCGATCAGGCGGTGGTGGCCGCCGAGGAGCCGCTCGCCGTCGGGGAGACGTGGCAGACCGACTCGATCCTCTGGGCGCGCGTGGCGAGCGTCGTCTTGAGCTCGGAGCTGCCCAGGTAGGTGGCAGTGGCCCGCAACCAGGTGGCCCGGGCCGTCTGGCCGTGTGCCTGGGCCCTGGCGGCCGCGGCGTCCAGCTTGGCCGGTGCCGTGGCCGTGCGGGCCTCGATCTTGTCGATCCGCGCCAGGCGCTTGGCCGCGTTGGTGCAGTTGAGGGTCCGGCCTCCGTGCGCCGCCGGCGTGGACGGCGTCGACGGCGTGGTGGCGGCCCCGGCCATGCCGGCGGCCCCCCAGCTCAGCGCGCCGGCGGCGACGGCGACTGCGGCCCCGGTGATGATCTTGTTGCGCATCATGTCCTTTCCTCTCTGTTCCCCGGGCAGGCCGGGGACTCGATCCCGTCTGCCGGAGGATCCGGCAGTCCCCACTCTGCCGTCCCGTTGTTGGGATCCCGTCATGGACAGATGAGGGATCTGTGAGGGCGCTCCGACGGGGCGGTCAGTCCCGGCGGGCCCGCGGCCCGGCTGGGGCCGGTGTGTTGCGGTCGAAGATGATGCGCAGACCGTGCAGCGTCAGCCAGGGCTCCACGTACTCGATCTCCTCCGAGTACGGCGAGATGAGCTCGGCCAACCCGCCCGTCGCCACCACCGTGCTGTCCCCGAGCACCTCGGTGAACCGGCGGCACAGGCCGTCCACCTGCCCGGCGAACCCGTAGAGCGCCCCGGACTGGATCGACTCCACCGTCGACTTCCCGATGACGCTCCGGGGCGCGACCAGCTCGACCCGCCGGAGGGCGGCGGCATGGGCGAACAGCGCGTCGAGGCTGATCTGGACACCGGGGGTGATGGCACCGCCCAGGTACTCGCCGGCCGGGGAGATGGCGTCGAACGTCGTCGCCGTGCCGAGGTCGACCACCACGCAGGGTCCCCCGAAGAGGTCGTAGGCACCCACCGCGTTGGCGATCCGGTCGGCGCCGACCTCCTTCGGGTTGTCGTAGAGGATCGGCATCCCGCTCTTGACCCCCGGCTCGAGGACGACGGACGGCACGTCGAACCACCGGGCCACCATCTGACGGAGGTTGGCGGTCACCAGCGGTACCGAGGAGGTCACCGCCACCCCGGTCACCGTCTCGTCGATGTCGAGCCCGTCGAGATCCAGGAGCTGGGTGAGGAGCAGGGCGTGCTCGTCGGCGGTGCGCTCCGCCACCGTCGACAGGCGCCAGTGGTGCGCGAGGCCCGCCGGCTCACTGCCGTCACGGGGGCCGGGGCCGTCGGCCTCCTCCGGGCCGTCGGCGAACAGGCCGACCACCGTCTCGGTGTTGCCGACATCGATGGCGAGCAGCATCTCAGTCCTCCACGTCGTCAGGGGCGCCGCCGCCCGCAGCTACCAGGTCGAGCCCCAGGTCGAGGGCGGGAGCGGAGTGGGTGAGCGCACCGACCGAAAGGAGGTCGACCCCGGCGGCGGCCAGTGCCGGCGCCGTCTCCAGCGTGACCCCTCCGGAGACCTCGACCAGGGTGGCGGACCCTCCCCGGCGGACGATCGCCACGCAGGCCACCACCTGGTCGGGCGTCATGTTGTCGAGCATCACCACGGTCGCGCCGGCCTCGGTCGCCTCGGCGACCTGGTCCGGCCGGTCGCACTCCACCTCGACCATGCGACCCGGCCAGAGCCGCCGGGCGGTCGCCACCGCGTCGGCGATGGTGACACCGCCGAGATGGTTGTCCTTGACCAGGACCGCTTCCGACAGGCTGCCCCGGTGGTTGGTGCCACCTCCCGCACGCACCGCCGCCTTCTCGAGGGACCGCAGGCCCGGGGTCGTCTTGCGGGTGTCCAGCACGCGGACGGCCGGGTCGACCGCAACCACCGCGTCGACGAACCGGCGGGTGAGGGTGGCCACCCCCGACAGGTGGCACAGGAAGTTCAGCACCGTCCGCTCGGCCGTGAGGATGGACCGCAGCGAGCCGGACACCACGGCCACCCGGTCGCCGGGCGCCACCCTCGACCCGTCGTCGAGCTGCCAGCGGACCTCCAGGGTGGGGTCGATCTCGCGGAAGGCCTCCACCGCGCAGGCACGTCCGGCCACCACGCCCTCCGCCCGGCTCACCACCGCTACCGTGCGCACCAGCGACGCCGGTACGAGCGACGCGGTGAGATCGCCCATCGGCAGCAGATCCTCGGCCAGGGCCCGCCGCACGGCGTCCACCACCGCGGCGCGGGGCGGGTCGGTCGGCACCGGTCCGTCGGGAGGGCGACCGGGGTCGTCCCGGGGCGGGGGAGGAAGGGTCGGGGGCATCTCAGCCGCCCGCCGGGGAGGTGGGGACCGGGATCTCCCCGGACGCCTCCGGGACGGACCCCGCCGCGGAGAGGGCGACGACCCGGCCGGCGGCGTGGACGATCCGTCGCCGCCACTGCGGATCCGTCTCGGCGTGGTCGCTCCGGGCGTGGGCACCCCGGGTCTCCGTGCGCATCGAGGCCGACTCGAGCAGCGCGCCGGCCGCCGTCACCAGGTTGGCACGCTCCCCGTACGGTCGGCCGCCGCCCACCGACCCCGCTTCCGCGGTCCGGTCCCGGATGGACCGGACCTCGTCTGCCGCCCACTCCAGCGAGTCCGCGCTCCGGACCACTCCGGCGCCGTCGAACATCGCCCGTTGGAGCCTCGCCACCAGGGGGTCGGGCTCCGCCCCGGCCGGGACCGGGGAACCGGGTCCGGGACCGAGGTCGCCTCCCGGGTCGGGGGCGCCGACAGACCCGCCCGTCGCCGCCGCTCCGGCACCGAGCTCTTCGAGCACGGCCACCATCGCCCCCGTCGGTCGGGGACCCTCGCGGCCCTCGAGGATCGACTCGGCCAGGCGGGCACCGAACACCATGCCCTCCAGCAATGAGTTGGAGGCGAGCCGGTTGGCCCCGTGGACGCCGGTACAGGCCACCTCGCCGGCGGCCCACAGGCCCGGGAGCGCCGTGGCGCCGGACAGGTCGGTGACCACCCCTCCCGAGAGGTGGTGGGCCGCGGGGGCGATCGGCAGCCAGTCGCGGGCCGGGTCGAGCCCGATGGCACGCAGGGACCGGTCGATGGTCGGGAACCGCTCCCCGAACGACTCGAGCGCGGTGGCGTCGAGCCAGAGGTGGCTCACCCCCTGGGCGGACATCCGGCGGGCCATGGCCCGGCTCACGACGTCGCGGGGTGCCAGCTCGTCGACGAACCGCTCACCCTCGGCGTCCCGTAGGAGGGCCCCGTGCCCCCGGAGTGCCTCGGACAGCAGCGGGCGGGGCATGGCCGGGTGGTGGAGCGCGGTCGGATGGAACTGCATGAACTCCACGTCCGCCACCGGCACCCCGGCCCGCAGGGCCATCGCCAATCCGTCGGCGGTCGCCTCGGCCGGGTTGGTGGTCACGGCGAACAGCTGGCCGGCACCACCGGTGGCCAGCACGGTGTGGGTCGCCCGCACCTCGACGACCCGGCCGGCGGCGTCGAGGGCGCGCACCCCGCGACAGCGCCCGTGCTCGACGATCAGGTCGAGCGCGAACCACTGCTCCAGCACCGCCGCCGCACTGCGGCGGGTGGCGTCGACCAGCGCCCGCTCCACCTCGGCCCCGGTGGCCGCCCCGCCGGCGTGGACGACCCGCGCCATCGAGTGACCCCCCTCCCGCGCCAGTGCCAGCGCCCCCCCGGGCTGGCGGTCGAACTCCGCGCCCATGGCGATCAGCTCCTCCACCCGGCCCGGACCTTCGTCCACCAGCACGCGCACGGCGGTGGTGTCGCAGAGCCCGGCCCCGGCGGCGAGCGTGTCGGCCAGATGGAGGTCGGTCGAGTCCTCATCCCCCCCGAGCACCGCGGCCACCCCGCCCTGCGCCCACCGGGTCGCCGAGTGCGACAGCTCGCCCTTGGTCAGGACCCCGACGCGGGGAGTGTCGCCCCGTACCCCGGCGACCGGGCCCTCCGAGGTCAGCCGGACCGCGGCCGACAGCCCCGCGACCCCGCTCCCCAGGATCAGGACGTCGAGGACGTCCGGGGCGGACGACGCGTCATCCGACGTCAACGGGAGGTCAGGCTCTCGAGCTCGATCTCGACGTCGAGCCGGGCCGAGGCCTCGTCCGTCACCCGGTTCCGCCGGTCGACGTGGACGACGCGGGGGGCGAACCCTTCGAGCTCGTCTCGCTCGTAGTCGGCGTAGGTGAGGACGATCACCTTGTCGCCGCGGTGCACCAGGCGGGCGGCGGCGCCGTTCAGGCACACCTGCCCCGGCCCACCCAGGATGGCGTACGTCTCGAACCGGGCCCCGTTGTCGATGTCCAGCACGGTCACCTGCTCCCACTCGAGGATGTCGGCCAGGCGCATCAGCTCCGGATCGAGGCTGATCGATCCCACGTAGTTGAGATCGGCATCGGTCACCGTGGCCCGGTGGATCTTGGACTTCATCATGCGGCGGCGCATCGTTGGCTGGTTCCTTTCGGCGGACGGAGGGGGATCAGGGGGCAGCATGGCCAGGGAGTGGTCCCCGGGGGTCGAGGTTGTCGATGAGCCGCACCGGTCCGACCCGGGCGGCCACCAGGAGCCGGAGCTCCGCTCCCGCGTCCCCCGGACGGGCCGGCTCGAGGTCGTCGGCCCGCACCAGTGCCGCGTAGTCGGGCACCACCGCCGGCTCCTCCGACAGCACGTCGGCCATCCGCTGCTCCACCGCGTCGCGCCGGAGCGGGCCCGGCCCGACCAGCCGGGCCCCCGCCCGCAACGCCCGGGGGAGAACCGACGCAGCCTTCCGCTCCGCCGGGGAGAGCCGGACGTTCCGGCTCGAGAGCGCCACGCCGTCGGCGTCGCGCACGGTCGGGCATCCGACCACCTCGACCGGCAGCGACAGGTCGGCCACCATCCGTCGGACCACCGCCAGCTGCTGGAAGTCCTTCTCGCCGAAGTAGGCACGGGAGGTCCCGGTGATGGCGAAGAGCTTGGCCACCACCGTGGCCACCCCTTCGAAGTGTCCCGGCCGGGACGCTCCCTCCCAGCGTCCGGTGAGCCCGGCCACCGTGACCGAGGTGGCGGTACCGCCGGAGCGCGGCACCATCTCCTCCACGGTCGGGGCGAAGACGACGTGGGCCCCGGCTCCCGTCGCCAGGGCGACGTCCGCCGCCAGGGTACGCGGGTACGCGGCGATGTCGGACGGGTCGCCGAACTGGAGGGGGTTGACGAAGACGGACACCGCCACCAGGTCGCGGTCGGCCGCGGCCCGGGCGATCAGCGAACGGTGGCCGGCGTGGAGGGCTCCCATGGTGGGGACGAAGCCCACCGTGCGACCGTAGGACCGGGCGGCGTCGAGCCGGTCGCGGAAGTCGGCGACCGTCCGGACGACGTGCGCCTCCCCGGCACGGGCGACCGGGTCGGCGGTCAGCGTCACGCGACGCTCCCCACCGGCTCGAGGGCGACCCCGTCGAAGGGGGGACCCGGGGGCGGACCGTCGGTGCGCTCCGCCGCGAGCCGGCGGGCGAGGTCGACCATGGCGTCGTAGGCGGCCAGCTCCGAGCGGGCCTCCGGGAGCCCCGCCAGCATCCGACGGTGCCGGTCGATGGTCGCCCAGTCGCCGCGTGCGGCCGGCCCGGTGAGCGCGCCCTGGGGACCCATCGCCAGGGAATCCTCCACCGCGGCCAGCACGAGACCGGTGAACGCGTCGAGCGGGAGCCCGGCGGCACCGGCCACCCGCTCGACCTGGCCGAGCAGCGCGACCAGGTGGTTGGCGGCGATGGTCGCCGCCGCGTGGTAGCTGGCCCTCCGGTCGTCCTCCACCGTGACGGCACGGCCACCGAGCGCGCCGGCCATGGCGCGGGCCACCGGATCGCCTGCGACGGCGAAGGTCACCCCGGTCCGCAACCGGACCGACCCCACCGTGGGATTCGGGAGCGGGACCAGCGGATGCAACGACGCCCGGCGCTCGTGCGGCCCGAGCACGTCGAGGCCCAGCGAACCCGAGAGGTGCACAACGGCCGCCCCGGGCGACGGGATGATCGATGCCGCCACCGCAGCCACCGCGTGGTCGGGGACCGACAGCACCACGATGTCGGCACCCTCGGCGGAGCGCGCCACCGGCTCCCCGTGCCGCACCACGCCGACCACCGTGTAGCCCCCTACCGCTTCGAGCGCCGCGGCGAGCGAGCACCCGGCCCGACCCGGGCCGATCAATCGGACTCTGTTCACGAGACCCCTTTTCAACGTTCCGGCCCCAGCGGGTGCCGTTCGAGTCAGAGAATCCTCCAGCAGAAAGTCAAAGTCTACCCACCGGTACCACCGCACCACCAGCAGCTGCGATCGCGTCCGCGTCGACCAGGTCGGGGGCGAGATCGCCCAACGGTACGAGGACGAACCGCCGCTCGCGCCACCGGGGGTGGGGGACCGTCAGCTCGGGATCGTCGACGGCGATCCCGTCCACCCACAGGACGTCGACGTCGAGCGTCCGGGGTCCCCAACGCACGGCCCTGACCCGTCCCGCGGACGCTTCGAGCCTGCGGCACTCCTCCAGCAGGGCATAGGGATCGACACCCGGGGGGACCGCCAGCTCCACCACGAGGTTCAGGTAGGGACCCGACCCGGCCGGACCCCCCATCGGTTCGGTCTCGTACACGGGGGAGACCGCGGTCACCGACATCGCGCTGCTCGCCCGGAGCTGGTCCACGGCGCGCCGGAGGTGGGCCATACGGTCGCCGAGGTTGGAGCCCAGTCCGAGGAAGGCCCGGACCGTCCGTTCCTCGCCGGCGGGAGCCGTCACCGGTCCAGCGGTCCCCGCGTCCGCGTGAGCCTGACGCCGACCGTCCCGATGTCCGCCGGCAACGGTGGCTGCAGCTTGCGGACCACGACCGTCACCGATCCCACCCTGGGGTCGGTGAGCACCTCGCCGGCGATGGCGTCGGCCAGCGCCTCGAGCAGCAGGAAGGAGCGCCGGCCGGCCACGACACCGGCCACGGCACCGACCACCGACGCGTAGTCCACCGTGTCGCCCAGGTCGTCCGAGCGGCCGGCGGCCGCCATGTCGACGGACAGGTCGAGGTCGATCTCGAACGGCTGGGGACGGGACCGCTCCTCGGCGAGCACCCCGTGGGTCCCGAGGAGCCGCAGGCCGCGGAGCTCGATCCGGTCAGTCGGCACGGGTGCCGGATCCGGCGGACGGGGAGGTGAGGACCCGCTCACCGGCGCCGGGTGCCCGGTCCGGGCCGCAACGGCCGGTCCGGCGGCGGGGGTGGACCGCCACCCGCCGGGCCCTCGGCGCCGCCGGGAGGGGGGCCGCCCGCCGGGCCACGCGGCGGGGGGGTCAGCTGGCCGGCCACTGCAACGAGCTCGCGACCTGCGGGCCCCATCGGGTGTCCCGTGATGCGTTCGACCACCATCGTCGCCTGGGGACCGCCCGGCAGGCGCCCCGACCAGCACAGGTAGCC
>JAJYYG010000085.1 GCA_021801235.1 Actinomycetes bacterium
CACCTCCCCACGCCCCCCACCTGCCGGAGCCCGGTCCGCGAGACTCCCCCGTTCCGACCTCCCGGCGCAAGCCCGTCACCGGCCCGGGGTCCGTCGACACGGGCACCCTGGGTCCGGCCGGGTGTCCCATTGTGCGGACACCCTGGGTCCGGCCGGGTGTCCCATTGTGCGGACACCCTGGGTCCGGCCGGGTGTCCCATTGTGCGGACACCCTGGGTCCGGCCGGGTGTCCCATTGTGCGGACACCCTGGGTCCGGCCGGTGCCGGATCGCGGTGTGGGACAGTGGCGGCGAGATCCGCCGCGACGGGTGCGCAGCCCGGTGGCAGGCGGGGGCACGGGTGAGGTCGTCGACCATCACCGCCGAGCAATCCACGGTGGAGCTGGATCTCCGACCGCGCGGCCGGTCCCGCCGGAGCCGATGGTCGCGGGAGCAGCACCCATCCCTGCCGGCTGCCTCTTCTCCCCTCGCCGGTGTGCCCGTCCTTCCTGGAACGTCCGTTCTTCCCGGTGTGCCCAGCGCCTCGCCGGACCGTCCTTCGCCAAGTCAACGCAGTCCCTGCGAGTCGTCGCAGCCGGGCAACGGCCCACCCGGAACGGGTCGGATAGCGTCTCGGGGTGCATCCGACCGGATCGAACGCCCACGCGGGAGACTCGACCAGCCCCTCCCCCGCCGCGAGGTGGCCCGCCAGGGGTGCCGTGTCTCCGATCTGGCGGCCCCTCAGCCAGACGCTGGGCACGCGACGGTGGGCCCATGCGCTGATCCGGGCCGGATGGGCGTGGGTGGAACGCAACGGTGCGACGGGTCCGGGCGACCCCGGAGCCAGAGCGTTCGGTGCGTTCGGGCGCGGCAGCTGCCTGGCCTTCCCCACCGGGGCCCTCTTCGGAGAGCGCTGGATCCGGATCGGCGATGACACCTTGATCGGGCCCCACGTGAGCCTGTCCGCCGGCATGGTGCCCGGCCAGCAGATGGTCACCGACCCCGTCGTGCGGATCGGAGACCGGTGCATGATCGGTCGGGGAAGCCACGTCGTCGGCCACTTCAGCATCGACATCGGCGACGACGTGCACACCGGTCCGTACGTGTACATCACCGACCAGAACCACGGCTACGAGGATCCCGACGACGTGGTGCACGCGCAATGGCCCTCGGACATGCCGGTCCGGATCGGGTCGGGGAGCTGGTTGGGTACCGGGGTGGTCGTCCTCCCCGGCGCCGATCTCGGGCGCAACGTGGTGGTCGGAGCCGGGGCTGTCGTCCGCGGCACGTTCCCCGACCACTCGGTGATCGCCGGCGTGCCGGCGCGGGTGGTCCGGCGGTACGGGCCCGAGAGCGGTTGGGTCGACGTGCCCCGTCCCGGCTGACCGCGCCGGGGATCAGCTGTCGTCGCGAGGCTCGCTGTGGGCGGGAGCTCCCGATCCGGCAGCCGTCACCACGGCAGCGTCCGACAGGAGCCCGCAACGCCGGAAGACCTCGGTCGCCTCGCGCCTCCCGGCGGCAATCAGCGCCTCGGTCTCCGAGAAGTCCGTGTAGTCCCGCGTCTGGCCGGTCCCCCCACTGCAGACCACGACCTCCACTCCCGGAGGCAGGCGGGCCATCTCCCGCGCGAACCGGGCGTGCACGGCGATGAGCAGCGCGTTGAACATGGCCTCCACCGGGCGCTTCGCCACCGGCGGCGTAAAGGTGGGAGGCCCACACAGGAGCACGATGATCCGGGTCGCGCCCGCATCGATGGCCCGGGTGAGCGGGACGTTGTCGACGACCGCCCCGTCGATCAGCCGATCGCCGTCGATGTCCACCGGCGGAAAGATGGACGGAATGGCCGCCGAGGCGAGGACCGCTTCCACGGCCGGCCCCGAGGTGAGCCACCGCTCCCTCCCGTCGACGATCGAGGTCGCGACGACCTCGAGGGGAACCGCGGCGTCCTCCAGTCGCTCGAAGTCGATCCCCGCCTCGATGATCCGGCGGAGACCGGCGTTGGAGTGCATCGACTCCCGCTGCTGCAGGAAGCGCCACGGTCCGTGTCCACGGCGCTGCGGGTAGACCTCCTCTCCGGTGATCCCGCGCCAGATGGTGGTCAGGCGATCCACGCCCCGGACGGTCGGATCGGCTGCGAACGCTGCGCCGTTCACCGCTCCGACCGAGGTCCCGTAGATGCGGTCGGGGACGACACCGGCTTCCGCCAGCACCTGCAACATGCCGACCTGGGTCGCTCCTCTCGTTCCACCGCCGGAGAGCACCAGAGCCGTCATGGCCCTCCGGTCACCCCCCATCCGGTCGCCGGTCCGTGTGCGGGGAGCGCCCGCGGTATCGAGGTCGTTCTGCTCGGCCAGCCACGATCTCCGGTTCTCGGCTGCGCGCTGGAAGGTGAAGCGCAGCGTCAGCACGATCAGCACGAGGAACGCCACGGCGAAGACGGAGAACCCGGCCACGAACACCGGGCTGACGCCGACCAGCACCGCGGACGGGGAGTTCGACAGCACCGCGGACGGGGAGTTCGACAGCACGGCGGACACCACGGTGGCGGCGATCACCGTGCCGTCGCCGTGTCCGGGAAGGTTGCTGTGGCGGGCGGGGTCACGAGGAACGGGAGGATCGGCCGTGCCGGAGCCATTGAGCAGCCCGTGGCGCACCTGAGACCGGCATCGATGGGCACGTCTGCAGGCTACCGGGGGTCCGAGCGATGAACGGGCGGAACGGAAGCGGCGCCACGCCCACCGGAGGGGCGAGGAGCGTGCCCGGGCGTCTGTGACACCCCCACGCGACACTGCGCCCATGACCGCCACCCAGCAAGAGGACCGGCGCAACAGGCGGCACGCCACGACTCGTCCGACCGGGCGGACATCCTCCGCGGCATGCCCGCCCGCCACGCGAGGGTGGTCGCCGCTTTCGGGCGATGCCCTGCTCGACCGGCTCCGGTACACGGGACAGCCGAGACCGGCTGGCGACCCGGCACGGATCGAACGGCTTATGGCGATCCTCGACTCGGCAGGGACCGGCTCGGCAGGGACCGGCTCGGCCTGGGACGGCGCAGCTGAGGACGCGGCGGAACGAGCCGGAGTGCGCGGTTGCCGCGAATCGGCATTCGACGTGGCCACTTCCTCGCCGGTAGCGATCGGGTCGGATCGTCGGGACCCGACCACTGTGCGCCGGCAACCGTTACGGCTGACGAGCGAGCGGCTTTCGCATGTGCTGGCCGGGGAAAGGGTCGATTCCGGTATCGTCCGCGACCTCCACCGGTCGCCCACGGCAGCGGGCGCGTGCGGGGCGCTGGTACACGCCCTCTTCCGGCAGCTGGTGAACGTGGGCTCCATCGACCACCCGATGGACGACGGGTTGTCCGCGCTCGAGGTCGACGAGGACGGCCGACGACTGTGCCAGTGGATCGAGTCGCTTCCTGCTGCCGAACGTTCGGAGCTGGCTGCCGAAGTCACGCGACAGGCTCACAACCTGGTGAGTCGGTGGCCCCGCCTCGACCCGACGTGGCTCCCCCGTACGAGGGAGTACCTGAGGATCGCCCTCCCGGCGGGTACAGCAGAACTCTCTGCGTCGGTCGACCTGGCCCTCGGGCGTCCCGGTCTCGACGTGGCTTCGGTCGCCCTGGTCGGTATCAGCTCCGGGGTCCGTCACCCCGAGCACCGCCGTGCGCTCCACTTCACCGCCCTGATCGAGACGCTCCGCCATCCGTCCCCGCCCTTCGCCGTCGCCGCCTACTACACGCGCACCGGCGAGATCGATGTGGATCCGGTGACCGACGATCTACTCGACACCGTCGCGTTCCGGGTGGCGGCCGGCCTCCGGATCCTGCTGTTCCCGGACGGAGGAGCGGGCACCGGTGTCAACGGAGTGGTCCCGACAGCCCCCGGCTTGTCACGAAGGTACGCGCCGGAAACGGCCGACGGCTATCCGAGCGTCGACGCTCACCGTTGCCTGGCGATCCGGGGCACTCGGGCCGGCACGCACCGTTGAGGTACGCATGAGGTATGCACCGTTGAACGGCGCGGACATTCTGGGCGATCCGACTGAGCGGATCCTCGACCACCGGCACACGTCCGCCGACGGATCGGTCCGGGACGCCACTGCCGCAGCGCTTCGTCAGGCGGTACTCACCGCAGGGGACGCAACGCGGGTCGATCGCCGGGTCACGATCACGCTGTCCACGCTCAGAGGTCACGGATCGGGTACGGAGGCCCGGCAGCAGGGCAGCTCGCCGTTCCGGTGGCAGCCTTCGTTCGTCAGACGGTCACTGGGGCTGGCGGCCCTGGCGGCGTGCGCGGAATCCAGCTACCGGAGCCCCGGCCAGGCGGTGCCCGCCGTCGCCGACCAGGCCGTCACGGCCTGGAACCGAACCGGGGAGCTGCGGTTCCACTGGGAGCCATGGTTGGCCGGCCTCGGACCGGGAGGACGCGCCGCGGTCCTCGCCGAGGCCATCAGCTGGGCCTCGGCACTGTGGTCGATGGTCGACTGGCCCCGACTCGGCGGGAGAACGACGTTCGGGGGTCCGGACGACCGGTGGACCGCTTCGCCTCGCCAGGCCGTCTGCCTACGCGGCCGTGTCGAAGTGCGGCTTCGGAGCAGCCAAAGCACTCCTCGGGCCTCTCGGGCGGGCCGCGACCGGGACGACCACGCGCTCATCTCGGTCGCCGGCGGGCTCCCGACTCCGAACTGGGAGGCCGAATTGGGTTATCTCGCGCTTGTCGCCTCCCTGCGGTCCCCCGGAGCCCCGGCACCCGCCCGGGTCGTCGGGCTCTGGCCTGCGTCGGGCCAATGCAGGATCGTCGAGGTGGACGGCGCCCTCCTGCATGCAGCCTGTCGCCTGACGGTCGAGGTCGTCGAGGCGTGGGCCCGCGCCGAACTCCCGGACCGGAGCTCGAAGGTGGCCGCCTGACCAGGGATCGCGAGTGCCCCACCAACGGGCCGACGGCACCAGGGCACCCTCGGACCGGATCGCGTGCGCCGAGACTGTCCGGGGGAGTCCGGGGCGTCCGGGGGGTCCTGGGGCATGCGGTTGAACCCCCGCCCCGTCACTACCGGCCCGCGGGCCCACCCGGTTCGAACAGGGGCACCGGTTGGACTGCACAGGAAGCAGGGAGCGCACTGCGGTTCCGCAATCGTCGCCCGCCATGATCGTCCGACGCTGACGGAGGAGACAGCGCCCGAAGCTCCGATCGCTCACGTCGGGGCCCTGTCGACACTTGGCGCTGCGTTCTCGTGTCCTCCGGGTGGAGGACATCCGGGTGGAGGACATCCGGGTGGAGGACGTCCGGGTGGAGGACGTCCTCCGCCATCATGGTTGCCCGAACAGGGCGAGCGCCGCCTTCACGTCCGGCTTGCCTGCTGCGGTCAACGGGATCTCCCTGACAAGCTCCAGCCGCCGGGGCACCTTGTACCCGGCGATCCGGCTGCGGCAGTGCACCTGGAGCTCTTCGAGCGTCGGCCCCGACGATCCGTCCGCCGGTCGCACGACCACTGCGACCTGCTGACCGAACCGAGCGTCATCGACACCGACGACGATGGCGTCGTAGACGAGCGGATGGGACTTGACCACCGCCTCCACCTCCTCCGGGAAGATCTTCTCCCCGCCCGAGTTGATGGAAGCCGAACCGCGTCCGTGGACAGTGATGGTGCCGTCCGCGGCGACAGAGGCCAGGTCACCGGGCACCGACCAACGGATCCCTCGCCGGTCGGTGACGAACGTGGCGGCGGTCTTCTCGGGGTCCTTGTAGTAGCCGAGCGGGATCCTCCCCCGCCGGGCCAGCCGACCGATGCGGCCGTCCCCGGGTCGCAGAGGCAGGAGCTCATCATCCAGCACCGCCGTATCGTCACCCATCACGAAGCGAGGACCATCAGCTGACTGCTCCACCGCGCCCTGTGCTCCGCTCTCACTCGCTCCGAAACGGTCCATGACCAGAACACCGGGCAGCTGGCGCTTCAATTCCTCCTTCACCGTCGCCGACAGCATGGCGCCACCCGATCCGACGACGAGGAGGGTGGAGGTGTCGTACACCCCGGGTTCGGCCTGTGCCAGCGCCTGCACCAGCGGACGTGCCATGGCGTCGCCCACGAGCGCTACCGACACCACGCCCTCGTCGCTGATCAGTCGGCAGAGCTCGTCCGGGTCGAAGCGGCTTCCGGTG
The DNA here is from genome assembly GCA_021801235.1 of Actinomycetes bacterium. Taxonomy (GTDB): domain Bacteria; phylum Actinomycetota; class Acidimicrobiia; order Acidimicrobiales; family RAAP-2; genus DASZIT01. Next base: position 6,137 of record JAJYYG010000085.1, read on the forward strand.
AAGAGCACCGCGGTGCCCCCCATCATGAAGGCGTTCCACATCGCCCATTGGGCGTTGCCGTGCATGAGTGGCCCCACCACCAGCATCACCACCCGTGCGCTGTCGTCGAGCGTCAGCCGGCCCGACAGCTCCTCGGCAGAGCGGATCGGCGGCTGGCCCCAACCTCCGCCACCCATCGCGGCAAAGAAGATGTCCTCTTGGTGCCACATGACGCCCTTGGGCATTCCCGTCGTCCCCCCGGTGTACAGCAGGTACAGGTCGTCGGGCGAACGTGGATCGGAAGGACGATGCGCAGGGGAACGGGCCAGAGCCGTTTCGTAGTCCACGGTGTTGGGTCCGGTAGTGGGTCCGGTAGTGGGTCCGGTAGTGGGTCCGGTAGTGGGTCCGGTAGTGGGTCCGGTAGTGGGTCCGGTGGTGGGTCCGGTGGTGGGTCCGGTGGTGTCATCGAAGGCGACCAGTAGCCGGAGAGGACGCGATGGCGCTCGCCCCGAAACCCCCGCAGCATGGGGAGGCGCCTCGGAAACACCGGATACCTTGGGCGACTCCCCGGGCGATTCCCCGGACAACTCGTGGCCGGTCCACCCGGAACCCAACGACTCCGCCACCAGTGGCGAAAGTGCGCGCTCGAAGAACAGGCCTTCGAGGTCGGCGTTGTCGACCACGTAACGAAGCTCGGATGCCACGTAACGGAAGTTCAGGTTCACGGGAACCACCCGTGCCTTGAAGCAACCGAGCATCACCTCTACCCATGCCGCGCAGTTGCGGGCGAGGATGCCCACATGAGCGCCGGCGGCGATCCCCTGTCCCGCGAGGAACCACGCCACCCGGTTGGCCCGTTCGTCCAGCTCCCGATATGTGAACCGGGAGCTCCCGGCCACCAGGGCCGGCCGGTCCGGAACGGTATCCACCACCACCTCGAACAGATCGGCGAGGTTCAGCGCCCTGCCATCCGTACCCGCCTCCCCCTCCGCCGCTCCTGAGCCTTCGTCCCCTCGCACGCCTCTCCCCCTCCCGGCGGGCGCCGGCACACGACCCGTTGGGATCCGACCCCACGGCCCAGGTCTCCGCTGTCGGCGCAACCCTACGAGCTTCAGCGGCCCGTCGTCGGCGCACGTCGGGCGCCCGCCGTCCCTGCCACCCCCAGCCCAGCCCGCCGCCCCGCCAGCCCGGGTGGGCCCGGCGGGCCCCGCCTCGCC
>JAJYYG010000038.1 GCA_021801235.1 Actinomycetes bacterium
GAGCTGCCGGGCGGGACCTTCCTCATGGGCACGGACTCCGCCGAGGGGTACCCCGAGGACGGCGAAGGTCCGGTGCGCCAGGTCGACGTCGGTGCCTTCGCCATCTCGGCCACCGCGGTCACCACCGCCGAGTTCGCCGAGTTCGTCGGCAGCACCGGGTACCGCACCGACGCCGAGCGGTTCGGCGCGTCCTTCGTGTTCGCCGGCCTTCTCCCTGACGACTTCCCCCCCACGCGGGGCGTCGCCGCCGCGCCGTGGTGGCGCGAGGTCGAGGGGGCGAGCTGGTCGTGTCCCGAGGGCCCGGGTTCCGGCGTCGGGGGCCGCGCCGACCACCCGGTGGTGCACGTGTCGTGGCACGACGCCGTGGCCTACTGCGCCTGGGCCGGTGGTCGCCTGCCCACCGAGGCCGAGTGGGAGCGGGCGGCCCGCGGAGGATTGGAGCAGGCCCGCTATCCCTGGGGCGACGAGCTGACGCCGGGAGGCGTCCACCGGTGCAACATCTGGCAGGGATCCTTCCCTGACCACAACACGGCGGAGGACGGGTTCACCGGCACCTGCCCGGTCGACACCTACGACGCCAACGGCTTCGGCCTCTACAACATGGTGGGGAACGTGTGGGAGTGGTGCGCGGACTGGTTCGACCCGGGCGTCGCCCGGTCCGGCCAGCGGACCGACCCGCTCGGTCCGGACCACGGCGAGGCGAAGGTGATGCGCGGCGGCTCGTACCTGTGCCACCGCTCCTACTGCGAGCGGTACCGGGTGGCCGCCCGCAGTTCGAACGACCCGGGAAGCTCCACCGGTAACCTCGGCTTCCGACTCGCCCGGAGCGTCGCCTGAGCGACCCGCGGGCCGCTCAGGCCGACCGGGCGTGGGCCGACCGGGCAGGTGGAGGGGAGAGGCGTCGTGCCAGGCAGTGACGACCCGGCAGTCGCCCGGACGACGGGACCACCCGCCGTCCCCCGCGCCACCCGACCGGGGTACGACCTGTTCGTCGCCCTGGCGGTCACCACCACCGCCTCCCTCCCTGTCTTCCTGGTGGCGACGCTGGCCATCGAGATCCGCCAGTCGCTCCACTTCGGGGCGAGCGCCCTCGGGATGGCGGTCAGCCTCTACTACCTCGGAGCGGCGGTGGGGTCGGTCCCCCTGAGCCGGGTCGTCGAGCGGGTCGGCGGGGTCCGCGTCCTGCGGGTCGCCTGCCTCACCAGTGCGGCGCTGCTCGTCCTGCTGGGCACGGTCACCAGCTCGTGGCTGGTCCTGGCCGTGCTGCTGGTGCCGTGCGGTATCTCCAGCGCCGCCATCGCTCCCGCCAGCAACCTCTTCCTGGCGCGCCGGATCCGGCCGGCGCGCCAGGGCGCCGCCTTCGGCGTGAAGCAGGCCGCCATCCCGCTCGCCTCGCTGGTGGGAGGCCTGTCCGTCCCGGCGGTGGCGCTCACCCTGGGGTGGCGATGGGCGTTCCTCCTCGCCGGTGCCCTGGCGCTGGCCGCGGGCCTGCTGGTGCCCCCGTCCCGGACGCCGGCGGCGGTCCGTGCCCGGTCCCGTCCCGACGGCGGAGCCGGGGGAGTCGACGTCGTGCCGCTGGTGATCCTGGCCGCCGGGCTGGGCCTGGGGGTCTTCGCCGCCAGCGGCCTGGCCGCCTTCCTCGCCACTGCGGCGGTGTCGGCCGGGTTCGCCCGGGGGACCGCCGGCCTGATCGTGGCCGCCGCCGGCGGAGCCGCGGTGATCGTCCGGGTGGCCAGCGGAGTGCTGGCCGATCGTCGCGGCGGGCGGCACTTCCCGGTGGTGGCGACGATGCTGGCGGTCGGCGCCGTCGGCTACGGCATGGCGGCCGTGGGAGCCGGTCTCGGGGTCCGGTGGCTACTCGTCCCGGCCGCGGTGCTCGCTCTCGGGGCCGGGTGGGGATGGAACGGGCTCTTCAACTTCGCCGTCGTCAGGACGCACATCCACGCCCCGGCCCGCGCCACCGGCATCACCCAGGTCGGCGGGCGGCTCGGCGGGGTCCTCGGGCCCCTGACCCTCGGCCTGGTGATCGACCACGCCTCCTACGCCGCCGCCTGGTCGGTCGCCACCGCGGTGGCCCTGCTCGCCGCCGGCGCGGTGCTGGTCGGTCGCCACCTGCTGGTGACCCGGCGCGCGCCGTGACGGTCGGGGCCTCCGGCGCCGGTGGGGCGTGCCGGGGTCGCCGAGGCACGCGGCCGAGCACCGCGAGGTCATCGCCCGGAGCCCCGAGGTGCAGAAGCGGTCGCCCCAGGTTCGCGGCCGTCGCCCACCCACGCTCCGTCGAGGTGGTTCGGAGAGGCAGCGATCCCTCGGACGCCGCGCACCTGCCCGGCAACGCCGGCCCGGCAGCGGACGTCAGACCTCGATCAGCGGGATCCGGGGATCGAGCCTGCGAAGATCACCGCCGTCCGAGGTGACCACCCGCTGACCGCCTCGGCGCCCGCAGATCACCACATGGGCATCGACGATCTCGGAGTTTCTGCTGGCCGCAAGCAGCCGTCCCACGTGCGTGGCATCGACCCGGTCGAGGGGGACGACCGTTGTCGTCGGTTGGCGGACCAATCGGGCAAGGCGCACCTGGCGTTCAGGTCGACGGACCGCCTGCGCCAGGGCCGAAGCAGGCACGGTGACGGACGCGCCCGTCTGCGCTGCCCGCGCCAGGAGCACGACGACCTTCCGGACATTGCGGTCGAGGGCGATCAGCCCGCCGGCATCGAAGGTGAGACCTGGCATCAGGCCACCGAGCGCGTCCGTCGTTTCCGGTTCCCGAGCATCTCGTCCGCCCAGTCCTTCTCTTCCTGCGAGAGCGGACCACCGGTGTCTCGAAGCGCCTCTGCCAACATGGCACCCCATCCGGCGATGTCGTCGAGGGACACGCCGACGGCGTGCTGCACGAATCCCGAGACGCTGGACGCCTTCCCTGCCTCGACCAGCCCACGTACCCGGTCGAGCTGCTCCGCCTCGAGGGTGATCGTGATCTTCTTCGTTGCCATACCAGATACCATACTCCGATCTCGATCGGCCACCACCGGATGAGGCTCGACTCGGCTCAGAGGCCGGACAGGCCGTCGAGGCTCGTGGCGTTCCGCTCCGCCTGGTACCGAAGGATCCCTTCCGCCCCTTTGCGGCTCGACCACTCGTCCATAGTCGGCCGATGACGGTCGAAGCGCATGAGGGGAACGCCGTAGCCGCACGAGTCGGCGATGCGCTCGACGTCGACGGCCACGATCGAACGGACCCCGACCCCCTCCGCCCCCGGAAACCGGCGGGCCAGGTCGGCGAAGGCCGGTTCCCCCGGCCGGCAGGTGCGACCGTGCCCGTGGAGGCGGACGATGCGGGGCGACCCGTCGAACGCACAGAACATCAAGACGATGCGCCCGTTGTCGCGGAGGTGGGCGATCGTCTCCACCCCGCTGCCCGTCTGGTCGAGGTACGCCACGGTGTGCCCGTCGACGACGGCCAGCTCGTCGCGGTTCCCCTTGGGCGAGCAGTTGACCAGCCCGTCGGGCGCGTCGGGCGCGGTGGCCACGAAGAACACCGGCTGGGCCACCAGCCACTCGGCCAGATGCTCGTCGATGCGCTCGTGGATGCGTCCCATCGACCCAGTATCCCGTGTGATGGCACCTCGGGCGCACGGTCCCGGAGCTCGGGGAGGCGAAGGGCCGCGCGACGGTCTGGTGGACCGACCCGAGGAGTGACCACGGGGTGAGCGGCGGCTGGCCATACGGCGGAGTCATCGATCCTTGTCGCCGACCGGACGGCGCGCCGGTCTGATCGGAGGACCCGACGTCTGGGAGGTCTCGATGTGGCTCGACGACCTCGCGGCCGAGCCGGAGCCGCTGACGGTGCTGAGCGAGGAGTCAGGGCTGTCACGGGCACAGGTCGACGCGGTGGTCCGCTACCGGTCCGCGTTCCCCGAGGAGATCGAGGCGCGCATCGCTCTGCACCGCAGCGAGAGCGCCGCCGCGCCGGCTCGGTGAAGCTGATCCTCGACGGGAGGTACCCACGATCGCTGGCTGACGCCCTGGTTGGCGAGGACCTCGAGGTGGCGACGGTCGCGGAACTGGGCTTGGCGGGCAGCTCGGATGCCGCCGTGCTCGAAGCAGGCGCGACCGAGGGCTGCGCGGTGCTCACTGAGAACGTGGGCGACTTCGTACGGCTCGCATCGGAACGCCTCGCCGCCGGCCGGCACCACTGCGGCGTCCTGGTCGCCCTCTCCACGCGGTTCTCCCGTCGCCCGGCAGGGATCCCCGCCATCGCCACCGCGGTGCGATCGGTCGCATCGGAAGCCCTCGACGACCGCGTGATCTACCTCGAGCACCCGTAGCCGGCCACACCTGGGCGGAGTCGTTGGACCACCCCACTCGTCGACGCGGTCATGCCGCTCGACGACGGTGTTCTGCCGGACGGCCGCCTTGGTGCTGACGCCGCGCGCAGATGAGCGGAGCGTTCGGGAACCCGCTCCATCGCTCCATCGCTCCATCGCTCCGGTACCCCTCGCGTACGGCACCTCCGGCAAACAGTCCTATCAAATGATAAAGTCACAACATCATAAAACTGTCAGCTACATCGATCGGAGGGAGCAACCATGTGGCGAGGTGAGAGGCGACATCCGATCCCGACCCGGTGCGATCGGCCCGAAGGGCCGCGTCCGGCCCGGGGCGGCGCCGGGTTCGAGCGCGACGCCTCGCCGCCGCGGGCGCTCTGCACGAGCTGCTGGCGCTGTGTGCGGGCCGCCGGAGGGCCCTACGGCCCGCGGTGCCCGCGCTGCGGGTCCCGGCTGCCCCAGGGGGACGCCGGGCGCCCGGCGCGTCGGCGGGTCCCGGCGTGAACTGTCCCCCGGTGACCACGGCGGCGCGGATGCGGGTGCTGCGGTGACGGCTGGCCGGGGCGCGGCGGCGGACCCGCCCGCGGCCGACCGGCGACCGCGCAGGTGACGCTCCGGACCGCGGTTCGGACCATCCTCCACCCCCACACCGCGACCGAGGATCTCGGGCCTCCTCCCCGCCCCGATCCGGGCGCCCGCCGGCTGGCCGGGTCGCTCCAGGTCCGCCACGTCGACGCCGGGTCGTGCAACGGCTGCGAGCTCGAGATCACCTCCGCGTTCGGTCCCGTCTACGACGCCGAGCGGTTCGGAGCCAGGCTGGTCGCCTCCCCGCGCCACGCCGACGCCCTGGTGGTCACCGGTCCGGTCACCCGCAACATGGCCGGGCCGCTGGCGAAGACGTACGACGCCATGCCGGAGCCGCGGATGGTGGTCGCCGTCGGCGACTGCGCCCGGGACTGCGGGGTGTTCCGGGGTGGCTACGGCGTCGAGGGAGCCGTGGCGGAGGTCGTCCCGGTGGACGTTGCCGTCGCCGGCTGTCCCCCCCATCCTGAAGCGATCACCAAGGCGCTACGGGGCCTCACCGGACGGTGAGCAACCTCAGCCTGGTCATCACGGCCACCGCCGGCTGCGCCGCGGCAATCGCCGGGGGCTCGTTGCCGCCCAAGGCACGAGTGCTTGCGGCCGTGGCGCTCACCTGGGTGGCCAGCGCGGGCGCCCTGGTCGGGGCCGTGACCGTGCTCCACACCGGCCGTCCGCTGGTGCTGAGCTCGTCCCGGATCCTCCCGCTGACCGGCACCACGCTGGTCCTCGAGCCGCTCGGGGCGGTCTTCGTCGTCGTGACCGCGGTGGTGGCCGTCGCCGCGAGCCTCTACTGGCTCGGCTACGCCAGCCACGGCCTGTCGACGCGCACGGCGTCGGCCACCCTGCCGGTCTTCGTCACAAGCATGCTGCTGGTCCCGGCATCCGGGAGCGTGGCCACCTTCCTCTGGCTGTGGGAGATGATGGCGCTCTCGTCGCTGGTGCTCGTCCTGGTCGACCAGCGAGAGCGCGAGGAGGCACGGAGCGCCGCCGGGTGGTACGCGGTGATGACGCACGTCGGGGCAGCGGCGATCCTCTTCGCCCTGGTGATGATCTCGGCGCACGCCGGCGGTCAGACCTTCGCCGCCATCCGCGCCCACGCCGGGCACCTGCCCGGTGCGGTTCGCAACGTCGCCTTCGTGCTCGCCCTCGTCGGCTTCTCCTCGAAAGCCGGGGCGGTGCCCTTCCACGTCTGGCTGCCGAAGGCCCATCCCGAGGCGCCCAGCCCGGTCTCGGCGCTGATGTCAGGGGCGATGGTCAACCTCGGGATCTACGGCATCGTGCTGGTGGGCGACGAGCTGCTCGGCGGGGGGCCGGTCTGGTGGTGGCTGACGGTGCTCGCCCTGGGGGTCGTCTCCGCCCTGTTCGGCGCCCTGCAGGCGGCGACCAGCACCGACCTGAAGCGGCTGCTGGCCTACTCGACCGCCGACAACATGGGCCTCGTCCTCATCGCCGTGGGCGCGTCGGGGCTGTTCGCCTCCACCGGCCATCCGGTCATCGCCGCCATCGCCCTGGTGTCAGCGCTCCTGCTGGTGGTGAACCATGCCGCGTTCAAGGGCAGCCTGTTCCTCTCGGCCGGCTCCGTCCAGGTGGCGACGGGCACCCGCGACCTCGACCGTCTGGGGGGGCTGATGCGGTCGATGCCGGTGACCGGGGCGGTCTTCGTGGTCGGCGGACTCGCCATCGCCGCGCTTCCCCCGCTCAACGGGTTCGTCGGCGAGTGGCTGCTGTTCCAGAGCTTGCTGCACGGACTGCCCACGTCCAGCACGGCCGTCGCCGTCGCCGTGCCGGTGGGGGTGGGAGCACTCGCCCTCACCGGCGGGCTCACCGCCGCGGCGTTCGTGAAGGCGATCGGCGTGGGATTCCTCGGACGGCCCCGGTCGGAGGGGGCGGCCACCGCACACGAGGTCCCGCACACCATGCAGTTCGGCGCCGGGTTGCTGGCGGCGGCGTGCGTGGTCCTCGGCGTGGGCCCGACGGTGGTGGTGCCGGCCCTCGATCGGGCGGCGGTCGAGGTGGTGCCCGGGGCACCGGCACACTCGGTGCTTGCCTCGGCCGACGTGCGACTGAGCGGGCTCCAGGGCATGCTCGACCCCGCCTTGCTGGCGGCCGGCCTGGCCGTTGCCATCGTCGCCGTGCTCGGCTTCCGCCGGCTGGCCCAGTGTCGGTTCCGCCCCCGCCTGCCCGTTCGGAGCATCGAACCGTGGGGGTGCGGACGCGAGCTGCAGACCGCTCGCATGCAGTACACCGCCACCTCGTTCGCGGAGCCGCTCCAGCAGGTGTTCGACGACGTGCTGCGTCCCGATCGCGATCTCAATGTCAGCCATCTGGCCGAATCGCGCTACTACACGGAGAAGATCGCCTACCGGACCTCGATTGGCGACGTCATCGAGCACGACGTCTACCGACCGGTGATCCGCGGCGTGCACCTGTGGGGCCACCTGGGCCGTGGACTGCAGAACGGGAGCGTGCACCGTTACCTCGCCTATGGGTTGGTGGCGCTCGTGGTGATCATGCTGGTGATGGTATGAACGGCGCCGCCGGCACGGTCGCCGCCGTCGTGGTGGCAGGCGGCCAGATCGCGGCTGTGGCCATCGGCGCTCCACTGCTGGTCGGCGTGATGCGCACGGTCCGCTGCCGCGTCGAGGGCCGTGTCGGACCCCCGGTCGGCCAGCCCCTGCGCGACCTGCGCAAGCTCTTCACCAAGCAGCGCATGCGTCCGGACCAGTCCAGCTGGGTCTTCGGGGCCGCACCGGTCGTCCTGGTCGCCACCGCCGCGGTCGTCGCGGCGATCGCTCCGTTGGCGACGGCCCGTCCCCCCCTCGGGCAGACCGCCGACTTCTTCGCCATCGTCTTCGTGCTGCTCCTGGGCTCGGTCTTCCTGGCGCTCGCCGCGCTCGACACCGGCACGCCGTTCGGCGGTATGGGGTCGAGCCGGGCCATGACCATCGGAGCACTGGCGGAGCCCGCCCTGCTCGTCGCCATCCTGGCCATGGCCATCCCGGCGCGGACCTCCAATCTTCCCGCCCTGGTCCGCATCGGGCTCAGCCACCCGCAGCTGATCGCCAGCCCGGAGCGGATCCTCGCCCTCGTCTCCTTCTTCGTGGTGATCCTGGCCGAGACCGGCCGTCTGCCCGTCGACAATCCGTCGACCCACCTCGAGCTCACCATGATCCACGAAGCGATGGTCCTCGAGTACGCCGGTCCGGACCTCGCGCTCGTCACCCTCGGCGAGTCGATGCGCCTCGCCCTCCTCCTCGGCCTGCTCGTCAACCTCGTCGCCCCCTGGGGGATCGCCGAGCGACCGGGGGCGGCCGCCTTCGTCGTCGGCCTGGGTGCGCTGGCACTCAAGGTGGGCGTGGCCGGGACCGCCATCGCCGTCTTCGAGGTGTTCACCGCCAAGCTCCGGCTCTTCCGGCTGCCCGAGCTCCTCGCCGGCGGGTTCGTCCTCGCGGTGGCCGCTGCCGTCACCGCGCTGGTGGTCCGGTGAGCGGCCCCGCCTACGCCAGCTCGCTCGAGCTCGCGGCCGGCGTGGTGCTGGTCTGCGCCGTGGTGACCCTCTGGCGCCGGTCGCTCTCCGCCATCGTGAAAGCCCTGGCCCTCCAGGGATTCGCGCTCGGTGCGGTGGCGCTCATCCTCGGAGCCGCCCAGGGCAACGGCGTGCTGATCGCGGTGGGCTGCCTGGTGGTGCTGGCCAAAGCCCTGGCCATCCCCGCCCTGCTCGGCCGGGTGGTGGCCAGCGATCCGAACAGCCGAGAGACGGCTCCCATCGTCAACGTTCCTGCGTCCCTCGTCGCCGCCGGGGCCCTGACCTTCCTCGCCTACGGCGCCACCGCGCCGCTGGTCGCCCTCGTCCCGACGGTCGCGGGCCGGCTCGTCCCGCTGGGCTTCGCCACGCTTCTCATCGGGTTCTTCGTCATGGCGGCGCGGCGCAAGGCGGTGTCCCAGATCGTCGGCCTGCTACTGGTCGACAACGGCATCGCGCTGGTCGCCTTCCTCGCCACTGCGGGCGTGCCGCTCCTCGTCGAGCTGGGCGCATCGCTCGACGTCCTCCTCGCGGTGGTCGTCCTGCGGGTCCTGGCGGTGCGGATGACCTCCGCGTTCGGGGCGCTCGACCTCGACCAGCTGCGGGAGCTGCACGACTGATGCTGCTCCTCGCCGTCCTGGTCGTGCCGTTCGCCGCGGGTGTCGTCTCCGCGATGGTGCCGTGGCGGCGCGGGATCGGCTGGGCGGGCACTGCGTCGATCGGAGCCGTGCTCGCTTGCGGCATCGCCCTGGCGGTCCGAGTAGAGCACGGACCGCCGGTCGTCGCCTTCGGAGGCGTGCTCCGGGTGGACGCGCTCAGCGCCTTCATGGTCATCGTCATCGGGACGATCGGCGTCCTGGCCACGTGGCAGAGCGTGCGGTACCTGTCCGCGGAGATCGCAGTGGGCCGGTCGAGCCGTCGCCACGCCTCGCTCTACGGCGCCCTCGTCCAAGGCTTCATCACCGCCATGCTCCTCGCCGTGGTGGCGGGCAACGTCGGCGTCCTGTGGGTGGCGGTGGAGGCCACCACGGTGATCACCACGTTCCTCGTAGGGTTCCGCCGGACGCGAGGGTCGCTCGAGGCGTCGTGGAAGTACCTCGTCATCTGCTCGGTGGGGATCGCCATGGCGTTCCTCGGTACCGTGCTCGTCTACCTCGCCGCGCTCCACGTCGGTCACCACCAGCACGTCAGCCTCGACTGGACGTCGCTCATGGCCGAGTCCCGGCTCCTCGACCCGGGCGTCATGCGCCTCGCCTTCGCCCTGCTCGTCCTCGGCTACGGCACCAAGGTGGGGCTGGCGCCCATGCACAGCTGGCTCCCCGACGCCCACAGCCAGGCGCCGGCACCGGTCTCCGCCCTGATGTCCGGGGTGCTCCTCACCGTGGCCTTCTACGCGCTCCTGCGCTTCAAGGCGATCGCCGACGGCGCGCTCGGTACGGCGTTCCCGCGGGCGCTCCTGGTGGCGGCAGGGCTCGTCTCCCTGGCGGTCGCCGCCACGATGCTGGTGGCCCAGCGCGACTACAAGCGGATGCTCGCCTACAGCAGCATGGAGCACATGGGCCTCCTTGCCCTGGGGGCCGCCGCCGGCACGCCGCTCGCCATCGCCGCGGTGCTGCTGCACGTCCTCGGCCACGGCCTGGCAAAGGGGGTGCTCTTCCTCACCTCGGGCGAGATCGTCGCCACCGAGGGCACCAGCGAGATCGCGCAGGTCGGGGCGCTGCTGGCCCGGCGCCCGGCGCTCGGGGCGATCTTCGGCGTGGGCCTCGTCGCCCTGCTCGGGTTCCCCCCGTTCAGCCTGTTCGTGAGCGAGCTCACCATGCTCCGGGCCGAGCTCCAGGTCGGCCTGGGGTGGGCCGGAGCCATCTCCCTCGTCCTGGTAGCGGTGATCTTCGGCTCCCTGGCGTCCCACGGCCGGCACCTCCTCCTCGGCGCCGCACCCGAGGGGGAGGTGGCACGGCCGACACCCGCCGTCGTCACGGTTCCCCTGGTCGGGGCACTCCTCCTCTGCGCCGCCCTGGGGGTGCTGGCGTGGCCGCTCGGCGGGCTGTTGCACGCAGCGGCCCAGGTGGTCGCCCGGTGAGCACGGGAGGTGCGGCCCTGGCGCGCCTGTTGGCCGAGCGGCCGCGGCGAGCCGTGGTCGCGCTGGCCGCCGCTGAGCTCGCCGGGAGCGCCGGTACACTGTTCGCCGCGGGCTTCCGCCTGGCCCTGGTGGCCGCACACGACGACGAGGACGAGGGGCCCCTCCGGGTCGTCTACCTCTTCGTCGCCGGCCCACCGGACCAGCGGTTGGAGCTCCACCTCCACGTCCCGCGGGACCGCCCGGAGGTGCCCTCGCTGGCGCACCTCTCGTTTCCTGCCGGCCGGTTCGAGCGGGAGATGCGTGACCTGTTCGGGATCGAGCCCGTCGGTCATCCCCGGCCCCGCCGGCTGGTGCTGCACCAGCACTGGCCCGAGGGCTGGTACCCGATGCGGTCGGACGCCGGACCGCGCCCCGCCATGGTCGACGACGCGGCGCCCTACCCGTTCGCCGAGGTCGAAGGGCCGGGCATCTACGAGATCCCCGTCGGGCCCGTCCACGCCGGGATGATCGAGCCGGGGCACTTCCGGTTCTGGGTGGTGGGCGAGACCATCGTGAAGATGAAGGCCCGGCTCTGGTTCGTGCACAAGGGGATCGAGCGGCTCTTCGCAGGGCGGGACCTGGAAGCCGCGCTGGTGCTGGCCGAGCGCATCTCGGGGGACAGCGCCGTGGGCCACAGCCTCGCCCTCTGCCTGGCGGTGGAGGAGGCCGAAGGGACGGAGGTGCCGGCACGGGCGACCGTCCTGCGTTCGGTGCTGGTCGAGCTCGAGCGTCTGTACAACCACGTCGCCGACGTCGGGGCGATGTGCAACGACGTGGGGTTCGGCCTGGCCAATGCGCACGCCCTCACCCTGCGCGAGCGCCTCTTACGGCTCAACGCCGAGGTCACCGGTCACCGCCTGCTGCGCGGGGGGGTCGTCCCCGGAGGTGCCGTGCTGCGTGCCCTGCCCCGTGCCGAGGACCTCGGGGAGATCGGCGTCCGGTTCCGTGAGATCGTCGACCTGGCGCGGTCCAACACCATCGTCATGGACCGGTTCACCGGGACCGCCGTCCTCGGCGCTGCCCAGGCCGAGGAGATCGGGGTCCTCGGCGTGGTGGCCAGGGCCTCGGGCCTGGCGCTCGATGCCCGTCTGTCGCACCCCTTGGTGGACGGGGCTCCCGGGTTCGCCCCGGCACGACGCGACACCGGGGACGTCCTCGCCCGCTTCCTCGTGCGCTGCGACGAGGTCGAGCGCTCCCTCGAACTGCTGACGGCTGCCGTGGCGGAGCAGGGACCCCTCACCGCCACGGCCCCCCGTGCCGGCTCGGGAACCGCGGACCGCCACGGGTCAGGCCTGGTCGAGGGTTGGCGCGGCACGATCGTCCACCGGGTCGAGGTGGACGACGCCGGGAGGCTGCTCCGGGTGAAGGTCGTCGACCCGTCGTTCATGAACTGGCCGGCGCTGCCGGAAGCGTTGGCCGACACGATCGTCCCGGACTTTCCCCTGGCCAACAAGAGCTTCAACCTCTCCTACGCGGGGAACGACCTGTGACCGCGGCTCCGCACCGTCCAAGGGCGGGGCCGACCGGTACCCTGTTGCACGATCGGTCCGTCCGGGGCCCATCGACCGCAGCGGCCCTTCCGGGGCGGCGGGCGGGAGGCAGACCGACCGAGGCACCCGGCGCACAAGGAGACGAGACGTCGTGACTACCGCACCGATCCACCAGGTCAAGGCCGACCTCTTCAAGGTGCTCGGGCACCCGGCCCGGATCCGTGTGCTCGAGGTCCTGCGGGACGGTGAGCGCTCGGTGAGCGAGCTGATCCCTGCCGTCGGACTCGAGTCCTCCCACCTCTCCCAGCAGTTGGGGGTGATGCGCCGGGCCAACCTGATCCAGGCACGCAAGGAAGGGGCGAGCGTCGTCTACTCGGTCGGCAACCCGATGCTGTTCGATCTGCTCGACCTGGCGAGGAAGATCCTCACCTCGTCCCTGGCCGATACCCGCGACCTGCTCGCCGAGCTGGAGGCCAGCGACGTCCCGGCCCGCGCCGACCGCCGGCGCTGAACGACCACCTCACGGTCGACTGCCCTGAGTTCCGGCCCGGCCGGTCCGGCCTGGCCTGGCCGGCCCGGACCATCCGTCACCGCTGGGTCCCGCTCCCGTACCGGCGTCGCGTCGCGTTGACGGTGGCACTACCCTTCCCTATGCTGCGCGGGCGCCCCTAGCTCAACGGTGGAGCAGCGGATTCTTAATCCGCAGGCTGGGTGGTTCGAGTCCCCCGGGGCGCACCAAACGGGACAGGGCACGTATCTCGTCGTCCTGTCCGTGGTTGCGTTCCGGGGTCGTCGCAACGGACCGGCCTTGAGGACAGAGCTACCCCGAGCGTCGAGCCGTTTGGGGGACTCGGCACGGCGGGGACAGCACCGAGGTAGAGCGCGAGGGGGTGCGGATCCGGCTGGAGGCGACGGCGCCTCCACGGACGGTGCCCGAACCCGGAACCGGCTCGTCACACCTTGAGGACATGGAGAGCCTGATGCGCCCTCGCCATCCGGTCGTAGTCGTCGTCCTGGGTCACGACCGGCAAGCCGAGGTCGATCGCGGTCGCGGCGATCAGCGCGTCGACGAGCTTGACCGTCCGCTGGATGCCGGCGTTCCGGCAATCGACCACCAACCGTGCCCACGCCCCCATGGTCGACTCGCTGATCGGGACGGGCTCCGCGGTCCTGGCGAGGGCCAGGGTGTCACCGCGGCGAGCTCGGGAGGCCGCATCGACGGCGCTCATCACCCCGAGCTCGAGCTCGCCGATGGTGACCACGGAGACCATCACCCGGGCCGGCAGGTCGCCGAGTGGCCGCTCGACCTCTCGGGCGATGAACACCGAGGTGTCGAGGAGGCCGGCCGGCTCGCTCACAGCTCGTCCAAGGTCTGTCCGGCGAGGCTGTCGAGATCGCCACGAAGCGCCGGATCGGCTGCCCGCTCGGCAAGAGCGCGCCTCAGATGATCACCGGGCAGCCAGCGAGCCCGCTGGCCGTGGGGCACGATATCGGCGACCGCCTCGCCGTGCACGGTGAGGACCACCCGCTCGCCGGCCCGCACGGCATCGATGACCTGACTCGTCTGATTGCGGAGCTCACGCACGCCGACCTTCATGTGCGACAACGTAGCACAATGGTGCCGTTCCCCCACCACCGGATCGTGCCGGAACCGGCGGTGCCGAGGGGCGGGTCGACGGCCAGGTGGATCTCCAGCGCAGCGCTTCGGGTGTACCCGCAGCTCATCGGTCGGTACTGCGGAGCGATCACGGCGACCAGCGACGGGCGTGTCCGGGGCGGCGCGGAGCAACCACGTTCTCCGGCGCCATGCCCTTCGCCGTGGCGACCGAGCCGGGCTCGACCGGCGCCTCGCGTCGTACCTTGACGCCGGCGAACTCGAGCGGCTGGCGCCAACGCTCGAGGTAGCCGACGTACTCGAGCAGGCTGCCGGTGTAGGTGAGGTTCCGGGCCGCCCGCTGGTCGATCGCCTGCTGCTCGCTGTTGTAGAAGCTGGGCGTGCAGCTCATGAAGTAGCGGGCGCCGCCCATGCCGACGCCGAGGAGCACCGAGAGCCACTCGTCCTCGGCGGACTCCTCGGGCTCGATCTCGACGATCTCCTGCTCGACACAGGCCTCCACGATGTGGGCCACGTGCTTGGCCGACTCGGACAGCAGGTGCGAGAAGTTGGTGCCGAACCCCCCCTGGACGAGGCTGATCAGCAGCAGGTTGGGGAACCCGCTGGCCAGGACCCCGTGCAGGGTGTGCGCCCCCTTGGCCCAGCGCTCCGACAGTGCGACGCCGTCGCGGCCCTTGGGGTCGAAGCCGAGCCGGTGGTGCAGGTCGGTGGTGACCTCGAAGCCGGAGGCGTAGACGATCAGGTCCACCGGGTACTCCACGCCGTCGACCACGGGGCCCCGGGCGGACATCTCGTCGACGCCGCGCCCGTCGGTGTCGACCAGGTGCACGTTCGGCCGGTTGAACGCCGGCAGGTACTCGTCGTGGAAGCAGACCCGCTTGCAGTGCTTGCCCCAGTAGGGCTTCAGCTTCTCGGCGGTCCCGGGGTCCTCGACGATCTCGTCGATGCGTCGCCGGATGGTCTCCATGGCCTCGAAGTCGGCCCGCTCGAGCGCCTCGGCCTCCTCCTCCGAGCCCGGGGCCTTCTGGGTGTCGACCCACATCATCTCCGTCCAGCCGTCGGCCACCATGTCCTCCTCGGGTTGGGCCCCGGTCACCGCCTGGGTGAAGTTGACGATCCGCTCGTGCTGCCAGCCGGGCCGGAGGCTCCGGAACCACTCGACGTCGGTCGGCCGCTGGTTGCGGACGCCCACCGCTCCGGGGGTGCGCTGGAAGACGTAGAGCTCCTTGACCGCCCGGGCGAGCTGGGGCACCACCTGGACGGCCGTCGCCCCGGTGCCGATGACGCCCACCCGCTTGTCGGCCAGCTTGTCCATCGGCTCGCTGGGGCTGCCGCCGGTGGTGGTGTAGTCCCACCGGCTGGTGTGGAAGGCCTTGCCCTCGTACCGCTCGATGCCGGGGATCCCCGGCAGCTTGGCCTTGTGGAGGATCCCCCCGGCCAGGACGAAGAAGCGGGCCGAGAGCCGGTCGTCACGGCTGGTGGTGACCTGCCAGCGCCGGGACTCCGGGTCCCACTCCGCTCCGGTCACGTCGGTCTGGAAGAGCGCGCGGGGGTAGAGGTCGAAGGTGCGGGCCAGCAGCTTGGAGTACCCGAAGATCTCCGTCGCGCTGGCGTAGCGCTCGGTCGGCATGAATCCGGTCTCTTCGAGGAGCGGCAGGTACACGTACGACTCGACGTCGCACATGCAGCCCGGGTACCGGTTCCAGTACCAGGTGCCACCGAAGTCACCCGCCTTCTCGACGATGCGGACGTCGGTGATCCCGTGCTTGGCGAGGTGGACGGCGGTGAGCATGCCGGCGAAGCCTCCGCCCACGATGACCACGGTGACCTCCTCGACCACCGGATCCCGGGTGAAGCCCGGCTCGACGAACGGGTCCCGGTCGAGGTCCTCGAACTCGTCGGACAGGTCGCGGTACTGCGCCATGCCGTCCGGGCGGAGCCGCTTCTGCCGCTCCTCCTGGTAGCGCCGGCGCAGCTCGTCGATCGAAGGGCCCCCTGCACTGCTGTCCTGCTCCGTCACCGTCAACCTTCCCCCGTGGACCGCACCAGCCGACTCGGCCGGATCTGCCTGGGCCGATCCTGACACGCGCGGCGGTGTCCCGGAACGACGCCGGGTGACACCTCGCTCCCGCCAACCCCCCGGCATCGCGCACCAGGGCGGCGGGTTCTTCGCGATTGCTGCCGGTGGCCGCGGCCCCGGCCCCGGCCCCGTCTCCGGGCGGAACGGGTGCGCATTGCCGGATGCCCGATTCCCGTGGGCGGACCTACACCTCGACGGGGGTGAACGACCCCACTGCACGGAGGTCGCGCAGGCGCGCCGGCCCGCTGAAGTCGACCGTCGCCAGGTCCACCACGTAGGTCTCGGGGTTGTCGGCCATCCGGTAGGCGTACCGGGGCCTGCTCAGGTTGAGCACGGCGTCCCAGACCGTCACCTCGGGTACCAGCGCCGTGCCCATCCGCTCCTTGATGAGTCCCTGCGGGATGTCGAAGGCGTTGCACACGTGCAGGGCCAGCCGCTCGGCCGTCGCGGCGTCGGCGGCCCGGTCGAGCAGGTGGAGGACGGCGCACAGGCGGACGAACCTCGAGGTCGGCGAGTAGTCGGCCGGGATGCCGCGGAGTCCCGCCCCCTGCCCGGGCGGAGAGAGGTCGAGGCCAGCGATCGTCTCGTCGGGGGGGTTCTCTGCGGAGATCCCCAGATAGTTGCCCAGGTTGAGCAGGTGCCAGTCGAGGTAGGGGGCGTTGGTGGCGACACCGACCGGATTGTCGACCACCCGGGTCCCGTCGGGGTGGAGCTCGATGGCGACCGAGCCCGCGGTGTCGTGGACGAGGCAGTGGACCGGTGGCACGAAGCCCATCCCGGGATCCCTGCCCACGATGTTCACCCCGGCCACGGCCGCCTTCACCTCCTCGACGCTGGCGCACGTGCCGAGGAGGAAGGCGGCGAGCTCGAGCTGCGACAGGTCGCCGCCGTCGCCCCGGGGACTGCGATACGTGCAGTAGCCGCCGGGCATGTAGAGGAGGTGGGCACTGATCCCCGCCTGGTTGATGCCGTCGACCAGCCAGTCGGCGCGGCCGAAGACCCCCATGCCGACCACCCCCTGGACGGCCGTCCAGCCCCGCGAAGAGGTGCCGTCGCCGGCTGAGCGGCCCCCGGAAAAGCCGGCAGGAAGCACCGCCAGCTGGGTGGGCATGCCCACCGGGAACTCCATGCTGCGGCCGACGACGACCGTGCCGTCCTGTGCGGCGGGCAGCTTGAAGGTCATGCACATGGTCCATCCTCCGCTCTCTGGTGGTGGGACCCGTACCTCCAGTCCTGCGGTCCCCGGTGATCCCCCGGGGACGTGGTCGAGCGGCTGGGCGGCGCGCACCCCGGGCCCGAGCGCCCGGCGTCCGGGCTCAGGCCCCGGTGGTGGCTTGCAGCACGATCCCGTTGCCGTCCGGGTCGTCGAAGGTCACGAACCGTCCCCAGGGCATCTCCTCGATCTCTCCCTCGATGGCGAGCCCTCTGGCCCGCAGCGCCGCCACGTCGCCTTCGAGGTCGTCGGTCTCCAGCACGGTGCCCTTGGTCGATCCCGCCGGCATGGTCCCGAACCAGGTCACCAGGGTGATCGATGTGCCGCCGCCCGGCGGGGCCACCTGGACCCATCGCAGGTCAGGCCCCATGGGGTTGTCCGCCACCAGGTCGAAGCCCAGGACGTCCACGTAGAAGTCGCGGGCGCGGTCCTGGTCGGACACCGGCAGCGAGAAGAGCTGCACCTTGGTGATGGGCACGGTGCCATTCTGACCGTGCACCGCACCGCTGTCGAGCGTCCCTATCCGATGAACCGTGGCTGGCTCCCCGGCCGACCAGCCCGCCACGGGGCCGCGTGATCGGCCCACGGATGTGCCGCGGGGACCACGATCCCGCCGTCCTCCGTCGCAGCCCGAACGAAGGTGACGTCTCGGCCACTCGTTGACACACTGGTCGCGAGCTGGGAGATTGGGGATCCTGGGACCGGCAGGCGCCCCGGACGACACCCCAGGGGTCCCCCTCGATCCCACGGGAAGTGCCTCACCGGTCGTCGACCGCCACCGGTCGGGAGTCGGCGATCCACCCGAGGCTGACGGTCAGTCCGGATGCAGACGGGTTGCGGTTCTTGGTGCGTCCCGGGGGCGCACCAGTGGATGCAGGAGGAGGGCCGGCGATGGTCACCGCAAAGATGATCATCGAGAGGGATGGGGGCTCGCCCACCAGAGTCGGCCGCGAGCACGCGCGGTCGGTGGTCGGTGACGCCGCCCACACCCGTGCGTGGAACCTCGGGGTCTTCCGGTGCGAGAGTTCGGGCGTCCCGTCGCCCGGTCGGCCGGTGGTGAGGTGAGGGTGGGTTCGTCCGCACCCGAAGAGCGGCAGATCGCGCCGTCGGTCGCCTGGGCGGAGCTCGAGGCGGGCACCAGCCGCCTCCTCGACCTCCGCAGCCGGGCCGAGCGGGCCACGTTCGGCTACCCCGCCGGATCGAAGAAGGTCTCGCTGGTCGTGCACGCCGTCCGACCGGACCGGTCCGCGGTCTACCTCTGCCAGCACGCCGTCCGGAGCAAGCTCCCGTGGCGCCGCGGCGCGCGCGAGGTGGCGGGCGGCTTCAAGGCGTGGACCGAGGCCGGCGTGCCCGCGGTCCCAGGTGCACGGACCTCCGACCGGCGCCCCCGTTCGGAGGACTGACCGGCGCCCGTGCGGCCGTCGGCCCGTCCCGGGGTCGGTTACCGTGCAGGCATGCCCCCCGACAGTTACACCCTCGCTGGTACCGACGTCTCCGTCCCGCTCCTCGGCGTGGGCACCTGGGCCTGGGGCGACCGTTCGACCTGGGGGATGGGCGGGTACGACGCTGGGCTGACTCGAGAGTCGATCCGGGAGGCGTGGGAGGCCTCCATCGACGCCGGGGCCACCTTCTTCGACACCGCCGAGGTCTACGGGAAGGGGGAGAGCGAGCGGATCATCGGCTCCCTGCTGGCCGCCGATCCGGTCCGAGCGGCATCGGCGGTGATCGCCACCAAGTTCATGCCCTCCCCGTGGAAGCTGAACGTCCGCGGGGCCCTGCTGGCGTCGGTGCGCGCCTCGCTCGATCGTCTGGGGCTGCCGTCGGTCGCCCTGTACCAGATCCACGGCCCGATCAGCCTCCGCTCGCAGGGAGCACTGGCCGAAGCGCTGGCCGCCGCCCACCAGGCGGGGTTGGTCAAGGCGGTCGGGGTGTCGAACTACTCCGCCCGGGAGATGCGGTCGATGTCGGCGGCGCTCCGTCGCAACGGCATGGAGCTGGTGACCAACCAGATCGAGTTCTCGCTGTTGCGGCGGGGTCCCGAGACCTCCGGGCTGCTGGCCGCGTGCCGCGACCTCGGGGTGCTGCCCCTCGCCTACTCGCCGATCGGCCAGGGCCGCCTCACCGGGAAGTACTCGGCGGCGAACCCGCCGCCGGGGAAGCGGACGTTCTCGGACCATCCGATGGCCCTGGTGGACGCGGTGGTTGCCGAGCTGCGGCGCATCGGCGACCGGTACGGCGGCAAGACCCCGAGCCAGGTGGCGCTGAACTGGGTGATCGCCAAGGGCGTCCTCCCGATCCCGGGGGCGAAGAACCGCCCGCAGGCCGAGGAGAACGCCGGTGCACTCGGTTGGAGCATCGACGACGAGGACCTCGCCCGGCTCGACGCTGCAGCGCTGGCCGGCACCCGGACCCTCCAGGGGCGCATCTGGCAGCACGGCTGAGCCGGGTCTACCGTTCGGCTGGATCTCCGTCCGGCTGGATCGACCGTCCCGCCGGGTCTCCGTCCGGAGGTGGCGTGGCCTCGTCCGTGGCGGCGGCCGGGCCGTCGCCCAACGGGCCGTCGCCCGTGCCGTCTGTGGTCATCCGCTGGAGGTGGTTGGGCCACCAGAAGTGGTAGCCCCGCAACGCGGCGATCGTCGGGATGATCCGGGTGGCCAGCAGGTTGGCGGCCAACAGCACCCCGATGGCCACGGCCAGCCCGATCTCCTCGAGCAACTGGATGCCGGTGGCGATCAGCGAGGCGAACGTCCCCGCCAGGATGAGCGCGGCGGCGAAGACGGCCGGCGATCCGTGCAGGATGGTGTTGCGCGCCGCCTGGCGCGGGGGCCGCCCGGCGGCGAACTCCTCGCGCAGGCGCGCCGCCATCAGGATGTTGTAGTCCGTCCCCACGGCCATCACGAAGATGTAGACGACGACGGGCAGCACGAAGTCCAACCCGTCGTACCCGGCCCCGTGGAGGAAGATCAGCGAGATGGACCCGAGCGTGGCCACGTAGGTGAGGATGACCCCGGCCAGGATGTAGAGCGGTGCCACCAGGGCCCGCAGCAGCAGCCCCAGGATGACCGCCACGATGACGAGGGCCAACGGGATCACGATCCGGAGATCGTGGGCGAGCGCGGCGCGGATGTCGACCACCTGGGAGGTGGTGCCCCCGACCAGGGTGCTGGCCCCGGGGATCGAGTGGCGGGCGGCGGCGTCGAGCGGGCCGGTCACCGTGGCGATGGCGCCGGGCGAGTAGGGGTTGTCCTTCAAGATGACCTGGATCAGGGCGTCGTGCCCGTCGGCCGAGTACTGGGCCGGCGCGACCAGCCCGACGCCGTCGATCCCGCTGAGGGAGTGGGCGAACGCGTCGACCGCTTCCGGGTCGAGCGGGCGTCCGCTCACCACGAACAGCTGGGTGGGTCCGAGCACGCCGGCCGGGAAGTGCGCGGCGATGGTGTCGTAGGCCTGCTGCGAAGGGGTGCTGGCCGGCAGTTCGGCCAGCTGGTTGTAGGTGGTGGTGTACCCGAGGAGGCCGAAGGCCAGGCCGCCGAGCACGACCACCGAGCCGGCCAGGACCAGGGCGGGCCGTCGCGACGCGTCCCGGGCGATGATCTGGGTCCGGGTGCGGCGGCCCTCCACCGGGAGCCGCGGCGTCGACGGCCAGAAGGCCCGCCTCCCGAGCAGGGCCAGGACCGCCGGCACCAGGGTCAGCGAGGTGACCAGCATCAGGGCCACGCCGACGATCAGCCCGGGGGCGAGCGTGCGCAGCTCGCTCAGGCTCGACACCAACAGGGCGGCGAAGGCGGCTGCCACCGTCGCCGCCGCCGAGGTGATGACCTCGCCCGCCCGGGTGACCGCGAAGCGCAACGCGTCGGGGGCGCCGTCCCCGCGCGCCACCTGCTCCCGGTACCGGAACAGGAGGAACACGAAGTAGTCGGTGCCGACGCCGAACATGACCACGATGAGCAACGGGGCCATCACCGGGCCCACCTGGTAGTGGGACCAGTCGGCGATGTCCGCGGTCAGCGCCTGTGCGGCCTGGTGGGCGATGCCGATGATCACGATGGGGGCGACGGCGAGGACGACGCTCCGGAAGACGAAGCCGAGCAGCACCAGGATGATCAGCACGGTGGCGAGGTCGATGATGGTCTGGGCCCGCGAGAACTCGGCGGTGGAATCCACGCTGATCGCCGCGTTGCCGGTGAGGCCGGCCACCAGGCCGGTGCCGGCGAGGATCCGATCGGTCTGCATCCGCAGCTCGGACACCGCCGCGTTGGTGGCCGGGGCGCCCACCTGCCCGGTGAAGGCGATCTGGACGATCTGCACCTGTTTGTCCGGGGAGAGGTAGACCGGCGAGGTCGACACCGACGAGACGGCCGGGAGGTGCGCGGCGGCGAGCCGGGTCGCCAGCCGGTCGACGGTGGCCTGGTCGCCGGCGGTCAGGGGGCGGTGGTCGGCGCGGGAGACGGCGATGCTTCCCGACGCTCCCGCCTCGGCGGGGAAGGACCGGCTGGCCACGGCCTGGGCCCGCACCGACTGGTACGAGGCGGGAAGGAACGACGAGTTGTTGTTGGAGGTGAACGCGCCCAGCGCCGGCGAGAGGGCGACCACCACCGCGATGCCGACCAGCCACGCACCCATCACCTTCCACGGATGGGTGGTGACCACCCGGGCCAGCTTCGAGAACACCGGAAGCCTGCTACTTCCAGGCCCAGACCGGTTGCTCGTAGTGGGCCACCCGGGTCGGGCGACCGTGGAGCATCACTTCCCGGAACTGGTAGAGGATGGCCGCGGTCGGTGCGTTGATCCACCGGTCGGAGAGCCGCATGCGGATGATCGGCGCCTCGCTCTCGGGGATCCGCTCGAAGGAGGGCGACTCGGGGTGGTCGAGCTGGGCGAGCGGGACGACCCGGACGGACTCGACTTCGTCGGGGTTGGCATCGATCACCCCGCTCCCCGGCCCCCACAGCACGACCGGGGTCATGGCGTACCCGGAGCGGGTCGGGAAGTCGTCGAGGACTCCGAGCACCTGCTCCGCTCCGATCCGGAGGCCGAGCTCCTCGGCCACCTCGCGTCGGGCGGCCGAGGCCGGGTCCTCGTCGCCGTCCAGGCGACCACCGGGGAGCGCCCACTGCCCGGGGTGCGCCCGCAGGCCTGCCGCCCGGCGGGTCAGTAGGAAGGCAGCGTCACGTGGGTCCGGATCCGGGTCCGGGGTACTGCCGATAGCCTCGGCCCGGTCCGGCGTCCCGGTCCGGCTGCCGCTGCGGTCTCTCCCGTGGCCGGGTGACGTGGCGGCATCCCCACCGGCGATCCCGGCGCCCACGATGACCAGGGCCACCGCCGCCCGGCGCAGGTCGTCCCGCTCCACCGCCACCGGGTCGAAGGACCGGAGGTTCTCCACGGCCCGGGCGCGCAGCCGGTCGCCCATGGGATACATGGTGACCAGCATACGGAACCCCCGCACCCCGGCCCCACCCGGCCGTTCTCCCGGTGGGACCCGCAGCCCGACGGACCTGCAGATGCAGCCCGGTCCTCCCGCCGATCCGCACCGCTCCCCCGTCTCACGTCTTCCCGACGAACCTCCGTCGGATGCGCTCGACCTGTTCGGGGGGGACGACGGTGTCGGGGTCTCGGAGGGTGCCGAGCGAGTCGGTCACGCCGACCAGCGCCTGGTAGAGCGGCGGGCAGGTGACGCACCCGGCCAGGTGGGCCTCGAGCGCGGCACGCTCGTCCGGGCCGAGCTCGTCGTCGATGTACTCCGACACCCGGCCGCGCGCTTCGGCGCAGGTGAGCGTCACGCCCCGGTTCGCCATCCTCCGCTCCTCTCCTCGGGCCAGCGCGTCCACCAGCATCATCCGTCCCCGTCGCAACCGCTGCTTCGCCGCCGGGACGCCGAGCCCGAGCACGTCCGCGATGTCGGAAACCGTCCACCCCTCGGCGTCGTGGAGGACCACCACGCTCCGGTAGTGGACCGGAAGGTGGAGCAGCGCATCCTCCATCTCCGCCCGGCTCTCGGCCCGCTCGGCCACCACCGAGGCGTCGACGGTGTAGTCGTCCGCGCCCCACCGCTCCTCGACGTCGCCGACCGAGAGCTCGTGGCTTCGATGGCGGGCCCGGTCGATCGCCAGGTGGTGCAGGATCCGGTGGAGCCAGGTCCGCAGCGACGAGTCACCCCGGAACTGACCCCGCCGCTCGATGGCCCGCAGCACCGTGTCCCCCACCACGTCCTCGGCCTCCGCCGGGTCGCCCACCAGATGGAGGGCGTACCGGTAGAGGCCGGGGATCTCCGCGGCGACCAGGTCCCCGAACTCGGGTGCCGGGACTCCGTCGCCACCTGGTCCAGCGCCCTCACCACCCGAGGAACCGGCCTCGTGCCCGGGCGACGATGCCGGTTGGACGGGGGTCACCACGGCAGTCTCGCAGACTGCCGTGGTGACCCTCTCCCGGCGACCGCTCAGGCGCCGCGCCCGGCTTCGACCGGTCGCCGATCAGCCGTCTTGCCGCCCTCTGACGCCTCCTCCGCCTCGCCAGCCGGCAGCGTGTCGATGTGCAACAGGCTGTAGGCCGGGCAGTACCCGCTCGACGCGGTCACCACCAGCACGCCGGCCACCACCAGCAGCACCACGCCCCATCCGGTGGAGAAGCCGAGCACCCCGGCCCCGATCACCGCCCCGACGGCGAGGACTCCCCGGATCGCCCTGTCTGTCTTTCCCTCTGTCTTCTTCATCACGCTCTCCTTTGCTCGAACGTCACCCACACAGACGCACGGGGCGGGCAAAGGGATACACCGTCCCCGCCGGGCGTCATCCCCCCTTGGCGGACGGCGGGGTGTCGGCAGGTTCCGCCGGCTCCTTGGTGCCGGCGCCGGCCTCGCCCGCAAAGGGCCGGGCGGGGAGCGCGGGGAAGATCCACTTGCCTGCGGTGGTGTCCCCCCAGCGGTCGCGGAGGCCGTCCAGGCGGTGGTAGTAGCCCTTCAGCACCCGGTTGGTCGGGTGCTTGACCAGCGCCGGGTGGACACGGGTGGGGCCCGTCTCGGCCCAGAGCGCCATGCGGAGGGCCAGGGCGCTCGCACCCTCGCTGTACCAGGGCCACATCATGTCGTTGAGGAGCGAGGTCTTGGTCCGGTACGCGCTGTCCGGCTGCTTGTCGAGCAGGGCGATCACGTCGGTGCTCTCGGCGTGCTCGTGGTCGCGGAAGCTCTCGACCAGCGGCGTGATGATCGCCTCCGCCTCGGGTGATCCCAGCCGGGCGATCTCTTCCGGTCCGATGCCGTCGGTCAGGGCGTCCCAGGCCACCGCCAGTTCGGCCCGCCGCCGGCATCCGGCCCGCAGCCGCTCGGCCAGCGGCTTGCCGTCGGGCACGGCGTCGAGCAGGGGGCACAGGACCCCGCCGAGGACGGAGTCGTGGACGGCGATGGCGGCGAACAGCCGGAAGGTGGCGTCGGCCCTCGCCACGTCGGTCGCAGCGGTCTGCATCTCGCCGATGAGCGCCTCCACGGTCGCGTCGTAGCCGGCCAGGAGCTCACGGACTGACGGTGGCGCCCCGGTCGGCTGGTCCTTGAGCAGGGCCACCTGCTCGGCCCGTGGTGACCGGCGCGCGGTGCGGGGGTCTGCCCACCCCTGGTGGTGCTCGTTCCAGTCCCCGAAGCGGTCCCCGAAGCGGTAGATACGCTTCAGCAGTCCGGAGCGGGGGTGCCGGGTGATGGCGGCGTGGACCCGGGTCGGGGCGTTCTGGGCCTCGATGGCCATCCTCGCCGCCACCACGTCCGGGTCCGTGCTCCCCGCCGCCGCCTCCAGCACCGCCCCGACCTCGGTCGTCTCGTCCTGGACGTGGGCGGTGAAGCTGCGCTGGAGCCCCTCGAGGATCTCCTCGACCTCGTCCCCGGAGACCGGGTAGACGTTGTGCGGGGCGACGTTGTGGCTGACCTTCCGGAACCGGCGCAGTAGGTCGGCGCGTTCTTCGCAGCCCTTGCGGAGCCGGGCGGCGACGGGTGCCCCCCCGGGAAGGTCTTCGAGCTGGGGGCACAGCGCCGATGCCAGCACCGCATCATGCACGGCGATCGAACGTCCCAGGGTGTTGTGCAGCGCCCGCACCCGGCCGAGGCCGGTGTCCGCGTCGAGCGCCTCGCGCAGGGCGGCCTCCACCTCCCGGTCGTACCCGGCGAGCAGATCGCGCAACGTGGTGGGGCTGCCGGCCGGCTCCCCGCCTCTCTGCTCGGCGGTCCCCGAAGTGGTGGCCCGGTCGTCAGCGGTGCTCATGGGTGGATCCTCCTTCGGTCCGGTGTGCCCTGGGGCCATGCCGATCCGGATAGACACGTTCATTCTGTGGAGACCGGGGTCCCCCCTGCCAGGGTCCAACGGCCCTACCGTCGTGTCCGGGCCAGGCGCCCGGCGACGTCCGGCCAGTTGACGACGTTCCACAGCGCGTCGACGAAGGCGGGGCGTGCGTTCCGGTACTGCAGGTAGTACGCGTGCTCCCAGACGTCGAACACGAGCAGGGGAACCGCACCGTGGACGAGGTTGGCGTGATGGTCGTACACCTGCTCGACCACCAGCCTCCCTCCGAGCGGCTCGTAGGCGAGGACGCCCCAGCCCGATCCCTGGACGAGGACCGAGGCCTGGCTGAGCTGCGCCTTGAACACGTCGAACGAGCCGAAGTGCTCGTCGATGGCCGCAGCCAGCTCCCCCTCGGGCTTCCCGCCGCCGTCCGGCGAGAGGTTCTTCCAGAACATCGAGTGCAGGACGTGGCCGGACACGTTGAACGCCAGCGTCTTCTCCAGGCCGACGAGCCCGCCGAAGTCCCCGGCAGCCCGGGCGTCGCCCAGCCGTTCGAGCGTCGTGTTGGCCCCGGCCACGTAGGCGGCATGGTGCTTGGAGTGGTGGATCTCGAGGTTCTCCGCCTGGTAGTGGGGCTCCAGCGCGGCGTAGTCGTAGGGAAGCTCGGGTAGTTCATAGGGCATGGTGTCTCTCCTCGTGTGCGGGTGGAACGGTGCGAGCCGGTGGGAAGGTGGGAACACCGCCGGTCCGCTCGGCGGTGCCGGACCGCTCGGCGGTGCCGGACCGGGACCGGGGGATCGGCGCGTGCAGGACGACGGTCGACGCCGGCGCGGGCCTCTGCCTGCGCCGGGAGACGGCCGGACGGCCGGTCACACCGCGGGAGCACTGCACGCTCGGAGCATTGCAACTATCCACGGGACCACCCGGCTGCCCTCGGGAGCGAAGGCGCTGTCGGTCGAGTTGACCGATCACTCGCACCTTAGCCACCGTCCCGTCGGCGTCGACCGGCGCTTGTGGACGTTCCCATCGCCACTTCGACGTGGCTCGAGGGGGTCTGCTCTGTGGTGGTCCGCGCCTGGCGGAGGCAGCGCGGTGGGGCGGCGTGCGAAGATCGTGCGGTGACCGGCGCGAGTGGCAGCACCCGCCCTGGGCTGGTCCCCCAGCTGGCCGATCTCTCGCTCCGGTTCTGGGTGCTGCTGGTGCTGACTGGGATCGCCGCCGGGCTGGGTGCCATGGCGATGATGGCGGTCCTCCGGGCCGTCCAGCATGCGGCACTCGGCTATCACCTCGGCGAGTACTCCACCGCGGCCCTGCACGTGAGCAGTGTCCGACTGGTGGCCGTGCTCGCCATCGGTGGCCTGGTCACCGGGGTCGGCCTGTGGCTGATGCGGCGCCACGGGGGGACCGGTGGGGAGCCCACCCAGGTGGTGTGGACCGGCACCGGCTCCCTTCCGCTGGGGCGGACCCTGGTCAGCGGCGCCCTGTCCGAGGTGAGCGTGGGGATGGGCGCCTCCCTCGGCCGCGAGGCGGCACCCCAGCACACCGGCGCGGCGTCGGGGGCCGCCCTGGCCCGGTGGTTCGGCCTCCCCACCGACCAGCGCACCCTGCTGATCGCCTGCGGCGCCGGAGCGGGCCTGGCCGCGGTCTACAACGTGCCACTGGCCGGGGCGCTGTTCACCCTGGAGATCTACCTGGGTGCGGTCTCGCTTCCTCTGGTGGTGCCGGCCCTGGCCGCGGCCTCCATCGCCACCGGGGTGGCCTGGCTGACCCTCCCGGCCCACGCGGTGTACTCGGTACCCGTGCTGCCGAGCCCCGGCGTCTCGTTGATGGTGTTCGCGGTGGTGATCGGCCCCGTCCTCGGGCTGGCGTCGGTCGGCTACATCAAGTCGATCGCCTGGGCCGGTGCCCGCCAGCCCAAGGGACGACTGCTGCTCGTCGAACCGCTGGTCGTGTTCACCGGCCTGGGGCTCCTCGCCCTCCGCTACCCGCTCCTCCTCGGCAACGGCGTCGACCTGGCCCAGTTCGCCTTCCTGGGGGGCGCGGGACTGGGGACCCTGGTGGCGCTCTCCGCGCTCAAGCCGCTGGTGACCGTGGCGTGCCTCCGCAGCGGGGCCTACGGCGGCCTGTTCACCCCGACGCTCAGCTTCGGGGCGGTGTCCGGCGCCCTGGCGGGGCACCTGTGGGGGATGGTGTGGCCGGGCACGCCGGCGTCGAGCTATGCGATCGTGGGCGCCGCCGGCCTCCTCGCCGCCGCCATCGGTGCGCCGGTGTCGGCTGTCGCATTCGTGCTCGAGCTCACCCACACCGCGTCCCCGGTGATGGCGCCGATCATCATCGCGGTGGTCGGGGCGACCCTGACGGCCCGCCGGCTCGACGTACGCACCATCTACACCGCCCGCGGGGCGCCCGAGGCGACCTCCGCCGCAACGTACCCTCCGGCGGGGGGCCGTGGAGACTCCTCCGGCGGATGACCGGCCAGTGGACGAGCCACCGCTCCGGATCCGCGCGCGCCGGCGCCGGACTGACGGCGGAATGCGTGCGGAATGATGGCGGAATGATGGAGGATCATGCCGGCCCGGAGCCGGCCGTGACCGGCACCGACGGTCTCACCGGCGAGGAGGCGGCGCGACGACTCGCCCGTGACGGGCCGAACGCCATACCCGAGGTGCGCCGGAGCAAGGCACTGCTCTTCGCAGCCAAGCTCTGGGGGCCGGTCCCCTGGCTGCTCGAAGCGGCCATCGTGCTCGAGCTGGTGCTCGGGAACGTCGCCCAGGCGGTCATCATCGCCGTGCTGGTCGGGCTCGACGCGGTGCTCTCGTTCCGGGAGGAGGGAGACGCGCAGGCGGCGCTCGATCTGCTTCGCCGCCGTTTGACGGTCGAAGCCCGCGTCTACCGGGACGGGACCTGGTCCCGCGTCGCGGCGGCAGAGCTGGTGCGCGGCGATCTCGTGCACGTCCGTCAGGGCGATCTGGTCCCGGCCGACCTCCTGGTTTCCACCGGCGAGGTGGCGCTGGACCAGTCTGCGCTCACGGGCGAGTCGAACGCGGTGGCCGTCGAGCCCGGTGGGCACGCCTACTCGGGTGCGATCGTCGTCAGGGGGGAGGCAACCGGCCGGGTCGAGGCCACGGGGACCTCGACCTTCTTCGGGCGGACCGCGGAGCTGGTCGGCAGCTCGCACGCCCCGGGCCGCCTGGAGGCGCTCATCATGGGCTTCGTGAAGGCGCTGCTCGCCCTGGACGCCGTCCTGGTCGTGACGGTCCTGGTCGTCGGCGTGTCGCGCCACCTGGCCTGGAGCGAGCTGCTGCCCTTTGCGGTGATCCTGGTGGTGGCCGCGGTTCCGGTGGCGCTCCCCACCACGTTCACGCTGGCCAGTGCCCTCGGCTCCCGCGAGCTGGCCGACAGGGGAGTCCTCGTCACCCGGCTGGAAGCGATCGAGGAGGCGGCGGGCATGGAGGTGCTGTGCTCCGACAAGACGGGCACCATCACCGAGAACAGGCTGGCGGTCGAGAGCCTGAGGCCCTACGGCGGCTGCGACGAGGAGCATCTGCTGCAGGTGGCGGCCGCCGCCAGCGACGAGGCCACCCAGGACCCGCTCGACCTGGCCGTCCTGGCCGACCTCCGTGCCCGCGGCATCGCCGACCTCGGCACCCGCCGGAGCTTCACGCCCTTCGACCCGTCCACCAAGCGCTCGGAGGCCACGGTGGACGCGACGGGCGGGACGGTCCAGGTGATCAAGGGCGCGCCGCAGGTCGTCGTCGACGCCAGTGGCGGAGGGCCCGCCGGAGGAGCCGGCGGAGGAGCCGTGGCCGACGATCTCGCCGCGCTGTCGGCCACCGGGGCGCGGGT
Source organism: Actinomycetes bacterium (assembly GCA_021801235.1). Classification (GTDB taxonomy): domain Bacteria; phylum Actinomycetota; class Acidimicrobiia; order Acidimicrobiales; family RAAP-2; genus DASZIT01. The sequence goes on from JAJYYG010000038.1 coordinate 29,051, forward strand.
GCTCGGGGTCGCCGAGGGGGTCCCCGGGCACCCGCCGACGTTCCTCGGGCTGGTGGCGCTGTCCGACCCGCCGAGGACCGACTCCGCCGGGCTCGTCGAGCACCTGCGGCGCCTCGGAGTCCGGGTGGTGATGGTGACCGGTGACGGCCTGGCCACCGCCTCCGCCATCGCCGGCCGGGTGGGGATCGGCGGGCGGGCCGCCCGGGCCGTCGAGCTCCGCGAGGACCCGGAGTCCGGGTTGACCCTGGACGGGCTCGGCGGCGTCTACGCCGAGGTGCTGCCCGAGGACAAGCTCCGGCTCGTCGCCCGGCTCCAGCAGTCCGGCCTGGTCGTCGGGATGACAGGGGACGGGGTGAACGACGCCCCCGCGCTGCGCAAGGCCGACGTCGGAGTCGCCGTCTCGAACGCCACCGACGTCGCCAAGGCGGCCGCCGGGATGGTGCTGACCGATCCCGGGCTCGACAACATCGTCTCGGGGATCGAGGTGTCACGGCGGATCCACGAGCGCATGCTCACCTACACGCTGAACAAGATCGTCAAGACGCTGCAGGTCTCGATCTTCCTCAGCCTCGGGTTCGTCTTCTTCCACAGGTTCGTGACCACGCCGCTGCTCGTCGTGCTCCTCCTGCTGGCCAACAACTTCGCCACCATGTCGCTCGCCACCGACCGGGTCGGCACCCCGCCCGCCCCGGAGCGGTGGACGGTCCGCTCGTTGGTGATCGCCTCTGCCGGCCTGGCCCTGCCGCTCATCCTGCTCTCGTTCGGGGTCTGGTACGTCGGATCCCTCGGGCTCGGACTCGACACGGCCCAGCTCCAGACCCTGATCTTCGTGTGGCTGGTGGCCTCCGCCCAGGCGACGATCTACTCGGTCAGGGAGCGGCACCACTTCTGGCACTCCGCCCCCAGCGGATGGCTGGGGGCGAGCTCGGCCGCCGACCTGGCCGTCGTCGCCGTGCTGGCTTGGCGCGGATGGCTGATGACGCCCATCGGACCGGCGGCGCTGGCTGTCGGGTTCGGGACGGGCGTCGTGTTCCTCCTGATCGGCGACGCGACCAAGGGGTGGATCTTCCGGAGCGCCGGCCTTGCCCGCTGACACCGGCGGGCCGGGCGTCCCGGTCCTGGTGGTGAACCCCGGCTCCTCCAGCCTCAAGCTGGACGTCGTGGGGGGCGACGACGAGGTGCTCGCGTCGCAGGTCCTCGGCCACGTGGACGGGAAGATCGAGGACCGGGCGATCGCCGAGCTGCTCGGGGGACTGCCGGAGGTGGCGGCCGCGGGCGTCCGGGTGGTCCACGGGGGAGCGCGGTTTCGCTCCCCGACCCGGGTGGACGGGGCGGTGCTCGACGCGCTGGCGGGCGTGTCCGACCTGGCCCCGCTCCACAACCCGCCGGCGCTCTCTGCCCTGCGGGCCCTGGCCTCCGCGCGGCCCGACCTCCCGCTCGTGGCCTGTTTCGACACCGCCTTCCATGCCGGCCTCCCGCCCGCCGCCGCCACCTACGCGCTGCCCTACGCCTGGCTCGCCGACTGGGGGGTCCGGCGGTTCGGCTTCCACGGCCTCTCGCACGCCTCCGCCGCGCGCCGGGCCGGTCAGCTCCTCGGCCGGCCCCTCTCCGAGCTGGCCCTGGTGACCTGCCACCTGGGTGCCGGCGCCTCACTCGCCGCCGTGGACGGCGGGCGCTCGGTCGACACCACCATGGGGTTCACCCCGATGGACGGTCTGGTGATGGCCACCCGCTCGGGCTCGGTGGACCCCGGCGCCCTGCTGTGGGCGATGCGCCGCCACCGGCTCTCACCGTCCGAGCTCGAGGCGATCCTCGACCGCGGCTCGGGGCTCGCCGGGCTCTCGGGAGAGCCGACCGGGGACCTACGCGCCATCCTGGATGCCGCCGGTGGGAGCGACGTCGAGGTCGGCGTCGGGGGTGACGGAGGAGCAGCAGACGGCAGGGGAGGTGGTGGCGGGGGGAGCGGGGGACCGGAACGGGGCACGGGCCTGGACCCGGCCCGGGCGGGCCTGGCGGTCGACGTCTACCTCCACCGGCTGCGGGCCGGCATCGCCGCCATGGTGGCTGCCCTCGGCCGTCTCGACGCGGTGGTCTTCACCGGCGGCGTGGGCGAGGCATCCCCGGTGGTGCGCTCCCGGACGGTCGGGGGGCTCGGGTTCCTCGGGCTGGCGCTCGACGAGGAGGCGAACCGTGCCGTCCGGGGCGACGCAGACCTCACCGCGCCGGGGAGCGTCGCCGCAACGCTGGTGGTAGTGGCCCGGGAAGACCTCGAGATCGCCCGCGAGGTCCGCGGGGTGCTCGGCCTGCCGTCGCCCGGCTGCGTCTGCTGAGTCCGTCCGGCCACCGCCTACGGCCGTGCCTGCCACCGCCAGTTGCGGACCTCGGGGAGATCCTCGCCGTGCTCGTTGATGTAGCGGTGGTGCTCGACCAGCTTGTCCCGCAGCCACTGGGTGGTCAGCGCGGCCTCCCCCGAGAGGGACGGCACCCGTTCGGCCACGTCGGCGACCAGGTGGAAGCGGTCGAGGTCGTTGGCGACGGCCATGTCCAACGGGGTGGTGACGGTGCCCTCCTCCTTGTAGCCGCGGACGTGGACGTTGTCGTGGTTGGTCCGCCGGTAGGTGAGCTGGTGGATCAGGCGGGGATAGCCGTGGAAGGCGAAGATGATCGGCTTGTCCCTGGTGAACAGGTCGTCGAACTCCCGGTCGGACAGCGCATGGGGATGCTCGCCGGGGGGCTGGAGCACCATGAGGTCCACGACGTTGACCACCCGGACCCGGAGCCCGGGGAACCGCTCCCCCAGGATCTGCACCGCGGCCAGGGTCTCGAGCGTCGGCACGTCGCCCGCGCAGGCCATCACCACGTCCGGGTCCTCGCCGCCGTCGGTGCTCGCCCACTCCCAGATCCCGATGCCGGTGCTGCAGTGCTTGCGCGCCGCGTCCATGTCCAGCCAGGTCGGAGCGGACTGCTTGTCCGCCACGATGGCGTTCACGTAGTTCCGCGACGCCAGGCAGTGCTCGGTGACCGACAAAAGGCAGTTGGCGTCCGGCGGGAGGTAGATCCTGATGACCTCGGCCTTCTTGTTCACCATGAGGTCGAGGAACCCGGGGTCCTGGTGGGTGAACCCGTTGTGGTCCTGGCGCCAGACATGGGAGGTGAGGAGGTAGTTGAGCGAGGGGATCGGTTGGCGCCAGGGGATCGTGTTGCACGTCGAGATCCACTTGGCGTGCTGGTTGAACATGGAGTCGATCACGTGGGCGAACGCCTCGTAGGTGTTGAACAGCCCGTGGCGCCCGGTGAGGAGGTAGCCCTCCAGCCAGCCCTGGCAGAGATGCTCGCTCAGCACGTCCATCACCCGCCCCTCCGGCGACAGGAACTCGTCGGTGTCGAGGATCTCGCCGACGAAGGTCTGGTCGCTCACCTCGAAGAGGTGGCTGAGCCGGTTGGACGCCGTCTCGTCGGGTCCGAACACCCGGAACCGGTCGGGGTTGGCGACCATCACGTCGCGCAGGTACGCGCTCAGCACCCGGGTCGCCTCGGCATCGACCGCTCCGGGGGCGGGCACCGCGACCGCGTAGGGGTCGAGCTCGGGGAGCCGCAGCTCCCGGGTCAGCAGGCCGCCGTTGGTGTGGCGGTTGGCGCTCATCCGCCGGTCGCCCACCGGGGCGAGGGCGGTGATCTCCTCCACCGGGCACCCGTTGGCGTCGAACAGCTCCTCGGGCCGGTAGCTCTCGAACCAGGTCTGCAGCTGGGCCAGCTGGACGGGGTCGGTCCGGGGGTTCTCGAGCGGGGTGAGATGGCACCGCCAGGTCCCCTCGGCGGGGAGGCCGTCCACCACCTTCGGGGCCGTCCAGCCTGCGGGGGTCGCCAGGACGATCATCGGCCAGCGCTCACGCACGACCGGCCGTCCCGACCGGGCCCGACCCTGGATGGCCCGGATCGTGCCCACTGCGGTGTCGAGTGCAGAGGCCATCGCCTGGTGCACCGGAGCGGGATCGCGTCCCTCGACCACCACCGGGTCCCAGCCGTACCCGCGGAGGAGGCTGAGGAGCTCGTCGCTGCCGATCCGGGCCAGCACCGTCGGGAGGGAGATCTTGTAGCCGTTCAGGTGGAGGATGGGGAGCACCGCCCCGTCGCGGGCCGGGTTCAGGAACTTGTTCGAGTGCCAGCTGGCGGCCAGCGGTCCCGTCTCCGACTCGCCGTCGCTGATGATCGGGACCGCCACCAGGTCCGGGTTGTCGAAGACCGCCCCGAAGGCGTGCAGCAGGCTGTAGCCGAGCTCGCCGCCCTCGTGCAGCGAGCCCGGGGTCTCGGGCGCCACGTGGCTCGGGACCCCGCCGGGGAAGGAGAACTGCTTGAAGAGGCGCTGCAGGCCGGGGCGGTCCCTGGTGATGTCCGGGTAGACCTCGGTGTAGGTACCGTCGAGGTACGCACCGGCGATCATCGAGTGACCGCAGTGGCCGGGCCCGGCGACGTAGATCAGGTCGAGGTCGTGGCGGCGGATGATGCGGTTGAGGTGGACGTAGACGAAGTTGAGCCCGGGAGCGGATCCCCAGTGGCCGAGCAGGGTGGGCTTGATCTCTCCGGCGGCGAGCGGGCGATCGAGGAGGGGGTTCTCCATCAGGTAGGTCTGCCCGAGCGCGAGGTAGTTCGCCGCCCGCCACCAGGCGTCCATCGCCGCCAGCTCCTCGTCGGCGAGGGGGCCGTCGGTGCTGGTTGGGCGGACCTCCGCCCCGTGCGGTTCGGATTGAGGCATGTGGATGACCTCCCGGATCCGGAACGGCCGCTCGGGCCATGCCCACCCCTGCGGAGGCGGCGTCCCGACCCTACACGGGGACGAGGAGGAGAGGCCGGCCGATCCGTTCCACGATCCCCCGCACCACGTGGGCCCGGCTGGCGGCGGCGTCGCCGTGCCAGCAGATCACGACCAGGTCGGTGTCCCGGCCGGCCGAGAGGACCTGTTCCACCGGGTTGCCGCCGACCACGGTGAGCGCCGTCCCCTCCGGCTGGTGGCGGCGTCGGAGCTCGGCCAGCCAGGCGTCGGCGTGGTGACCGGGTCCCTCCCACATGGCGGGACGGCTGGTCGGACCCAGCACGTGGAGCTGGTGGACCCCGATCCCGAGGGCCCGGGCCCGCTCGATCAGTGGGCGGAGCACCCGGCGTTCGGAAAGGCTCCGGTCCATCGGCACCAGCATGCGGCGCACGGCGGCGGGCTCGTGGGATCGGGAGGGCTCCGGGCCGGGCAGGACGAGCAGCGGCGTACCGACCGCCTGCTCGAGGATCCGCCGGAGGAAGGTCTCGTCCCTCCCCCCGGGTAGCCCGACGTCCGGGCCGGCAGCAGGACCACGGCCGGGGGCTCCGTCGGGGGAGCCACCCGCGGGCCAGGTCCCGGGGACCGGATGGGCGTCGGCTATGGCGGCCACTGTTGCCACCACCCCGTCCCACCGGCCCGGGGCGGCGCCCGGTGGGGCGACCACCACCAGTCGCCGGTCCGCCGGGCTCCCGCTCATCCCACCCACCTGCCGGGGGGCTCGATGCGGGCGACCGTCCCGTGCACCCGCACGGTCAGGGCGACCGGCGACGACACGTGGACGCCGTCGCGCCGGCACGTCAGGTGCAGCTCGGCCCCGTGCCAGCCGACGGTCACCTTCAACTCGTCCCATCCCCCGGGAAGGTGGGGTTCGATCACCAGTGCGGGATCGTCCGGCCGCTCCACGGCCACGCCCGCGAACCCGTGGACCACGGCCTGCCAGATCCCGCCGAGATTGGCCAGGTGCAGGCCGCCACCGGTCGTCTCGGTGAGGTCCTCCAGGTCGACCGCGACCGCGACCGCCAGGAGGTCGAGCGCTTCGTCGGGCCGTCCGTCCCTGGCCAGCAGGGTGGCGTGCACGGACGGGGAGAGCGACGAGCCGTGGGCGCACCGGGAGAGGTAGTGCCGCAGGTTGGCGTCCAGCGAACCGGGCTCGGTCTCTCCGGGTACGAGGAAGTGCGCCATCAGCACATCGGCCTGTTTGACCACCTGGGTCGCGGCCAGTCGCTCCGGCCCGAGGACGAGGTCGGCCGCGAGCGGGGGCGTGCCGAGGTCTGCGGCCATCACCGGCGCCAGGCGGTCGTAGCCGGCGAACTGCTCGTAGCGACCGGTGGCGCGGTCGTAGCCGTCGACCAGCGCGTCGGCCGTCTCGCGCCAACCGCCCGCCTCGTCGGCCTCGCTCCCGCGTGGACCCACGCGTTCGACCAGCTCGGCGGCCCGGCGGAGGTTCCAGCGCGCCATCAGGTTGGTGAACGCGTTGTCGTCCACGTCCTCGTGGTACTCGTCCGGCCCGATCACGTGGTCGATGTGGGCCGCACCCTGGGCGTCCCGGCGGACCCGGGCCGCCCAGTACCGGGCCGTCTCCACCAGGAGCGGGTAGGCCGGACCGGTGAGGAACGACCAGTCCCCCGTCCAGGCGGCGTACCGCCATGCCCCCCAGGCCACGTCGGCGGTCACGTGTTCCTCGAGGTCCCCGGTGCGGATCGGCACCTGCGTGCCGTGCTGGTCAACCCCGGAGCGCGGGGTCACGTCCCTGCCGTCGTGCGCCGACTCCCAGGGGAAGCGGGCCCCACGCCTCCCGTTGCCGCCGGCACGGGCCCGGGCGGCGTCCAGGCGCCGGAGGCGGTACTCGAGCACGGCACGCGCCTGACGCGGGGCGACCGCGGCCAGTACGGGGAGCACGAAGACGTCGGTGTCCCAGAACACGTGGCCCGCATAGGCGGGTCCGGTTAGCCCCCGGGCCCCGACCGCCGCCTCGCCCCGACGGGCCGCCGACGAGAGGAGGTGGAAGAGCGAGAAGCGAACGGCGAGGGTCAGCTCCGGGTCGCCGACGATCTCGACGTCGGCGGCAGCCCAGCGCTTCCCCCAGGCCCGCCGCTGCTCGGCCAGCAGCGCCGCCGGCCCCAGCTCGCGGGCACGAGCCAACCGCCTCGACGCCTCCGCCCGGCGGGGCGCCCGGTGCGCCGAGACGACGTGGACGGCGAGGCGCTCGACGGTGACCGGCCCGCCCGACCGTGCCTCCGGCGTGACGCGGGTGTCGGTGGCCACCAGGGCGCCGCCTCCGAACGGGGAACGCCACCGTCGCGGCACGGCTCCTTCGCCGGCCTGCCCCGCGCTGCTCCCGGCGGGGCCGCCTTCGTCGGGGCCGCCCACGCGACACCCACCCCCGACCGGACCGCCGGTCAGGAGCTCCGCCGCCACTTCGGCCACCAGCACGCCGGTGCCGGGTCGCTCGGCACAGGCGAAGCGGGCGCTCCACAGCTCCCCGCCCCCGCCCCCGCCGGCGGCCCGACGGGTGAGGACGCCGTCGCGCAGGTCGAGCACCCGTCGCCCCGTCCGGAGGCTCCCGGCAACGGGAAGGGCGCACCAGGAGGGAAGGGGCACCAGCGTCTCGCTGACGCCCTCGGCCGGCTCGTAGAGCCCGGCGGCCACGACCGCAGGACCGGGAGGGTGGTCACCTCCGCTCTCGTCCTCGAGCACCCCACGGGTGCCGACCGTGCCGTCGGCGAGGCAGCACCAGCTCTCGACCACCGTGGCCAGTCCCGCATCGTCAGCAGGACCGGTGCCCTCCCTGTCGTCCCCGACCACCAGGCACCACGTCGGATCGAAGGGGAGCCCCATGCCGGTCCCGGCGGGCAGAGGCGTCGGGCCGTCGACCGGGGCAGGTGCCGCCGACCGGGTCACGGTGCTCCCGCCGCTCCGGTGAGCAGGTCGGCCAGGTCCGTGACGACGCGGTCGGCGCCGTGGCGCCGCAGCGCGTCGGCCTGTCCGACCCGGTCCACACCGACCACGAAGCCGAAGGACCCCGCACGGCCCGCTTCCACCCCGGAGAGGGCGTCTTCGAACACCGCCGCCTCCCGGGGCTCCACCCCCAGCGCCCTGGCTGCGGCAAGGTAGGTGTCCGGGGCCGGCTTCCCGGCCAGATGGCCGGCCGCGGCGGTCACCCCGTCGATGCGCGTGTCGAACAGGCCGGTGATGCCCGCGGCCTCCAGGACGTCCCTGCAGTTCGCGCTGGAGGAGACCACCGCGGTGAGGAGCCGGGCGTTGCGCACCGCGGTGACATAGCGGACGGATCCCGGGTAGGGCTCGACGCCGTCCTGGTGCAGCCTGCGCAGGAGGACCGCGTTCTTCGCGGCTCCGAGCCCGTGGACCGTCTCGGTGCCCGGTGGGTCGTCAGGGGAGCCGTCGGGCAGGTCGATGTGGCGCGAGGCCAGGAACGTCCGGGTCCCGTCGTCCCTGGGTCTGCCGTCGACGTAGGTGTCGTAGTCGGCGACTGCGTCGAAGGGGACGAACGGCTCACCCAGCCGGTCGGCCCGCTCCCGGAGGTAGGCGTCGAACATCTCCTTCCAGGCGGCCGCGTGCACGGTGGCCGTCCGGGTGAGGACCCCGTCGAGGTCGAAGAGGCACGCCCGGATGGACCCGGGGAGTCCGAGGGCGGTGGGATCGGGGTCTGCCGACTGCGCCCTGGTCATGGTGTCGCGCCCTCCACAATCATCGGAGTGCCGTCCGCTCCGGCTCCCGGTCGAAGGCTCCCGCGACCCTACCCGACCGTCTCCGCCCCAGCACTCCCCGGTCCCCGATCCAGGCGGCGGGGGATCGGCCGACCGGACCGGCCTGCCGGGCGATCCGGCAGGTCTCTCCCGAGGGTGTAGGTTCGGGCTGCCTTCGGCAGTGAGGGTTCGGAGCCGGCCGTGGCCGGCCGTGACCGGCCGCGACAGCCGTGGAGGCTGGGGCCCATGCCGATCAGCGTTCTTCTTTCCTCGCTCTTCGTACCCTCCGGGGCGCCGTTCCGCCCGGGTGGTGCGCGGTGATCGCGGGGGTACCCCCCGTTCCGAGTTCGGCGTCGTCGCCGAGTTCACCGGCGAGCGGGCGGTGCTCGCCGTCCGTGGCGCGGTCGACGCCTCGGGGGCACCGGTGCTCGGCGCCTTCATCGACGCCTCGATCGCCAGCGGCTATCCGTCGGTGGTGGTGGACCTCGCCGCGACGGCGGGGGACGACGTGGTCGACGCCGCCCT
>JAJYYG010000082.1 GCA_021801235.1 Actinomycetes bacterium
GCGCCACTCGGTGAAGCCCGGCCCCCACCACGCGTCGTTCTCGGGGATCGGGTGGAACTGGGGGAGGTAGAAGGCGAGGGCCCGGGGGAGCGCCCCCCCGACCGTGCGACCCGCGGCGGCCCCCACCGCGTCACCGGTGGCCGGGTCGGTGGCCGGTCCGGCGGCCGGTCCGGCGGCGGCGGCGGCGCTCACGTCGCGGGCGGGCGGTGGCGTTCGGAGCTGGCCTGGATGCTCTGGCGCAACCGTTCGTACCGCTCCGCCTCGAACGCCAGGCGTGACTCGAGCGCGAGGTTGGCGGCGGCCAACCTCCGGCTCTCCTCGCGGCTCTCCGCCAGCTCCACCCGGTGGCGGGCCTCCGCCTCCGCAACGCGGCGCTCCCCGTAGGCGAGCATGCCGCTGGCGGAGGCCTGCAGGCGGACGAACCGCTGGTAGAGCGCGTCGTACAGGTCCTCGATGGCGGCGGGACCGGCCTCCCCGGCGCCGCGGACCAGGTCGCCGACGGGGACGTCGGCCGGTGGCGGGGGCGCTCCGCCGAGCTCCGTGAGCACGTCCCGTGTGGCCTCGAGGTACCCGCGGCCGTGGGTCGCGTCCGGCTCGAGGTGGGCACCTTCCGCCCACTCGTTCCAGGCGTTGACGAACACGATCCCCTCCGCTCCCTGGCGATCCGCCTGGCCGGCGACCGCCCGGCGGAGCCACTCCTTGTAGCGGGCCGGGGTGGACCCCCGGAGCACCAGCGCCTCGCCGTTCTGCCGGCGGGGCGTGTTGTCCCAGCCGGTGGCGACGCACGGGTAGCGGGTCCAGGGGGGATGGGGCCGATCGCTGTAGGCGGTAGCGACCGCCTCGTAGTCGTAGAAGAGGTGTGACGGGTCCGCGCCCTCCGGGGGGTCGACGGGTCGCACCAGCTCCGCCAGGCCGTGCGGGACGAACTCGGCGCTGGCGTCGAACCCCCGCTCGGCCGGGTCACGGTCGTGGTCGCCCGTCTCGAAGAGCACCAACCAGGGCTCCTCCACCTCCTCTCGGGCACACTCCTCGCGCCACAGGTCGAAGGTCCGCTTCGGATCGGGCAGCCACTGGGCACGGTAGATGGCGAGCAGGGGGCGCCCGTGCACCCGGAGATAGCGGGGATCCCGGAAGGCCCGGATCAGCCAGCGGATGTGCTCGCGGTCGTCCGCCTCGTCGTACTCCTGGGCGACCAGCATCTCGTCGGACGTGCCCTGCCAGCGGCGGTACCAGCTCTCGTTGGCCCAACAGAGCGCGAACGGGAAGTCGGGCCGACCCGAGGCGAGCACCTCGTCGAACGGGCGGTCGAGCATCCGCTGACCTCGGAACCAGTAGTGGTAGTAGAGGAACCCCGAGACGCCGTGGGACCGGGCCAGCCGCACCTGGGCTTCCCGGGTCTCCGGAACCCGGAGGTCGTAGAAGCCCAGCTCGCCGGGGAGGTGGGGTTGCTGGTGCCCGTTGAACAGTGGTCTCGTCCGCGCCACCACCGACCACTCGGTGAAGCCCGGTCCGTGCCACGCGTCGTTCTCGGGGACCTGGTGGAACTGGGGAAGGTAGAAGGCGACGACCCGTGGAACGGCCCCCCCGTCGGACCGGTCCCCGTCGCTCACCGGTCCCCGCCGGACGGACCCGGCAGTGTATGACCCGAGGCGATCAACCTGGCGTACAGCGAGCGGAGCGGGGCCAGGAGGCGGTAGGTCTTCGTCGAGAGGAGGGCGTCGACCTGGCGCCGGTACTCGTCGACCTGGCGCCGGAGCTCGTCGTGGTCACGGAGCTCCTGGGCGAGCAGCGCGGCCCTGACCACCTCGTGGTGGGCATGGTCCGCCAGCTCGGCCACCCGCTCGGCCAGCGTCGCCACCGCGCGGTCCCCGTTGTCGGGCACCGCCTTGACGACGAACTGGTAGGTCTCGGCTTCGGGGTCCTCGAGGATCTGGTCGATGGTCGACTGGGAGAAATCGTCCCGGATCACGCCCAGCTCGGTCTGGAAGAGCGGCACGATCACGCGCTCGGTGTCGACGATCACCAGCCCGGCCTGGACGCAGAGCTCCCGGATCGACTCCTTGGTGAAGAAGCGGAGATGGGTCCGGTCGAGGAGTCCGGTGTCCCGGTAGGGGAACGACCCCTGGAGGAGCGCCATCCGCACGTCCCCGTGGGCGACGTTCGGCATCGAGATCACGACGGTGCCCGAGGGTGCCACCAGCCGGACCGCCCGCCTGAGGGTGGTCAGCGGGTCGTGGAGGTGCTCGAGGACGTCGCCGAACAGCACCGCGTCGAACCGCCGACCCTCCAGGCGGTCCCAGACCTCGTCGTGCTCGAGGTCGCCGACGACCACCTCGTCCGCCCAGGTGGCGGCGACGGCGGCCGTATCCGGGTCGATCTCCACCCCGACGACCCGGCAGCCCCGGTCGACCAGCGCGCGGGTGAAGTAGCCGGTGGAGCATCCCACCTCGAGGACGGACTTGTTGAACCCCACCAAGTGGAGGGCGTGCGAGTGGGCGTTGTTCTCCGCGTCGGCGTCGACCGTCGCCTCGTAGATGGATGACATCCCACGACCCTCCTTATCCGGAGCAGACTAGCGGGTTTCGGAAATGGGGAATGGCATCTATGGCGGCACATGGCGGCGGAGCCGCCGACCGCCGGCCCACTACCATGGTCCGATGCCGCACAGCCGTGTCGACGGTCCGGGGCTCGACGGCCGCACCCACCTCGACGCCCTCGAGTCGCAGTCGGTCCACATCCTGCGCGAGGTGGCCGCCGAGTCCGAGCGCCCGGTGTTGCTGTTCTCCGGAGGCAAGGACTCCGTGGTGATGCTGCGGTTGGCGGAGAAGGCGTTCTGGCCGGCGGCGGTTCCCTTTCCCGTGCTGCACGTGGACACCGGCCACAACTTTCCCGAGGTGCTGGCGTTCCGCGACGCGCAGGTGGCACGGAGCGGCGTCCGCCTGCTCGTGGCCTCGGTGCAGGCGTCGATCGACGCCGGACGGGTCCGCGAGCCCGTCGGCCGCGATCCGTCCCGGAACCGCCTACAGACTCGGACCCTGCTCGATGCGCTGGCCGAGTACCGGTTCGATGCCGTGGTGACCGGTGCCCGGCGGGACGAGGAGAAGGCGCGGGCGAAGGAGCGGATCTTCTCCCGGCGGGACGAGTTCGGCCAGTGGGACCCGAAACGCCAGCAGCCCGAGCTGTGGTCGCTCTTCAACGGCCGGCACCTCCCCGGCGAGCACGTCAGGGTCTTCCCGCTCTCGAACTGGACCGAGCTCGATATCTGGCGCTACATCGAGCGCGAGGAGCTGGCCGTCCCGTCGATCTACTTCGCCCACCGGCGCCTCGTGTTCCGGCGCGACGGCATGCTCCTCGCCGACGGTCCCCACCTGTCTCCGGCGGAGGGCGAAGCGTGTTTCGACGCCCTGGTCCGCTACCGCACGGTGGGCGACATGACCTGCACCGGGGCGGTCGAGTCGTCCGCCTCGTCGGTGGGGGAGATCGTGGCCGAGGTGGCGGCGTCCCGGCTGACCGAACGGGGGGCCACCCGGGCGGACGACCGGTCGGGCGACGCCGCCATGGAGGACCGCAAGCGCGAGGGGTACTTCTGATGGAGCCCCTCCGCTTCGCGACGGCGGGGTCGGTCGACGATGGGAAGAGCACGTTGATCGGTCGGCTGCTCGTCGACTCGAAGTCCCTGTTCGAGGACCAGATGGAGGCGGTGGAGCAGTTCAGCCACCGTCGGGGCGACGGCTATGTCAACCTCGCCCTGGTGACCGACGGGCTGCGCGCCGAGCGGGCCCAGGGCATCACCATCGACGTGGCGTTCCGGTACTTCTCGACGCCGGAGCGCTCGTTCGTCATCGCCGACACGCCGGGTCATGTGGAGTACACCGCCAACATGGTCACGGGGAACTCGGTGGTCGACCTGTCCCTCCTCCTCGTGGACGTGCGCAAGGGCGTGGTCGACCAGACCCGGCGGCACGCGGTGCTCGCCTCGCTCCTGCGGGTCCCCCACCTGGTGGTGTGTGTCAACAAGATGGACCTGGTGGGGTACGACCGGTCGGCGTTCGACGCGGTCTGCGAGGAGTTCACCGCCTACGCCCGCAGGCTCGACTTCTCCGACGTGGTCTTCATCCCGGTCTCGGCACTGGAAGGCGACAACGTCGTCCACCGGTCGCCGGCGATGCCGTGGTACGAGGGGACCGCGCTCCTGCACCACCTCGAGCACGTCTACATCGGCTCCGACCGGAACCTGATCGATCCCCGGCTCCCGGTCCAGTGGGTGGTCCGCCCGGACAGCCGGTCCCGGCCGGACGACCGGCGGGTCGCGGGCCGCATCGCCGGCGGGGTCTTGCGCACCGGCGACGAGGTGCTCGTCCTCCCGTCGGGGCTCACCACCACGGTGGCCGAGATCGCCACCTATGACGGTCCCCTGGCCGAGGCTGCCGCCCCGATGTCGGTCACCGTCCGGCTCGCCGACGAGCTGGACGTGTCGAGGGGGGACATGGTGTGCCGGCCGCACAACCGCCCGATCGTGGGGCAGGACCTCGACGCCATGGTGTGCTGGATGGGCGACCGGGCCCTGCGCGAGGGGGACACCCTCCTCCTCAAGCACACCACCCGTTGGGTGCGCGCCGTCGTGCGCGAGCTGCACTACCGTCTCGACGTGAACAGCCTGCACCGCGAGCGGGCCGCACCCGCACTCGAGCGCAACGACATCGGCCGGGTGACCTTCCGCGCCACCCAGCCGATCTGCTACGACACCTACCGGCGGAACCGGGAGACCGGCTCGTTCATCCTGGTCGACGGCGACGACCTCTCGACCGTCGGAGCAGGCATGCTCCTCGGGCAGGACTGAGGACGGCCGGTCGATGCCCTCCCCCCGGGTCACGTGGAACGCCGGCTCGGTGACCCGGGTCGACCGGGCGCGCCTGCTCGGTGGCGGTGGCGCCACCATCTGGTTCACGGGGCTGCCGGGCTCCGGGAAGTCGACGCTGGCCGCGGCGGTGGAGCGCGAGCTGGTCCTCGCCGGCCGGGCGGCCTACCGGTTGGACGGGGACAACCTCCGGACCGGCCTCAACGGGGACCTCGCTTTCGGCCGGGCCGACCGCGAGGAGAACGTGCGCCGGGTCGCCGAGGTGGCCTGCCTCTTCGCCGACGCCGGCCTGGTGGCCCTGGCCGCGCTGATCAGCCCGCATGCGGGGGCGCGGCGCGCGGCCAGGGCGTTGCACGAGACGGCCGGCCTCCCCTTCGTCGAGGTGTACCTGGACACGCCGGTGGCGCTCTGCGAGGAACGCGACACCAAGGGCCTCTACGCCGAGGCCCGGGCCGGCCGGCTCCGCTCGTTCACGGGGGTCGACGATCCCTACGATGTGCCCGAGCGCCCCGACGTGGTCGTCCGACCGGAGACCGGTCCGGATGCCGCGGTGGCCCAGGTGGTGTCGGCGCTGGAGCACTGCTCCCCGGGCACCGGCCGATGCGTCGGCCGCGGATGATCCGCACGGACCGGCTCCTCGCGGTGCTGGTCGGGGCGGGCGTGCTGGGCGCGACGCTTGCCGGGTGCGGTGGCGGCCCGGTCGCCGCCCCGTCCCGGTCGGGCGAGGTCGCCTACGTGGCCAACGGGGCCGGGCTGGCCGTGCCCGGAAACAGCCTTGCCGTGGTCGATCTCGCCACGGGGACGGTGCTGCCGCCGGTGACGACCGGAACGCGGGCGTCGACGACGGCCTCGCTGCCCTCTGCACTCGCCGCCACCCCCGACGGGACGCGACTGCTTGTCGCCGACAAGGGGGTCGACGTGCTGGGCGTGATCGACACCGCCACCGGCAAGGAGGTCGCCCGCGTCCCAGTCGGCCTCGAACCCGACGCCGTGGCGGTCGCTCCCGACGGGTCGCTGGCACTGGTGGCGAACCTTCTCTCGGGGACGGTCACCCCGGTGTCCCTCCCCTCCTTGCGTGCCGGACCGCCCATCCGGGTGGGGAAGGAACCGGTGGCGGTCGCCATCGATCCCGCAGGGACGCTCGCTCTGGTGGTCAACTTCGGTGACGGGACGGTGACGCCCATCGCGCTCCCCTCGCTCCGTGCCGGGCCTGCCGTCCCGGTCGGCCTCGAACCCGACGCCGTCGCCGTCACGCCCGGCGGGTCGACCGCTCTGGTAGCCGATCTCCAGACGGGCACGGTCGTGCCGGTGGCCCTGCCCTCGCTCGGGGTCGGGGCACCGATCGCCGTCGACGGCGACCCGACCGGGATCGCCGTGGCACCACCGGCCGGCAGCGGCAGCTCCGGTGGGCCGGCCGGCACCGCGTACGTCAGCGGCGGTGACGCGGTCACGCCGATCTCCCTGCCCGGTCTCCGGGCCGGGACCCCGCTGTCCGTCGGGGTGGGGGCCGAGGCCATCGCCCTCGGACCGGGGGACGTCCATGCGTGGGTGTGCGGCAACGACGGCACGCTGATCGAGCTCGACCTGGCCAACGGGGCCGTCCTCCGCCGGGTGGCGATCGGCGGGCAGCCGGTGGCGGTCGCCATCCCTCCGCCACGGTCGGCGGCGGGGTAGCCGGTGGGCGCCGCAGGGCACCTCGTGACCGGTTCCGCCCAGGCCACACCGTCGCGTCCCTTGCCCTTCCCCGAGACGTTCCGGAGGGTTCCTGCGCCCGGCCAGGGGTCCGTGCTGGTGCCCGCACGACGTGCGGGCCGGTACCATGGGGGCGTGCAGGAGGACCGGACGGCGCTGCGCGGCCCCCGCTCCGGGTCGGCCCCCGCAGGGTGTCGAGCCCCCGCAGGCTGCTGCCGGGGTCCGGCGGGCTCCGGCGGTCCGGGACGAGCGGGCGGGGCCCGGTCGGCATGCGAACCCGGGGGAGTTGCCGGCTGATGCGGTGGTGCTGCCAAACGGAGAGCACGTGAGCCGGCGCCGCGTCGCGCTCGCGCTCGCAGGTGCACTGGTGGTGGTCCTCGTGGTCGTGAGACTGGTGGTCGCCGACCCCGCCACCTCGGCCGCCCAGCAGGATCCGGCCGCCGGGCAGAATCCGGCCGCTCAGCAGGCGTCCGAGGCGACCCCGCCTGCCGCGCCGGCTCAGGATCCAGCGGGCCTGATCCTGACCAACCTCGACTACCCCGATCCTTTTGTGCTGACCGGCCCCAAACGTGACTATCTCTACACCGCCGGGTACGCCGTCGGGAAGACGCCCCACGTGCCGGTGATGGCGTTCACCGACCTCGCCAAGTTGGGTCCCTTGCGGGACGCCATGCCCGTCGTCCCCCAGTGGTCGACCGGTTGGATCTGGAACCAGGCTGTCGCCCCCATCCCCCATGGGTACGTGATGTGGTTCACGGCGACGTCGACGACCCGGACGGATCCCAACGGTGCGCTCTCGAAGTGCATCGGCACGGCGTTCGCACACAGCCCGCTCGGTCCGTTCGTGGCCGGAGCCAGCCCGCTCATCTGCCAGACCTGGGGGAGCATCGACCCTTTCATCTTCCACGGGAAGGACGGGCACGACTGGCTCATCTGGAAGGAGGACAGCAACGCCGACCGGACCCAGGTCCTCCCCACGACCATCTGGGCGCAACGGCTCACCGCGCACGACACGCAGCTCGTCGGGAGCCCCGTGACCATCGCCGTCGCCGATCAACCCTGGGAGGGGGCGCTCATCGAATCGCCCGACCTGGTGCAGGCGGGTTCGCAGTACTACCTCTTCTTCTCCGGTGGGTCCTCCGATGCGCCGGTCAGCGGCATCGGGGTCGAGGCGTGCGCCGGTCCTGCGGGACCGTGCCAGCCCTACCGCACGACGCCCCTGCTGGCCTCCAATGCGCAAGGTCCCGGTCCCGACGAGGAGTCGCTGTTCACCCAACACGGGGACACCTGGCTTCTGTACTCACCCAACGCCATCTTCGGTCCGTACGAGAGCCGGCCGCTGGCGGTGGCCCGCATCGCCTTCGGACCTCAGGGGCCCGAGGTGGTGCAGTTCGCCGGTGCCGTCCCCGGTCTGGGCTGATCCACGGGACCGGTCGCAGGCCGCAGGCGTCTCCAGGCGGCGGACCGGTGGCGATCGACGCTGTTGCGACCCTGGTCCGTCCGGAGACCGGACCGCTTCACCGGATCGGGCGGGCGGTCGAGGGCAGTAGGTGTCCGGCCTGTTGCAGGTGGCCCAACTTCACCACCTGGGGATAGATCACGTTGGCCAGCCACTGCCCGGCGGCCGCGGTCGGAGCGACGTGGATCCCGTCGGAGGACCGGATCCGGATGCCGTCGATGAACTGCTCGTACTTGCCGCCCGGGCAGATCATCGCTCCAAGGTCACCGACGGCGACGTGCCCCGGATCGGTGGCGGCGACCCGGAAGAGCATCTGGTCGTAGTCGTGCAGGCGGGTGGCCGAGTCGGCCGGCCAGGGTTGACCGTTGTCCTGCTCGCCGGAGTCGAAGCACGGCGGCGTCTCGAGGATCATCAGGGCCCCGGTCGACGTGCCGATGTGGACGGCCAGCTCCAGGTCGGCCATCAGCACCCGGTCGAACGCCGGCTGCCCGATGTGCATCCAGGTTCCCCCGATCATCTGATCGGACACCTCCCAGCGCCCGGCCAGCAGGACGGTGACGTTCGGGTGGAACTGGGCGAGCTGCTTGCGCCAGATGGTCGGCCACTGCTTGGACCGGGGCGCCCCGGAGTTGCAGTAGGGGACGGGCACACCGACGATGTCGTGGGTCATCGCCCGCTGGCTGAGGAGCACGCCGCAGCCGAGCTGGGCCTGGAGGTCGAGGTTGACCCCGTCTTCCCGGTCCGCCGGGCTTCTCGCCAGGGCGAACCCGACCCGGAAGGCCACCGAGTCGCCGAACAGGATCATCTTGACCGGAGGTCCGGAGGCAGCGGCGCCGGTCTGGCGCGTCGCGGCACCGGCCACGGCGGGAACGGTCGTGGCGGCGACGAGCGCGCCCACGGTCACTCCGAGGGCGACCCCCGACGCCATCCAGGCGCGCCGACGTACGAGGAGACCCCCGTTACGGACGGGCAGCTCGACCAGGTAGTACGACAGCACGGCCACCACGAAGGTGGCCGAAAGCCGGACGGCCAGGAGGAGCGGGCCACTGAGTCCGGTGTGGGCGTGGTCGAGGGTCAAGAAGAGCGGCCAGTGGTAGAGGTAGAGGCCGTAGGAGATGCGCCCGACGAAGGTGAACGGTGCCAGCGCGCACAACCGGGAGAGCGCCGAGCGCGGCCACGAGACCACGTGGGCGATCACCAGGGCGGCCGCCACCGCGACCAGGAGGAATCCGCCGGAGTACAGGAACGCGTTCTGTCCGTCGTAGGTGTGCCAGGCCCACAGCAGGAACACGCTGCCGCCCAGGCCGAGGGCGGCGCCGGTCGCACGGCCCTCGAGCGTCCTGCTCCACCGCTCGGAGAAGACCCGCCAGTCGCGGGTGGAGGCGACGGCACCGACGCAGGAGCCGACCAGAAGCGCCTGAGCGCGGGTGTCGGTGCCGTAGTAGAGGCGGTCCACGCTGAATCCGGCGTGGTGCATTGCGGCCATCAGGGCGGCGGAAGCCAGCGCACCGCACCCGGCCACCCATCCGAGGCCTCTGGCTCCCTTCCACTTCAGCACGGGCAGGGCCACCAGCGGCCAGATCAGGTAGTACTGCTCCTCGACCGCCAGCGACCAGGTGTGCAGGAGCGGGGAGGGGGAGGCGGAAAGAGCGAAGTACCCCTGGTTGGAGAAGATGAACCGCCAGTTGGCCACGTAAGTCAGGGTGGCCAGCGCGTCATCCCGGATCGAAGGCAGGTTGAGCGATGCCGCGTAGAAGTGGGCGTACGCGGCGACTCCGAGCAGGAGGACGAACAACGCCGGAAGGAGCCGCCGGGCCCGGCGGGCCCAGAACCGGCCGAGGGCGATCGTCCCGCTCCGCACCGACTCGTCGCAGAGCAGCGCGGTGATGAGAAACCCGGACAGGACGAAGAAGACGTCGACACCCAGCAGTCCGCCGTTGATCCACGACACGCCTCCGTGGTAGAGCAGAACGGCGGCGACGGCGAAGGCCCGCAGGCCGTCCAGCGGGGCGAGCCGGCGATGGCCGCCCCCACCGGCGCTCCGGGGGGCCACCACCGCTCCCGTTGAAGGCGACACCGTGACTACAGCCTGTCCCTGCGCCCGCCTCCGAGCCGCCGACCCGTCGTGTGGTCACGACCGTGCGGCGAAGACCGGACGACGATCGCGATCACGGCGCACACACTAACGAATCCGCGGTCCTCAACCGCCCGGGTTCGCCGGCGCACCGTGCGGACGCCACTGGTCCGTGCCGCCCGGTTCCCCCGGGTCCCGGCGCCGGACCCGTCGGGGTTCGTCAACCGAGAGGTGCGTCGTGGCGCGGGCCGCGGGCGGTCGCGAACAGCACCATGGTGGTGGTGTCGAGCTCGTCGGTGACGAAGAAGTCGTCGGCGGTGATGCCGGTGGACCCTCCGGCATCACCGCTCGCCATGAACCGGTAGGCGATCGGCAGCAACCGGGTGTAGGCGGCGATGTACCACGCTCTCGGGATCCGGTGCCGGAGGTCGAGCACGTCCAACCGGAGCAGGCGCTCCGCCTTGGCCCGGCGGGCGGCGAAGTCGGCCTTCACCCGGGGGACGGCGTCGAGTCCCTGCACGGTGACCTCGTCGAAGTGGCGGCGGAGGAGCGCGTCGAGCTGGTCCGGCTCGAACAGGTGGACGTGGAACGGGTTCTCGAAGTCCGCCGGCCGGTTGGGCGTGAGGAAGAACGCGGTCCCGTCCCGGTCGAGCACCCTGGCCAGCTCCGCCACGTGACCCTCGGGACTGGTGAAGTGCTCGATCAGGTGCGACGAGCAGGCCCAGTCGAACGAACGATCGGCGAGCGCCAGTGCCAGCGCCTCCATCTGCGCGACGACCAGCCCGGACGCCGCGAACTTCGACCGGGCGAAGGCGACGGCATCACCGCTGTAGTCCACGCCGCACACCTGGCGGTGGCCGTCGAGCAGCCGGGCGGACTCGAACCCCTGCCCACAACCGACGTCGAGGACGCGTCCGGTCCCCAGCCGTTCCAGGACCGTCCGGTAGCCGGCAGCGTGCAGGGCGAGGAGCGAGTCGGGGGTCACCCCTTCCATCGGGCGCTCGCCGGTCAGCCCGCCGCTCCGACGATCGGCCGGTGCCGCCGTTCCACGGACCCGGCGATCCCGGTGCTGCGCCAACTGGTCCTTGTCGTCTCCAGGTCCCATCCGTTTGCTGCCCCCGTCCTCACCCGTCGCGCGTCGACGGTCGGCTCGCCGCGTCACCAGCGACCCCGATCCTCGGAGTCGTGGACGGTTGTTTACACTACTGACCACTCGTGCAGGTTCCCGACCCTCCCCACGTCGCGTCCCCGGACGACCGACCGAACGCCGCGACGCCCCGGGCACCGTCGCGTCCCCCGGTCGTCGGTCGCCTCCCGCAGCGCCTGTCCCGGGCAGTGCGCGTCCTGCGCTCCCCCAGCCGGGCACGTCGGGTGGCCGACTACCTGTTGTTCCTGGTCCTCGGGATGGCGCCGATGCTTTGGTCCCGGCCCGGGGTGGTCACGGACGACACGAAGACGTACCTCTACCTCGACCCTGGGCGCTATGTCCGTGACGCGGTCTCCATGTGGGACCCCGGGGTCGCCATGGGGACGGTCACCCACGAGAACATCGGCTACCTGTTGCCCATGGGGCCCTTTTACTGGATCCTGGCGGAGCTGCACGTCCCCCTGTGGGTCGCGCAGCGGCTCTGGATGGGGGTGATCCTCTTCGCCGCGGGCGCCGGCATGCTCGCGCTCTGCCGGGTGCTGGGCCTGTGGGGGCCGGGCCGCTACGTGGCCTCGCTGGCATTCATGTTCACGCCGTACGTCCTCCAGTACGCGGGGAGGATCTCGGTGATCCTCCTCCCCTGGGCGGGCCTACCCTGGATGCTGGCGTTCACCATCCTCGCGGCCCGCCGTGGGGGCTGGCGCTACCCGGCCCTGTTCGGCCTGGTGATGATCCTGGTGAGCGGCATCAACGCCAGCTCCATCCTCTACGTGGGACTGGCCCCGGCCCTGTGGCTCCCGTATGCGGCGGGGGTGTCCCGGGAGGTGACCTGGCGGCAGGCCTGGACCGCGGCATGGAGGATCGCGCTCCTGGCGCTGGGCGTGTCGCTGTGGTGGGCCGTCGGGTTGCAGATCGAAGCGGCGGACGGCATCAACGTCCTCAAGTACACCGAGACGGTTCCCGCCACCAGTTCGAGCTCGACGGCTGCCGAGGTCATCCGCGGGCTCGGGTACTGGTACTTCTACGGGTCGGACCGGGTCGGCCAGTGGACCCAGGCGTCGATCGCCTACACCCAGCAGGTGTGGCTGGTCGCCCTCAGCTTCGCGGTGCCGGTCCTCGCCGTCATCGCCGCGGCGTTCCTCCGCTGGCGGCACCGGGCGTACTTCGTCCTCCTCGCCCTGCTGGGGCTGACCTTGTCGGTCGGGGCCTACCCCTATACCCATCCTTCGTGGATCGGTGGGGCGCTGAAGGCGTTCATGGTCGACACCACCGCGGGGTTGGCCATGCGGTCGACCGACCGGGTGACCCCCCTGGTCGTGCTCTCGTTGGCGGTCCTGCTCGGGGCGGGGGTGACCGCGCTGGCCCGGCGGGTGCACCGGACCGGTCTGGTGATCGCCGCCTTCGCCGGGGCGGTGGTGATCGGTGCCGCGGTCCCGTTGTGGACCGGGGCGATCATCGCCAACGGCTTCACCCAGCCCGCCAGCCCCCCCGCCTACGTGCTCAAGGCGGCCAAGACGCTCGACGCCGTGCACAAGGGAACCCGGGTCTATGCCCTTCCCGGTAACAATTTCGCCGCCTACCGGTGGGGGGACACCATCGACACCGTCTGGCCGGGGCTGATGACCCGGCCGTTCGTCACCCACGAGCAGCAGATCATGGGCTCCCTCGCCACCGCGGACTTCCTCAACGCGGTCGACTCCCCGCTGCAGAACGGCGTGGAGAACTGGGCGGCGCTCGGTCCCCTCGCCTCGCTGATGAGCGCCGGGGACGTCCTCGTCCAGTACGACCAGGCGTACGAGCGGTACTTCCTCCCGTCGCCCCAGGCGGTCGCCTCCGGCCTCGCCACCACCCCGCCGGGTCTCTCCGATCCGGTCTCCTACGGCACCCCCCGTCCGAACGAGTCCACCATCGCCCGACTCGACGAGGCGACCTTGAGCCGACCACCGAACGACGGGTGGCCGGCGCCCCTGGTGAGCTACTCGGTCGCCAACCCGAGGCCCATCGTGCGGGCGGAGTCGCTCGCCGATCCCCTGGTGCTCGACGGCGGCGGCACGGGCGTCGCCGACGCCGCGGGGACCGGCCTGCTCGCCGGGCACTCGACGATCCTCTACGCCGGCACGCTGGACACCCGTCCGAAGCTCCGGTCCAAGATCCTTTCCGGGCCGGCCGACCTGGTGGTGACCGACACCAACCGGAAGCAGGGGTTCATGTGGACCTCCCTCAACGAGAACACCGGCTATACCGAGACGGCGTCCCAGGGACCCGACCGTTCGAACCCGAGCGACGCCCCGATCAACCTCTTTCCGGGGGCGCCGCTCGACGCGAAGACGACCGCGGTCTTCAACGGGATCTCCGCGGTGACGGCGTCCAGCTACGGGTCGTCCCTCTCGTACCTGCCCGAGGACCAGCCGGCTGCCGCTCTCGACGGGAACCTGCAGACGGCGTGGCTGGACAACTCGTTCGCCGTCCCGACCGGGCAGTGGTGGCAGGTCGCGTTCGACCATCCCCACCGCCCGGGATCCGTCACCCTGGTGCAGCCCCAGACCGGGGATCCCGACCGCTCGATCACCTCGGTCACCCTGACCTTCGACGGGCGCCATCCCCTCCATGTCGACCTCGGACCGGCCTCGCTCGTCCCCGCCGGCCAGACGATCCCGCTGGGGAACCGGGTCTTCTCGACCTTGCGGATCACCATCGACGGCTTCACCGTCGCCGCGCACCACCGCAAGGTGGGCTACGAGAGCGCGGTGGGCTTCGCCGAGGTCGAGATTCCCGGGGTCCACGCCGACAAGACGATCGCCATGCCGGAAGACCTCCTCCGCAGTGCCGGCACCTCCTCGCTCCAGGACCCGCTGACCTTCCTCATGACCAGGCTGCGCAGCTCCGGGTTCCCGCCCCGCTCGGCTGCCGAGCCGTCGCTGTCCCGGCAGTTCTGGTTGCCGACGGCCAGGACGTTCTCGCTGTCGGGGACGGCCCGGATCTCGGCGCTGATCCCCGACAACCTGATCGACCAGCTCGTCGGGAGGCAGGGGTCCAACGGCACCGGCGTCGTCGCCTACTCGGAGGGCAGGCTCCCCGGCGACCTCCGGGCCGAGGCGATGGCCACCCTCGACGGCTCCTCCTCGACCATCTGGGAGCCGGGTTTCGGGGCGTCGCACCAGCCCGGGACCTGGCTCCAGTACCAGTTCCCCCAGCCGCTGAGCGTCGACCACCTCGACCTCCAGATCGTGGCCGACGGCGAGCACTCGATCCCCACCCAGATCACCGTGAGCAACGCGGACGGATCCCGCGTGGTGGCGCTGCCGCCGCTCGCGGACAGCCGGGTGCCGGGTTCGGTGGTCGACGTCCCGGTGTCGTTCCCGACGTTGACCGGGTCGAGCCTGCGGATCACCTTCGACACGGTCCGGATCGAGAACACCCTCGACTACTGGTCGGAGTCGCCCATCGGGCTCCCCATCGGGGTGGCCGAGGTCGGCATCCCCGGGGTGCACGCGGGGTCGGTCCCGCCGGAGATGCCGGGGACCTGCCGATCCGACCTCCTTTCGATCGACGGGAACCCGGTGTGGGTGCGGGTCACCGGGACCACGCAAGCAGCTCTGGACCGCCAAGGGCTCCCGGTGTCCCTGTGCGGACCCGACGCCGGTGGGATCAGCCTCGGCCCCGGAACCCACACCCTGGTGGCGACGCTCGGATCGATCTCCGGCCTGAACCTCGACCAACTGGCCCTCGAGTCCGCACCCGGTGGGGCTGCTGCGGTGATCCCCGCGGCGACGACGCCCCAGGTGACCACGGTGATGGCGCCGGCCCCGGACCCGGCCGCCCCGACGGTCGACGTGGTGCACCAGACGGCGACCAGCTACCAGCTGGTCGTGCACGGGGTCGACGCGACCACGGCTCCGTTCGCGCTGGTGCTGGGGGAGAGCCTGAACCGGGGGTGGACGGCCACGGTCCACGGGGGCCCCGGGCTCGGATCGCCGATCCTCGTCGATGCGTTCGCCAACGGGTGGCAGGTGGATCCGGCGCGCCTGGGCGGCGCCTTGCACGACGGGACGTTCACCGTCGACCTGCGGTGGACCCCCCAGGGTCGGGAGAACCTCGCCCTGCTGCTGTCCCTGCTCTTCCTCCTCGCCTGCCTGGTGCTCGCCTTCCTGCCGCGGCGCTGGCGCCGATCGGGAGGGACCACCGTTGGCTCGGACGGGGCGCTCGAGGTGGTGTGGCCCCGCTTCGTCCTTCCGTTCGTGGCGGCGGGCCGCCGGGTCGGACTGGCGACGGCGACCGTGGCCGCCGTCGCCTGCGGCCTGCTGGCGGCGGCAGTGAGCGCGCCGGTGGTCGGCATCCCGGTCGGTGCCGGGGTCCTCGTCGCCCTGGTGCTTCCCCGGGTACGCTCGCTGCTCGGGATCGCCGGCGCCGCCTGCATCACCGGGGCGGCGACCTGGATCGTGGTCCAACAGGTCCGTGAGCCCTTCAATCAGGTCGGCCTCTGGCCCCTCCACTACAACGCCGCGAACGTCGTCGTGCTGGCGGGGCTGGCCCTGCTGGCCGCCGACGCGATCGCGGACGAGGTGGGCAGACGGCGGAGCCTTCCACCCCGTGCGGACGGGTCCCCCGGGGAGGAGCGAGGGAGCGGCGACGTCACCCGCGGCGACCGGAACAGGGCCGACGGCACCCGGGCCGGCGGGAACGGCGGCGGGGACGTGCCCGACGGGGGACGCTAGCGCCGGGCGATCGCCTCGGCGGCCAGAGCGGCCAGCGCTCCCCGTGCGGTGTCGTCCCAGGTGAGCCCGTCGGCCCGCCGCCGCGCCCCGTGGCCGAGCCGGTGGCGGAGCACCTCGTCGGAGAGCACCTCGTCCAGCGAGGCCACCAGACCGTCCGCGTCATCGACCAGCAGTCCCGAGACGCCGTCGTCGACCGCGTCCTCGTGCCCACCGATCCGGGTGGCGACTGCCGGTGTCCCGCAGGCACCGGCCTCGGTCACCGTCATACCCCAGCCCTCGCGCTGCGAGGTGGAGGCGAGCACCCAGGCGCTCCGGTAGAGCTGCACCAGCTCGTCGTCGGGCACGTACCCGGGGAGGGAGATCCAGTCGGTGGCCCCGTAGCGGGCCACCAGCGCTTCGAGCGCCGGTCGCTCGTAGCCCTCGCCGACGATGACGGCCCGGAGATCGGGGTGGCGGTCGCGCAGCCGGACCAGGGCCCCGATGAGCAGGTGGAACCGCTTGACGGGGACGAGGCGTCCGACGGCGACCACGAGCGGCACGACGGAGCGCTCCCCGCCGGGGCTGAAGTGGTCCTCCACCCCGGGCGGCGAGACGACGATGCGCCCGGCGGGCAGACCGAGGCGGTCCACGATCTCGGCCTTGGACGAGTGCGACAGCGTGACGATGCGGGTGGTGCGGTAGAAGGGCGGCGCCAGATGGTGCTCGATGGTGAACCCCAGGCGGGCGAGACCCCCGGGGAGCACCATCTTCCACATCTCCGCGTGCACATGGTGGAGGAACACGATCCGCGGGGCTCGCGACCACAGTGGGGAGAAGAACGGCATGCCGTTCCAGATCTCCACGACCCCGTCGCCGAAGCCGATCCGCCCGAGGGCGCCCGAGAGCATGGTGCGCGGGAAGAGGCTCAGGCGTCCCGATCTCCGGACCACCCGGTAGCCGTCCCGGCGGACGGTTCCCGGGGCGCCGGGCACCGTCGACGTCCTCATCGAGATGTCCAGACCGGCAGCCGACCAGAGCGAGAGGACCCGGTGTGCGTGCAGCTCCGACCCACCGGCCTCGGGATCGTCGAAGTCGCGCCAGGCGACGACGTCGATCCGCTTGAGCGCGGCCCGCTCGGCGATCTCGCCGAGCGAGAGGTCCGAGAACGCCTGGAGCGCGGGATCGTCGAACGCCCGGGGGGAACCTCCGGGCAACCGCCGGCCCGGAAGGTCGGTCCGAAGCAGGCGCGCCGCCGGCTTGGCCGCGAGCCGGTCCGAGACGCGACGACCGTCGGCCTCGGCTGCAACCTCCGCCGCCGAGTCAGCCCCCTCCTGTGCTGTCGTCACCGATGCTCATCCCTCGACGTCCGTGCCCCACCCTCGCCGAGCGAGAGTGTAGCGGCTGGGACCGAACCGACCGGGGGCTCGGTGCCCGCGCCGACCGGCGTCCAGGGGCCGCGCCAGGCCCACCCGGGGAGGACGGTGCCGAACTGGGCCTTCCAGCGGGCCCCGTGGCGACGGTGGTGGACGATGACGAAGGTGATCGCCAGGGCGAGGCAGACGGCGGACTGGACGGCGAGGTCGGCCCGTGCCGTTCCGACCAGGCTCCCGTGCGCCACGACCATGGCACCTGCCGCCACCACGGCACCCAGCCCGAGCACGGCGACGACCCAGCGGGTCCCGACCCCGATGAGGTAGTTGGTGAGGAGGACGCTCACGCCCAGGAAGATCATCGCCCCCACCAGCGTGGCGAACGCAGGGGCGGCAACGGTGAGCCGGGGCGAGAAGAACAGCGCCAGGAACCCGCGGGGATCGACCAGGGCCGCCCCGAGCAGCCCGCCGGCGGGGACGGCCAGCAGCAGGAGGGTGACCCCGAGCTGGCGGACGGCATGCCCGCCGGCGTGCCAACGGATGGTGGCCTCGGGCAGGAGGTAGGCGCCCAGGGCGAGGGCGCCGAACACCAGGGCCTTCGCCGCCACCGAGATGGCGGCGTAGGAGCCCTCGTCGACGTGGTTGTAGCGGCCCAGGACGATCACGTCGATGTTCTGCAGGACGGCGAGCAGCCCGAGAGCGGTGAACGCCACCGACACGTCGATGACCAGCTGCCTGCGCCCGCCGTCCGGGGGGGCCTCGTCCGGGGTGGCGCTGCCCGCGTCTTCCGGGGTGGCTGCGCCGATGGCGGTCCGGCGCCGGACCAGCCACCGGGCGTGCGTGACCGCCAGGATCTCACCGACCAGGACGCCCAGGGCGTACCCCGAGACGCCGAGCCCGGCGGCGACCAGGACGACGATGCCGGCGGTGCGGACGACACCCTCCAGGAGGAGGTTGGAGGCGAGCGGGCGGTAGGCGCGGTCCGACTGGAGGAGACCGCGGTCGACGCAGAGCAGGATCCACAGGCCACCGGCCATGAGGATCGCCAGGATGCCCTGATCCGACGGCAGACCGATCAGGCGTGCGAGCCAGTGCTGCGTGGCCACCACCACCACCAGTTCCACCACGATGGCGATGACGAGCAGCCGGTGGACCCGGTGGGCCCAGGCCGGGACGAGCGCGAGCCTCCCCTGGGACCGCCAGGCGGTGACCCTGCGGACCACCCCGACGACGACGGCCGACCCGGGCATGGAGAGGATGAAGAAGAGGCCGAGCAGTTGGGCGATGGCGCCGTACTCGCGGGAGGTCACCAGGCGGGCGACCACCACCACCACCACCACGCTGGCCCCGTTCACCAGGAGCCCGGCGACGGCGACCGGTGCGGCGTCCTGGAGGCCGGTGCGCAGCTCCCCCGCCCGGACCCGCTCGAACCACGACCGCCAGCGCGGTCGCCCTGGCTCAGGGGTTCGCAGCGTCTGTCCCATGGGCGCCGGTTCCGACCGACCGCGGAGTGATCGGTGCCCCGCGGCCCGTGCCGCCGGGGGACGACCCGTCCGGGGCGACGGAAGCCTCGTGGTACTCCTCCTCGACGTTCACCGACCAGATGTCGTGGTGGGCTCCGCGGAGGTTGTCGACGGTGAGCATGGCCGTGTACATCGAATGGTCCTGGTTGTTGTACTTGTGCATCCCGTTCCTCCCCACCGGGTACACGTTGGGTGCGCTCGACTCCAGCCAGGTGCGGATGACCTTGACGTGCTGGTCGTAGGCGTCGTCATAGACGGGGTAGGCCTTGGGGATCCGTACCGCGTACCCCGTTTGCACGTCGCACTTGTCGACCAGACCGATGGCGGCCAGCTCGTCGGTGGCCAGCGCGACGAGCTCCTCGTCGGTGCTGGACCACAGCTGGTCCCCCTCGAACACGAAGTACTCGAGCCCGAGGCAGGTGAACCCGTCCTTGACCATGAACGGTGACCACGAGCCGAAGTTCTGGATCCTCCCCACTTTCACGTCGGGGGCGTGGATGTAGATCCAGTTGTCAGGGAACCCCCGGTCGGCGGGGACGACGAGGGCGACGGTGAGGAAGTCCCGGTAGTGGAGCGCGCCGGCGGCTTCGAGCACCGACGACGGCGGCGGCGGGTCGATGATCCGGGCCAGCTCGGGGAGCGGCATCGAAGAGATGACCGCGTCGGCAGGCAGGCGAACCGCACCGCCGTCCGGCCTCCCTACGCTTACCGCCACCGCACGGCCGTCCTCGAGATGGACGGCCCGCGCGGGGGATTCGAACCAGATGGCCCCACCGGCGGCCGCCACCTGTTCGGCGCAGCGCTCCCACATCATCCCCGGGCCGTACTTCGGATACTGGAACTCCTCGATGAGGCTGGTGACCTGTGCCGATCGGCTCCGCCGGGCGCCGGGCAGGGAGTTGCGCAGCGGTTCCCACACCGCGGTCCACAGCGACATTCCCTTGATCCGTTGGGCGCCCCAGTCGGCGGACAGCTCGGAGGCGGGCACGCCCCAGACCTTCTCGTTGTACGTCTTGAAGAAGTGCCGGTAGAGGCGCCAGCCGTAGTTCGAGACGATGTAGCCCTCGAGGGTGTCGCGGTCCGGTGGTGGCCGGAGGCGGACCCACAGGAACGAGAGCGCACAACGCAGCGCCTCGACGACCCCGAGGTTCCGGAGCGCGTTGCCCAGCTTGATCGGGTAGTCGTAGAACTTCCCGCCGTAGAAGATGCGGCTCATGCGCGGGCGGACCAGGAAGTCCTCGGGAGGGAGGACGTCGTGCCAGAAGGCTTCCACCCGCGGGACCTTGGTGAAGAAGCGGTGGCCGCCGATGTCGAACCGCCAGCCGTCCCGTTCCACCGTGCGGCTGATGCCGCCCACCACCGAGTCCGATTCGACGACGGTGACGGGATCTCCGTTCCCGACCAGTTCACGCGCGGCGGTGAGGCCGGCAGGGCCGGCACCGATGACGACCGTGCGGCCCGGCGCGTCGACCGGACGGGCCGCGCTTCGCCGGGGATCGTTCCGGGTGGTCACGTCGTGAGGTGCCGGAGGCACGGTGGAGGATGGGATGGGTAGGCTCCGAGCGGTCGTGGGGGTCGTGGCGCCTCGCGGAGACGACGGCCCTCGGTCACTGACTTCCGCCCAGGACGTTAGTGGTTCGGGGGTGGGCGGTTCGGACGTCGGCGGTCCGGAGAGGCCGGGCTGCGGTACGGCGGCGTTGGGGAGTGGCCCGGGGAGGGCGGTCCGCGGTCACGGCACGACGATCCCGAGGAAGGCGAGCAGGGCGTAGCCGACCATGGCGGCGGTGATCCCGGCCAGGACGATGCGCCAGACCTCGGGCTTGGCGGTGAGGGACGCTCCGGCGATGACCAGGGGGAAGGCACTGAGCGCGTACCGCTCGAACGAGTCGAGGTTGGTGGACGCGGTGGACACCACCAGGATGGCGGCGGTGAAGGCCGTGTAGGAGGCCGGGAGCCGGCGCGCCACCACCACGAGGAGGAAGACGCTCAGGATCACCCACGGGATGTGCAGGGCACTGCCGACGTGGTGGCCGTGGAGGAGGGCCAGGGCATTGTGGGCCATGGCGGCGAACGGGGCGGTGAGCGGCCCCCGGTGGGCACCTTGGGTCTGTTCCTTGAAGGGGAGGAGGGCATTGCCGAACCGGGCACCCACCCAGGCCAGGTAGACCCCCGTCCCCACCACCGGGGCCACGACGGCCAGGAGCCCGGAGGGCGGGACGCCCACTGTTGCCGGGACGCCCGCGCCTGCCGGTGGGTCGCCTGCCGGGTGGTCACCGATGTCCGCCGGATCGGGCGCGTCGGAGTGCCGGAGCGATCGACGGTGGCGCCACCATGCCGGGAGGGGGCGGGCGAGCTCGACCGCGAACGGGAGCGCCAGGAGCACCCCGAGAGGCCGGACCATGCCTGCTGCCAGGCCGGCCACCGCGGCGAGCCACCACCAGCGCCGTCGGGCCGCGAGCAGGCCGACCGTGGTGCAGACGAGGAACGTCCCCTCGGAGTACCCCATGACGAGCACGTAGGCCGCCGGGGCCAGAGCCAGCAACCACACGGCCCGCTTGGCCAGCTCCGCGTCCCCGGTCTCCCACTCCACCAGGCGGAGGAGGACGGCCATGCCGACGAGCGTCGACAGGTTGGCCACGACGATCAGTGCCGCCGGCACCCCGATGCCGGGCACGGCGCCCAGCCATCGCCCGAGGAGCGGGTACGCCGGGAAGAACCGGAGGGACGAACGCCCGGCGAGGCCGTACCCGGAGCGGGCGATCGCCTCGTACCACCCTGCGTCCCACGCCAAGAGGCCCTGGTGCACCCGGAACGCGGCCGAGGGGTCCGCCGGGTGGAGCTGGTCGACGAGGCGCGTGGCCAGGGCGAGGGTGGCCACCACCAGGGCCCGGGAGAGGAGCCACGCCGGCAGCACGGACACGACGGGGCGGCCCAGACGGCCCAGACGGCCCGGCGATGCCCCCTCCGTCGAGGGGGTCCGTGCCGGTGCCCGGCGGAGGCCGGAGGTCAACTCGGCTTCGGTGTGAACTGGTAGAGCCACATGGGTTGGTAGAACGCGCTGCTTCCGGCGATCAACGGGTCCGTCGCGTAGTGGGCGTTGGCCTGGATCGTCACGATGATCTGCTGGCAGTCGGTCGAGAACCCCTGGTACCCGGGAGCCCACACCACGAAGATCCGGTGGGTCCCGGCCAGGGCCTCGAGGTGGATGGCGAACGCCTCGGGCGATGCGGCCGCGATCGCCTGGTCGTAGTTGACCCAGTCGACGAAGGCGGGTCCCGTCCCCCGGGGGAACGTGAGCTGCCGGTAGCGGCCGCCGGGCAGAAGCCGGTTCACCGCCGGGCCGAGCTGGTCCGGGCAGTAGGCCACCACGTCCCCGGGCTGGGACCGCGCGGCGACGGACCGGCTGACCTGACCTGCCTGGGTCCGGTTGGTGGTGATGTTGGGGATCGATCCGACCAGGCCGGCGACGACGGCGACGGCGAGGATCACGGTGCGGATCCGGCGGTCGAGGAACGTGGACATGCCGAGCGCGACGAGGAGCATCAGGAGCACGAACACGACCGAGGCGTACCGGGGGCTGAACGCGCTCTTCGAGACGTACCCCCCGGCGACCGCCAGGGCGAGGGTACAGACCACGGCCCACGCCAGCGGGCGACTGCGGGGACGGGTGCGGAGGTCGAGGTCGATGTGCCGCCGGTCCATCGCCACGCCGAACAGGCCCAGTCCGAGGAGCGCGAAGTAGAGGATCTCCAGGGCCCGGCCCTGGTTGGTCCCGCCGCCGGCGAAGGTGGTGAAGGCGCTCACCATGTCCGAGAAGTTGGCCGGCGCGGCCCACGGTGTCCCGGTGTGACGGGACTGGAAGAGGAAGATCGGGAGCCAGGGGACGAAGGTGAGCCCGCCGACGACCATGGCCCCGAACGCGGCCCTGTCGTGCCGCCGCGCGACATCGGTATCGTGGACCCAGCGCCAGATCAGCCAGAGGCCGACGGCGGCCACCAGGTAGAGCGACCAGTAGTGGCTGTAGAGGAGCCCGCCGGTGACCGCGGCGACCGCGACCAGGTTGCCGGGTCGCGGTCGGCGCAGGGCGCGCTCCAGCGCCAGGTAGCCCAGGACGGTGAGGAGGGCGACCAGAGCGTACATGCGGGTCTCGGTGTCGTAGTAGACGGCGAACGGCGACGTGGCCACGAACGCGACTGCCGCCCAGGCGACGGTCCGGCCCCCGAGGCGCCGCCCGGCGATCCAGGTGACGGGCAGGGTGATGACCCCGATCACGCCCGACAGGGAACGGACGGCCAGATCGGACTGCCCGAAGATCCCCATCCAGAAGTGGAGGAGCAGGTAGAACAGCGGTGGCGCGCCGTCCCGGCGGAGCAGGTCCGGGATCCGGGCGACCGGCTGGGCCGAGATGTTCACGGTCAGCGCCTCGTCGAGCCAGAGATCGGAGCGGGTCCAGAAGCGCAGGACCACGGCGAACGCGAGCACCAGGCCGAAGAGGGCGGCGAGGACGATCCGCAGCCAGGGGGGGAACGGGCGACCTTCGGGGTCGTCCGCACCGCCGTCGGGCACCGGTACCCCGGTCGTCGGCCGGCCGGGAGGAGCCTCCGACAGGTCGGGGGCCGGCCCGTGCGCCGGGGAGACCCCCCCGTCCGGGAGCGTGACCGTCCGTCCGGTCGCGGCCGGGGTGGTGGCTGCCGAAGTGCCGGAGGCCGCGTCCATGCGCCGCATGGTACCGGAGCCCGGGATCGACGGGTCCCCGGGCGGGGCGTCGAGCGGAGACGGTCGCCGACGGTCCGGCGGCCCGGGGGACAGGTCAGGCACCGGGTATCAGGGGCCGGGACGCGGTCCCGGAGTGGTCCGCGCTGCGGACGTGACGCACGCGGGAACAGCGAGGACCGGCCCCGTCGGGAAGTTCCCGCTTCCCGCACATGCGGCCAGCACCCCGGGGGACACGGCGAGCGCAGGGGGTTGCGCAGTGGTCACCGGCCAGACCCAGGCCCGGGCCTGGTAGTGCGGCGGCGTACCCAACGCCGCGGTCATCAGGGCCACCACCGCAGCCGTGTGGCTCCCCGTGTCGTAGGCGGGAAGCTCGGGTTGGTCCGGGATCACGACCAGCGTGGTGCCCCAACCGATGACGGCGCGGCGCACGTCGGCGACCGCTGACGGGGGGAATTCGTTGACCGGGCCGAACGAGAAGGTCGCCCCGGCCAGCACGGTGAACCCCGGCCTCTCGCTCCCGGCCCGCTGGGGCACGCTACCGGGTCCTCCGCCCCCGACGAGGGCGAAGGACATCCTGTCGAGGGCCTGCCAGGCCATCGGCGCCTGGATGCCCCCGAAGGCCGCCGGATAGGTGAGCACCACCTGACCGGGCGGGAGGCGGGGAGCGACCGTGGCGAACCACCGGGGGAGCGTGACCGGCTGCATGGTGAGCGGGAACGCGCCGCGGTAGGCGGAGGCGATCGGCGCCAGGGCGACGGCGGCCACGGCCAGCGCCAGGGCGGCAGCGGTTGCGCGTCGCCGGCGCGGCAGGGCGCGTTGAGAGCCTTCGCCCGGCCGGCTGATGCCCCGTGCGAGGATCGACGTGCGGGCGTGGTCGACGACCAGGCCGAGCAGGACCGCGACCGCCAGGTAGACCATCGAGGTGAAGCGCACCGGGAGGATGTTCTGGACCACCGGGATCGTGGCCAGGACGCGCCATGGCACCCAGACGGTGGTGGCCGATCGGGCATCGGTCAAGCTCAGGGCCATGGCAGCCAGGCCCACCGAGGCGAAGAGCCAGAGGCGGCGGTCCCGCCGCCACAGGACGAGGCTGATGGCGAGCACGACGAGGAGCCCGGCACCCAGGTACCCACTTTCGTGCAGCGTGATCCCCTGGTACCCGCCGAACCGGCGGAAGGCGAGGGTGGCCGCGGACGTGCTCTGCAACCGCACGAAGTCGGAGGCGGTGAGGCCGTAGTAACCGGGTCGCAGTGAGGGCCAGACGAGACCGGAGAAGTGGGCCGGGCCGGCCAGGGCGAACCAGATGGGGTAGGCCAGGGCGCACCCGGCCACCCCGGCCGCGACCGCCAGGCCGAGGAGGACCCGCCGTGCCCGCCGGGCCAGCTCGGCGCGGTGCACCACGGCGGCATGGGCGCCGACCAGCACCAGGCCGATGGCGGCGGTGATCGCCGCAACGGCGAGGAGCTCCGTGCTGATGAAGAACTGCACGACGGCCAAGAGACCGAGGATCGCCCCGGTCCGGACCGGACGGGACCGGCCTCCCGCGCAGAGGTCGTCGAGGCACGCCACCATGAGCGGGGGGACGGCGATCAGCGTCGTCAACCAGCCCGAGGTCAGTCCGGTCAGGACGAACGGCGAGAACCCGTAGAGCAGGCCTCCCACGAAGGCGGCGGGGACCCATGACACCCACCGGCGCAGCAGCCAGAACATCGAGAGGGCGGAGAGGACCGGGATGAGCGTCGAAGCGAGGTTGAGGGAGGCGGTCGGGCCGAACAGCCAGGTCACGGGGGCAAGGAGCACGCCGATCCCGACCACGCCGGTGTTGGAGAGGAGGTTGATCCCGGTCGGGTGGAAGGCCAACGTGGAGTAGAAAAGGTTGTGGCCGTGGGCCAGTGCATAGGCCTGCCACTCCAGGAACCAGTAGTAGAGCGAGGCGTCGCCGCAGGCACAGGTGGTGGTGGTGCTCGGGTGGGTGCTCCATGCTCCCCACCACAGCGCGATCGCCAGTACCCCGTAGAGTCCCGCCGCGAGAGCCAGAGGTGCCGTTGCTCGGCGACCCGTGCGGGCCCGGGCATCCGAGGCCGCTTCGGGGTCTCCGGGGCCCAGGCGGGTGGTTCGGCGCCCTGCACCGGTCTCCACCGGGTCGTCGACGGCGCCCGCCACCGCCGGCCCGGTCAACGCGGAACCCGGGAAGCGGCCAGCACGCACTCGGCGACGGAGCGCACCACTGCGGTGCCGGGGGTTCCGGCGGTACGTGCACACCGGACGACGTCACTCGGCGCGATCGACGGGGCCGTCCCGGCATGGTCGACGTCGGACCAGACCCAGGCGTCCGCCTGGAGCCGAGGAGCCCTTCCGGTGGCAGCGGTGACCACCGCGACGGCGAAGGGCGTCGACTGCACCTGGTCGTAGGAGGGCAGCCCCGGTTGCTGGGGGATCACCACCATGGTCACCCCCCACCCGTGGAGCGCCCGGCGGACCGCGCCGATGTCCCCGCGATGGAGCTTCTGGCCCTCGAAGGAGAACGAGGCCCGGGCCAGCACGGCCTGTCCCGCCCGCTCCTGCCCCGCCCGGGACGGGACGCCACCCGGTCCGCCGCCCCCGACCATGGCATAGTGCATGCCGTCCACCGCCTGCCAGGTCATGGCGCTCTGGATACTGGCCCACGGCACCGGGAAGACGAGGAGCACCTGGTGACCGGGGAGCCGGGGTGCCACCTGAGCGAACCAGTGCGGCAGCACCACCGTCTGGGTGGTGAAGGGGAGCCCCGGGGCTCTGGCCAGTGCGAGTGGCACCACGGCCAAGGTCGCCAGCGTGGTGCCGATCAGCGTTCCGGCCCAGGGCACCCCACGTCGGCGGAGGGACGTGCGTGCATGGTCGACCGTCACCGCAACCATCACCGCCGCCGCCAGGTCGACCACGACCAGGAGCCGGCTCGGGATGACGTTCTCCACGAGTGGGAGCCCGGCGAACAACCGCCACGGCGTCCAGCCGTGGAGCTCAGACCCCCGGGCCAAGACCACGGCCACGACTCCGACGGTCCCGAACAGCCACAGCCGACGGTCGCGGGGGAAGGCGGCCAGTCCGCCGACGGCCACGACCACTACGCCCCACCCGACGGCGGGGCCGAAATAGGTGGGTCCCTGGTAGCCGCCCACGCGGTGAGCGAATGCCGCCAACGCCGGATCCGGCCGGGAGGAGCGCACGTAGTCGGCGAACGGCATGCCGCCGTAGGAGAGGTGGGCTCCGGGCCAGATGAGCCCGGAGAGGTGAGCGGGCCCGGCCAGGGCGAACCACGTCGGATAGGAGAGCAGTGCCCCTGCAACAGCCGCGGCAGCGGCCAGTCCGAGCGCGGCATGGCGCACCCGGGGCCGGATCGCGTCCAGGTGGCTCCGGTGTCGGACCGCTCCGGTCGCTGCGACCAGCGCGCAACCGAAGGCGGCGAAGGCCACCGTGATCACGAGGACCTCGGTCCCCACGAAGAACTGGACCGCCAAGAGGAGCCCGAGCACCACGCCGACGCGGCCCGGCCGCCGCCGCTGGCGGATCAGGAGCTCATCGAGGGCGAGCACCACCAGCGGAGGCACCGCGGCCATGCCGATCATGAGGTGGCTGTCCGTGAGCCCCGTCAGGACGAACGGCGAGAACCCGTAGAGCAGGCCGCCGGCGAATGCCGCCGGCGCCCACATCACCCACCGGCGGAGCAGGACGAACGCGGCCAGCGACGAGAGGGCCGGCGCCAGGGTGAGGGCGACGTTCAACGAGGCGACCGGCCCGAACATCCAGGTCACAGGGGCGAGCACGAACCCGATGGCCACCACTCCCGTGTTGGCGAGCAGGTTCACCCCCCCGGGGTGGAACAGGGTGGTCGCATAGAGCGGGTCGAGCCCGTGGGCCAGGGCGTAGGCCGGCCACTCGAGGAACCAGGTGAACAGCGAGGTGTCTCCACACCCACAGGTGGTGACGGTGCTCGGATGACTCGACCACACGTTCCACCACACCACGAGCGCGAGCCCGAGGTAGGCGGCGGCGGCGAAGCCGAGGGGTGCCAGGCCGCCGGTCCCGGGCCGCGGCCCTCGGGTCCGTGCGAGCCGTCGGTCCGGCCCCTGTCTCTCGGGGTCCTCCGGTCCGACGCCGCCGGGGGTCGGTGCCGGATCGACGGCAACGGTCCGGTGCGCCAGTCCGAGAGCGGTGCCTGGGCGGAACGAGTCCCCGGTCATCAGACCGCCCAATCTACGTGCGTCGCGCGGCCGTGGGAGACTCCTGGGCGTGGTTGATGCCGTTGTGCGCGAAAGGGCTTCGGTCGCGACAACCCCGGTGGAGGACCTTTCGGGAGGCACGGGCGGGTCCCCGACCGTGCCGTTCCGACGGACGGGGCCGGGCGGGCGGCGGGACGCGTCGGCGCCACCCATCTTCCGCACCCTCCGGCTGCACCTGAGCGTCTTCGGGGGCTTTGTCCTCCTCGGGCTGCTGCTCTGGTGGCACGTGTGGATCACCGGGAGCCCGACCACCACGATCACCTGTCAGTGCGGGGATCCCAGCCAGGAGCTCTGGTTCCTGACCTGGACCCCCTGGGCACTCATCCACGGTCACTCGCCGTTCCTCAGCAACGCCATCTACGCCGGGCAGGGCGGCGCCAACATGATGACCAACACGTCGTGGATGCTTCCCGCGGTGCTGCTCGCCCCCGTGACCTGGCTCTTCGGTCCGATCGCCTCGTTCAACGTCCTCGCCGTCCTCGCCCCGGCGCTCTCGGGCTGGTGCTGCTTCGCAGCCGCGCGGGTGGTGACCTCGTTCCTTCCGGCCCAGGTGCTCGGCGGCCTCGTCTACGGCTTCTCACCGTTCATCGTCCAGAACGACCCCTTCGGCCACATCAACTTCACCCTGGCGTTCTTTCCCCCACTGGCGTTCCTCCTCCTCTACGACCTCCTGGTGACCCACCGGCACGGTCCGGTGCGTGTCGGCGTGTGGATGGCCGTCCTGGTGGTGGCCGAGTTCTTCACCAGTACCGAGATGCTGGCGCTCAGCGCCCTCGTGCTTGCCGTGACCCTCCCGGCCGTGGTCGCCATGGCCCCCCGCCAGGCTTGGGCCCATCGGCTCCGGGTCCTCACCGGGTTCGGCGTGGCTGCGGGGATCGCGGTTCCCGTTCTGGCCTACCCGGTGTGGTTCACGCTGGCCGGCCCGCGGCACATCGTCGGGGTCCCCTGGGCCGACGCGCCCCAGTGGGGGACGACGCCTGCGGCCATCGTCGACGCTGGGGTCAGGGTGGGCCAGAGCTCCTACTTCGACATGACCGGTGGGTACTACGGCGCGATCGGACCCAACGCGGGACCGCTCCACCTTCCCAGCCTGCTTTACGTGGGCGTGCCCCTCCTCCTCCTCATGGTCGTCTCCGCGGTGACCTGGTACCGCTGGCGCGTGGCCTGGTCCCTGGCGATCGGTGCCGCGGTCGCCTGGCTCTTCTCGTTCGGGACGACGTTCGGGGACGTGGGCGCCGGCCCTGCCGTCAGCCGGCCCTGGTGGCTGCCGTGGCGCCTCTTCGCCCACCTGCCGCTGGTGGAGGACATCCTCCCCATCCGCTTCGGCATCATCGTGACGTTCGGTCTGGCGATGCTGTTCGCCATCTCGCTCGACCGTTGGGTACCGATCCTCGGGGATGCGCTGGACCGTGTTCGGGTGCGCCGCGCCCGCACGCGGTCCGGCCCGAGGCCCTCCGGCGACCGCGGTGGCGGGGCACGCCGTCGCCGGCAGAAGGTGCTGGCCGGGGTGATGGTCACCGCCGTCGGCCTCGGCGCGCTCGCACCGGTCGCCGCGGCCACCCCGGTCCCCTTCACCGTGCACTCCTCGTCCCCGCCGGCCTGGTTCACGCTCGACGCCCCGTCGCTCCCTGCAGGGACGGTCGTGCTCGTCGTCCCCTTCACCGGTCAGCGAGCCATGGGTTGGCAGGCCCAGACCGGCTTGCACTTTGCCCTCGCCGGCGGCTTCGCCGTCGTCCCCTCCCCGGACGGCCGCTCGGCGTTCGTCGACCCGCCCGCCGGTGTGCTGGCCGTACTCGGTCGCCTCTCCCCCGATCCGCTCTCGCTCGTCCCCACCACGGAGCCATCGTCGCCGCGAGACGTGGCCGAGGTGCGGAGTGCCCTGGTGCGGTGGCACGTCGGCGTGACGGTGGTCACCCGGTCGGGCAGGCATCCCACCGACTCCGTTGGGTTCTTCACCGCGGTCTACGGGCGGGCTCCCCGCTTCCTTCATGGCGTCTGGGTGTGGAGCGGACCCCCTGGGCCGGAAGCGGCCCCGCTGTCGGCCTCCATCCTCTCCGCCTGCACGGGCGGTTCCCACCCGCCTCCGGCACCGCTGGCGGTCCCCCGGTGCGTCCTCGCGGCAGGCCACGCTCAAGCGACGCCGACGCATGGGTAGCGGGAGCAGGGAGGAGGAACGCCCGGTGCGGGCCGCCACGGTGGTGACCGGCGCTGGGACGCCCGACCGGTCGAACGTCATCGCTGCCGAGCCGGCCGAGCCGGTCGTAGCGACCGCGGCAGCCCAGCCGGTCCCAGCTCCGGGCGACGCGGCTCCGGCCGACCCGCCTGCGTCCGACGCGCCTGCGTCCGACGGACCCCGTTCCGACCCCCCCCGCTTCCGGCTGGGGAACCGGCCCCCGCTGACCGGGATCCGCGCTCCGCTGATCCTCGCGGTACTCGTGTACCACTCGAACTTCAGGACGTTGCCCGGCGCCTGGGTGACGCTCCAGGTCTTCTTTGTGCTCAGTGGCTTCCTAATCACGGCGATGCTTGCCAGCGAAGGACGGCGCAATGGGCGCATCAGCCTGGCGAGGTTCTACTCCCGACGGGCGGCGCGCCTGCTCCCACCGCTGGCCCTGGTCATCGTCCTCATGGCCGTCTACGCTGCCTTCGTTTCCGTGGCGGACGCTTCGCAGCGGCTCTGGGGGGACAGTGCTGCGGCGATCTTCTACTACGCGGACTACCGGCAGGCGCTGGGGGACGCGCCGTTCTTCGGTTATCTGGCCCAGACCTGGTCGCTCTCGGTGGAGGAGCAGTTCTATGTCATCTGGTCGGTCCTCATGGTCCTCGCCATCGCCACGAACCGACGCCGCCTGGCGTACTGGTTCGCGGTGGCGGGGATCGTGGCCAGCACCGCCGACCGCCTCTGGATCGTCTTCAGCGCCCCCCGGTTCGACCATGCGGTCTTCACGAGGGTCTACTACGCGTTCGACACCCGGGCGGACGCGATCTTCCTCGGATGCCTCCTCGGCCTGCTCGCCAACGACGGGTACTTCAGCGCCTGGCGCCCGTGGGCGAGTCGGCTGCTCTCGGCCGGAGCAGTCTGCTCCGCGGCGTTCCTGGTCTGGATCCTCTTCTCCGCGCCGCTCTTCCACGAGAACCTGGTCGTCTGGTGGCTACCGGCCACCACGCTGGCCAGCGCGGTGATCATCCTCTCGCTCATCATCTCGCCCCTGAGCATCGGGGCGAGGTTCATCGGGCTCGCGCCGTTCGTCTTCGTCGGGGATCTCTCCTACATGCTCTACATCGTGCACTTTCCCGTGTACCTCGCTCTGCAGCCCGGCGCCGACGGGACCCACCTTCCCTACCTGCCTACCGAGATCCTGCGCCTCGGCGTCATCTTTGCCATCGCGGTCGCCAGCTGGTACTTGATGGAACAACCCCTCATGCGCTGGAGGCGGCGTTCTGCCGCCCGCTGAGCAGCAAAAGGACCACGAGCCGAGGGACCAGTCCGGCCGGCCGGCGGAGCGGGAAGCATCGGGTCGAGGCCGGAACGTCCCCACCGGGCGCTTTAGCCGAGCCGCGCCGGCCGCGGGTCCGCCACCGCGCCCCCGGGGGGCAACCGGACCGTGGCTGGGGGTGGTGCTCCCGGTCGCCGTCTTCGCCCTGCTGGGCCTCGCCGCCTACTATCCGATCTGGCCGGGTGATCCTTCGCGGATCCCCCAGTGCACCTGCGCCGACGCCGGGCTCAACACCTGGTTCTTGGCGGTGACCGCACACGCGATCATCCACGGTCTCGACCCCTTCTACACACGGACCCTCAACTATCCCGAGGGGGTCAACCTGACCTACAACACGCAGATGCCCCTGCTCGGGCTGGTCGCCACTCCCCTCACACTCACCGCTGGCCCGATCGCCAGCCTGAATTTCCTCATGTGGTCGGCATTCCCCCTTTCGGCATCCTCGCTCTTCCTCGTCTTGCGTCGATGGACCGCATGGGTGCCGGCGGCGTTCGCCGGCGGCCTTCTGTACGGGTTCTCGCCCTACATGGTCGGCCAGTCCACCGCCCATCTGCACCTGATCTTCGTTCCGCTCCCCCCTCTCATCCTGTTGGCAACTTTCGAGTTGTTTGTCCGACGCGTCGGGAACCCGAGGCGATGGGGACTGGTCCTCGCCCTGCTGGTGGTCGCCCAGTTCTTCATCTCCTCAGAGGTGCTGGTTACCACCGGGCTGATGTTGGCGATCGGCCTCGCCCTCCTCGCCGTGGCACGGCCACACGAGGTCGTTGCATCGCTCCGGTTCGCCGCGCCCGGCATCGCCGGATGCCTGGTCGTCGTGGGCATCTTCCTCGCCTACCCGACCTGGATGTTCCTGGCCGGACCTGTTCATGCCACGGGGGCAGCCGGAGCAGGCAGCACGTTTCTGCTGCGGTCCGACCTCCTCGGTCCCCTTATCCCCACCTCGCTCGAGCGTCTGGCACCCTCCGGACTCACCGGGTTGGGCGACCGGCTGACGCTCCTCCACGACTACTCGGAGGACGGGACCTATCTCGGGATCCCCCTGCTGATCGCCTTCGTCGCGTTGGTGGTCCGCAACCGGGACGATCGGTGGGTCCGGTTCACCGGGGCCATGGCCGGTGTGGCGTTCCTCCTCTCCCTCGGCGGGACCCTTTCCTTCGCCGGCCGTGCGACCGGCCTACCGCTGCCGGCCGCGGTGCTGGCGGCAGTCCCCCTCGTCAACCGCATGGTGCCGGCCCGCCTCGCCTTGTGGACGATGCTCTTCGTGGCCATCGTGGTGGCTCTTGGCCTTGATGCCTGGCACGCGGCGTACCTGTCGTCGGCGAGCCGGCGGGGAGCGGGGGCCGCCTCCGGCGAGCCGGCTTCTCGGGTCCGAACCCGCACCGTACTGGTGACGGTGCTGGTCCTCCTCATCGTGGCCTCCTGGGTGCCGCGCTGGCCCAATCGTACGGTGGCAGTCGATCTGCCCGGCTACTTCGCCACCGGTGCGGTCGACGGGATACCGCGGGGCACGGTCGTGCTGACCTATCCCTTTGCTGCGCCGCTCCACGCCGAGCCGATGGTGTGGCAGGCCGTGACCGGGATGCGGTTCACGCTCCTCGGCGGTTATGCGCTCATCCCTGACGCTCGGGGCGTGCCGACCTTGTACCCGTCGCTGCTGTCGCCCCGGGACGTCGAGCAGTTCCTGATCAACGAGGAGGGCGGCGTCCCGTTCTCCGTCGGAGCACCGGTCCCCGACAACGCGACCCTCACCCTCGATCTCCGGCGGTTCCTCGGCCACTACCGGGTGGGCGTGGTCCTGGTCGACCAGCGGTCGCCGCACGCCGGTGCCGTCTCCCGCCTGATCGGAGCCGCGCTCGGCCGGGGACCCGTGACGTCGGGTGGAGTTGACATATGGTTCGACGTGCAGCGGTCACCGGGTGTGCGGACGGCAACCTCATGACGCGGGTCGTCACAGGGGCAGGCGCTCTCGCCGCGCTGCGACCCGGCGGGGAGGCTCCCGGTCACCGGGAGGAGTCCCCCGGCCGCCGGTTCGGACGGAGCGACATCCCCGACGACGACGGTACCCTGCTCCGCAAAGGCGTCCCCGGCCGGTGGTGGGCGGGCGTGCACACGGGGATCTGGGTGGCGATTTCCCGCGTGGTGGCCGGCGTGTTGATCGCCCATGCCCTCCTCGTGCTGTTCCCGGGGGCGGTGATCCACTCCCGGTTGAGCCTCCTCTCGGACGGGACCTGGCTGGGGGCCTTCGATCGCTGGGATGCGCGCTACTACACGACGATCGCTCTGCACGGCTATCCCGCTCACGGCCCCGATGTCCGAGCTTTCTTCCCCGGATACCCGATCGTGGTGCGGCTTGCCTCCGTCGTCACCGGGGGGTTCCTCGGCGTCGCCAGGACAGCCTCGCTGGTGTCGATGGTCGCGTTCGTCCTTTCCGCCGGGTTGCTCTGGAGATTGGTGGGCCGGCATCTCGGTCCCCGAGTCGCCCTGGTGTCCACCACGCTCTTCTGCTGGTTCCCCACGTCGGTGTTCTTCCTCGCCCCCTACTCGGAGGCGCTGTTCGCCCTCGAGATCCTGATGGTGGCGACCCTGGTCGGGAAGGAACGTTGGTGGTGGGCCGCTGTGGTCGCCGGCTACGCCACCGCCACGTCCCCCGAAGCGGTCGTCCTCGTCGCCGCGCTGGCCGCCACGGCACTCGCTGCCCGTCGGGGTCTCG
Organism: Actinomycetes bacterium; assembly: GCA_021801235.1. GTDB lineage: Bacteria > Actinomycetota > Acidimicrobiia > Acidimicrobiales > RAAP-2 > DASZIT01. Next base: position 34,000 of record JAJYYG010000082.1, read on the forward strand.
CTCGCAGCATCGGCTACGCCGCGATCGGTTCCGCCGGGGGGGCCGCCTATGTCAGCTATCTCGGAGTCCGGTTCGATCAGCCCTTCGCCTTCATCGACGTGCAGTCCGACTTCCACCGGGTGACGTCGGCACCGTTCGCCGGTGTGATCGAGAACGTGGGTGCCATCCACCACGCGCTCGCCGGCCGGAGCCCGGCGCTCCTCGGGATTCCGAACCTGTCGGCTGCGGCCCTGTGGCACAACATCGCGTGGATGTGGAGTGTGGACGACGTCGCGATCGTGCTTGCCGTCTGCGCCCTGGTCGCCCTGGTGGCGGCGGCCGTCCGTGATCGGCGATATGCCTGTCCCGACAGGGATGCCGTCCCTCGGTCGCCTGTGCTCTGGATCTACGTCCTTGCCGGCATCACCTTGCTTGTCGCTTCGACGGTGGTGCACGGACCCGGTGGGCCCGTCTCGACCGAGTCGTCTGCCCGCCTGGTGTCGGTGGCATTTCCCCTCTACCCCGGTCTCGCACTGCTCATGCGCCGGTGGCAGGCACCGGTCGCCATCGGGCTCGGCCTCTGCGTGGGTGCCGCTCTGATCACCCAGACCCTGTTCACCCTCGGCTACTGGGTCACCTGACACGGCCGTTCGTGACACGGCCGTTCTGGACGGGCCGTCCGCGGGCGCGACGGCCGGTGCGCGGAGGGGCGGCGTTACACTCTCCCGGTGACTCGTCCTGCGGCTCGAACGCCCGGGGTCGCGCCCGCCGACGGGGGTCCGGAGCCGGCCGTGGGGAAGATCCCCCCGCTCGACGGCATCCGGGCGCTGGGCATTGCGTTGGTCCTGTTCTTCCACGGTGGCTTTGCGTGGGCTAGCGGCGGGTTCTTCGGAGTGGACGTGTTCTTCGTCCTGTCCGGGTTTCTCATCACCGGACTGCTGATCTCGGAGTTCCGGCAGAACCTCCATATCGGGCTGAGACGGTTCTGGGGTCATCGTGTCCGGCGGCTGTTACCCGCCTTGCTGGCCATGCTGGCCGGCGTCGCGCTGTACGGGGTCTTTCTCGCGCCGCCGGACACCCTCGGCCAGTTGCGCGGGGACGCGGTGGCCACGCTCCTGTACGGCAACAACTGGCATCTCATGACCGGGCCCACCGGGTACTTCGCCGACCTCAACACCCCCCGTCCGTTGCTGCCCACCTGGTCGCTCTCGATCGAGGAGCAGTTCTATGTGGTCTGGCCGCTGGTCGTACTCGCGGTCCTCGCCTGGACGCGTTCGCTGCGAACCCTGCTCGTCGTCACGGTCACCGGCGCCGTGGCCAGCGCCGTTGCCATGTCCGTGCTCTACCACGGTGGCTCCGGTGAGAACCGCGTGTACTACGGGACCGACACCCGGGCCCAGGCGCTCCTGATCGGCGCAGCTCTGGCGATCGTCCTGGCACGGCCGCTCCGGGGCGGCGGGACCGGGGGCCGGCCTCGGGAAAGGACAGCTCCGTCGTTGGTCATCGAGCTCGGCGCCGGACGCGTCGGCCGTTGGGCGCTCACTGCGGTGGGCGGCCTGGGGCTGGCCACGGTGGCCTGGATGTCCGTCACCAGCAGCGGTTCGACGACCTGGATCTACCACGGAGGCTTCGCCCTGGTGGCGGTGGCCACAGCCGCGGTCATCGCCTGCGTGGCGCTCGTCCCCACCAGCCCATGGGCCCGGGTCCTCTCCCTGCGTCCCGTCCGATACGTGGGTGCAATTTCGTACGGCCTCTACCTCTGGCACTGGCCGATCTTCCTCGTGGTCGACAACGCCCGCACGGGCCTGGTCGGGTGGCCCCTTTTCCTCGTGCGCGTGGCGATCGCCGTCGGGGTGGCGTCCCTCTCGTACCACGTGCTCGAGATGCCCATCCGGCGAGGGGTGCTGCGGGGATGGCGGGGGTGGACCGCCGTCCCGTTGGCCATCGGTACGACGGCTGTGGTGATGGTGGCCGCAACTGCGGGTGCCACGCCGGCCCTGAGCGCGTCGGTCGGCAGCCTCGCGACTGATGGCCACTCCGGATCGGCAGCGACCCCGGCCCAGGTCGCAGGGGACCCGGCCACCGATGCCAGTGCCCCGTCGGTACCGAGCGGGGTCGGTGGGCCGATCCGGGTCCTGCTGGTGGGGGACTCCGAAGCCAGTTTCCTCTCCTTCGGCCTGGGGCCGCTGTCGGCGGCCTACGGCGTCGACTTCGCCAACGACGGAGTGTTCGGTTGCGGGCTCCTGCAGGGCGAGACCATGTTCCACGGCACGTTGGTCTCCCAGGTCGACGGCGAGCGGGAGGGTCGCATCGAGGTGCCGTGCGCCTCCCAACTGGTCCGATGGCGGGCCGACCTCCAGGCCTTCCACCCCGACGTCGTGCTCCTGGAAGACGGGGAGTACGAAGTGCGGAACCAGCTCCTCCACGGGAAGTGGACCCACATCGGGGAACCCGCCTTTGACGCCGCGGAGCTGGGGGCGATCCGGTCCGCCGTCTCGACGCTCCGGTCCACCGGTGCGACCGTGGTGTTGCTGACCGCCCCGTACTACCACCAGCCCGAGCAGGCAGACGGCGAGCCGTGGCCCGAGGACAACCCCGCCCGGGTCGACATCTACAACCGCCTGCTGCGTGAGGTCGCCTCCCAGTCGGGAGGGGACGTGGTGGTGGCGAACCTCAATGCCCGGCTCGACCCGGGAGGGAAGTACGCCCAGACCATCAACGGGGTTGACGTGCGCTTTGCGGACGGCATCCATATCGACGTCGCCGGGGCCAAGATGGTCGCCCCCTGGCTGCTGACCCGGGCTGCCGCCCTGGGCACCGCCAATCGGGCGAGTCGGCTGGCCCGGGCGGACGGGCATCCCGCCGCGCCGGACAAGGTCACCGGAGCCACGGCTGCGGCCTAGCCGGGACCGGCGTACACGACCACCGACATGTCACCCACCCTGCCCCGGTAGCCGGGGAGACCGGGCGACGTCGGTCGCCAGGTGGCCACCTGGACGACCCAACGCTCGTGGCCGTTGCTCAGGTAACCAGGGCCGAACTGGGCCTTCCAGAACGGGCTGACGACGGGGTGGTACCCGTCCTGGTCGAGGCGGTTGATCAGTCCGATGAACCGTTCGACGTCGAGCAGACGGGTTCCCCCTGCCCCACTGGTGCCGGCCGCGTTGTCGCCGACGAAGACGGTCCCGTCCCGGGTGATGTCGGGGGCGACCAGGGCGACGAGCCTTGCCACCTGCGGGTCGGACACCGTGGTGAGCGGGGGGATCTCGAGCACCCGGGCCGTGGCCACCCCGCACGCGGCGGCGCCCACGATGCACAGGACGACCCGGATCCCCCTCGCTCCATGGAGCAGCGGCGGTGGGCGGAGCAGACCGAGGCCGATCGGCACGGAGACGGGCAGGGCAACGGCCCAGACGACGAGGTAGCCGTAGACGGAGCCGGTCACCCGGGTGACGGCCACCCCGGTGACGACGCACCCGACCAGACCGAGCGCAGCGAGTCCGGCGGCGAAGAGGTTCCTCTGGCGTGCGGCGATCACCGTCACCGCCGTGCCGGCCACCGCAACGACGACGGAGACGACGACGTCAGCGGCGGCGTGGGCCGGAGCCGAGCCCAGCACGGAGTGCATCACCTCGGCGGGTCCCTGGGCGAGCACCCCGAGTGCAGCCACTACGGACCACACACCCACCACCACCGACTGCCCCGGCCGGCCGCTGGTGAAGAACCGCATGAGGAGCGTGAAGTTGCCGGGGTGGTTGGTCAGCTGCTGGACCACCGGCGGGATCCACATCAGCACGAACACGGCGGACCCCGCGACCGCCCACGACCAGCCGCGCCATCTCCATCTGCTTTGCCCTTGGCCGGGCACGGGCCGCACCTCGGGCACGGGCGTCGGCGTCCGTTCCGATCGGTCCCCTCTGTGGCGGTCGGCGAGGCGGACAGCCAGGCACGCAACGGCCGAGGCCACGAAGAGCGCGGCCACCACCGGCAGGACCGAGATGTCGGTCTGGATGATGAACGAGCCGACCACGAGCGCCGCCAGAAGCGAGAGCGGGGACCGGTCCACCGCAGCTGCGCAGAGCACGGTGAAGAGGAGGAGCGGGAAGATCA
>JAJYYG010000025.1 GCA_021801235.1 Actinomycetes bacterium
GCCTGCTCCGGAGCACGCGGCGGTCCCTCAGCGGCCGGGCCGGTCGGCGGTTCCCCGCAGGAACGTCAGCCGACCGGCAGGCCGTCGAGGAGCGAGTGCGCCAGCCGGCCGAAGGCCGAGGCGAGCTCGGGAGTCGGGCACGCGCCCGCGGCGGCGGCCGCCTCTTCGGCGTAGCTCCGTCCGACCGTCACCGAGCCGGCGATCGCCCCGGAGGACTCCACGATGGAACGGGCCTTGTCCCGTTCCGGCTGGCTGAGCGGCTGACCCAGCAGCGGCCGGAGCTCCGGACCCGCGTCCGGATCGGACAGCGCCAGGAGGACCGGCAGCGTGTAGATCCCCTCGGCGAGGTCCTGACCGGCGGGCTTGCCGAGCTCGGCATCCGAGCCGACCACGTCGAGGATGTCATCCCTCACCTGGAAGATCATCCCGAAGCACCGCCCGAAGGTGGTGAGCGCTTCGACCTGGGGGCGGGGGAGCCCACCGGTGATGGCCCCGATCCGGCACGAGGTGGCCATGAGCGAGGCGGTCTTCCCGGAGATCGCCTGGGTGTAGGACTCCACCGAGCGCGTCACCTGGAAGGCGGCGTGCACCTCGGCGACCTGGCCCTGGCACAGCTCGCCGAGCGTGGCCGCCAGCAGAGCGGCGATCTCGGTCCCGAGCCCGGCCGCGATCTCCGCCGAGCGGGCGAGGAGGAAGTCCCCGGCCACGATGGCCACCAGGTTCCCGAACCTCGCGTTGACGCTCTCGACGTTCCGGCGGATGGTCGCCTCGTCCATCACGTCGTCGTGGTAGAGGGAGGCGAGGTGGACCAGCTCGACCGCCACCGCTCCCAGCAGCTCCTCGCGGGTGGCCCGGTCGGTCCCGCCGGTTGCCGTGGCCAGTGCCAGCACGGGACGCAGGCGCTTCCCGCCCGCCGCGATCAGGTGGGTGGTGACCTCGTCGAGGAAGTCGTCCCCCGTCACCACGGACTCCAAGAGCAGCGGCTCGACGAGCCGGAGCTGATCCTCGAGGGCGGGCAGGCCCAGAAGCTCGATGACGTTCACTGACGCTAGACGATAGGCGACGTTGCCGGTCGACCGGCAACCCGGAGGTGCGGGTGCGTCCGGTGCGGTCACCTGTAGACTCGTGGAAGTTTCCGAACCGCGGATGGAGGCGGTGGAGTGTTCGAACGATTTACTGACAGGGCTCGCAGGGTGCTTGTGCTCGCACAGGAGGAAGCGCGTCTGCTCAACCACAGCTTCATCGGGACGGAGCACATCCTCCTGGGGCTGATCCACGAAGGTGAGGGGGTGGCGGCCAAGGCGCTGGAGTCCATGGGCGTCTCCCTGGAGGCCGTCCGCGAGAAGGTCGAGGAGACGATCGGCCTGGCCGGCTCCGCACCGACCGGATCGCCGCCGTTCACGCCCCGGGCGAAGAAGGTGCTGGAGCTCTCCCTGCGCGAGGCGTTGCAGCTGGGCCACAGCTACATCGGCACCGAGCACATGCTCCTCGGCCTGGTCCGGGAGGGCGAGGGGGTCGCCGCCCAGGTCCTCCAGAGCCTGGGCGCCGATCTGCCCCGGGTCCGCCAGCAGGTCATCCAGTTGCTGTCGGGCTACCAGGGCAAGGAGGCGGTCGGCGCCGGCGCCGCGGGCGGCCAGGCGGCCGACTCGCCCACCGGTTCTCCCGTCCTCGACCAGTTCGGTCGGAACCTCACCGCCTTGGCCCGGGACCACAAGTTGGACCCGGTCGTCGGACGGGAGAAGGAGATCGAGCGCGTCATGCAGGTGCTGTCGCGCCGGACGAAGAACAATCCGGTGCTGATCGGCGAGCCCGGCGTGGGCAAGACGGCCATCGTGGAGGGGCTGGCGCAGCGCATCGTGGCGAACGACGTCCCGGAGACGCTAACCGGCAAGCAGCTCTACACCCTCGACCTCGGGGCCCTGGTGGCGGGGAGCCGCTACCGGGGCGACTTCGAGGAGCGCCTGAAGAAGGTGTTGAAGGAGATCCGCACCCGGGGCGACATCGTGCTCTTCATCGACGAGCTGCACACCCTGGTGGGCGCGGGCGCCGCCGAGGGCGCCATCGACGCGGCGTCCATCCTGAAGCCCATGCTGGCCCGGGGCGAGCTGCAGACGATCGGTGCCACCACCATCGACGAGTACCGCAAGCACCTCGAGAAGGACGCCGCGCTCGAGCGCCGGTTCCAGCCCATCAAGGTCGACCAGCCCAACGTGGCGCTCACCATCGAGATCCTCAAGGGCCTGCGTGACCGGTACGAGTCGCACCACGCGGTGACCATCACCGACCAGGCCCTCGTGGCCGCGGCCAACCTGGCCGACCGCTACCTGGCCGACCGCTACCTCCCCGACAAGGCCATCGACCTCATCGACGAGGCCGGCAGCCGGTTGCGGATCCGCCGGATGACCACGCCCCCCTCCTACAAGAAGCTGGAGGAGGAGATCGCGCGGCTCCGGGCCGACAAGGAGGCCGCGCTCGAGAAGCAGGCGTTCGACCAGGCGAAGAAGCTGGCCGACCAGGAGAAGGAACGGCTCGACAGCAAGGACGCCATGGAGGCTGAGTGGCGTGCCGACGGGGTCGACCTGTTCGACGTCGTCGACGAGGAGGTCATCGCCGAGGTGCTGGCCAACTGGACCGGCATCCCCGTGTACCGGCTCACCGAGGAGGAGACCTCCAAGCTGCTCCGGATGGAGGACGAGCTCCACAAGCGCGTCATCGGTCAGGAGCCGGCCATCGCCGCCCTCGCCCGGTCGATCCGGCGTACCCGCGCCGGCCTGAAGGACCCGAAGCGCCCGAGCGGCTCGTTCATCTTCCTCGGACCGACCGGCGTGGGGAAGACCGAGCTCGCCAAGACGCTGGCCGAGTTCCTCTTCGACGACGAGGACGCGCTGATCCAGCTCGACATGTCCGAGTACATGGAGAAGCACACCGTCTCGCGCCTTGTGGGATCGCCCCCCGGGTACGTGGGGTACGAGGAGGGCGGCCAGCTGACCGAGGCCGTCCGGCGCAAGCCGTTCTCGGTGGTCCTGTTCGACGAGGTCGAGAAGGCGCACGCCGACGTGTTCAACACCCTCCTCCAGATCCTGGAGGACGGCCGGCTGACCGACGCCCAGGGCCGCTCGGTCGACTTCAAGAACACCGTGCTTATCATGACGTCGAACCTGGGCACCGCGGACCTGCGGAAGTCCTCGGTCGGCTTCGCCAAGACGTCGGAGGCGGTCACCTACGAGCGGATGAAGACCAAGGTCAACGAAGCGCTCAAGGCGCACTTCCGGCCGGAGTTCCTCAACCGCATCGACGAGGTCGTGGTCTTCCACGAGCTGTCGAAGACCGAGGTCGTGGAGATCGTGGACCTGATGATCCAGCGGGTGACCAACCAACTGGAGCTGCAGGGCCTGAGCCTGGCACTGACCCCGTCGGCGAAGCAGTTGCTGGCGGAGAAGGGCTACGACCCGCAGTTGGGGGCCCGCCCGCTCCGTCGGGCGATCCAGCAGATGATCGAGGACCCGCTGTCGGAGCGCATCCTGTGGAAGGAGTTCCGGTCGGGCGAGACCATCGTGGTCGACGTCGAGACGATCACGCCCGAGGTCGCGGCGGCCTTCGACGTGAAGGGTGCGCCCCCCCTCGTCGTCGGCGAGCAGCAGCTGACCTTCAAGGCGATCGAGGGGGTCGACCAGCCGCCCCCCGTCGAGCTGGCCGGCGCCGGCGCCGACGCCGACTGAACCCGGTGCCGGCCGCGGCCCTGCCGCCGGCCGGCAGGGGAGGCCGGTAGCGCAGGCCGGGGTCGGCGCGGGGCGACGGATGGGGTAACCGGCGACGGTCGTCGCGTCCGGCCCTCGTAGCGTCCGGCACACCCGGTCCCTACCATCGTGGGCATGCCGAGGGCCGCAAGACGACACCAGTGCATCGACTGTGGTGGGTTCACCGCCCAGTGGGTGGGACGGTGCCCGTCGTGCGGGGCGTGGAACACGCTGGTGGAGGAGACCGCGCTGGGCCCGCTCACCCGGGCGGTGGACGAGCTCGGCCTCGGGTCGATGCCGTTGTCCCTGGCGTCGGTCGATGTCGCCGAGGCGGAGGCGGTCCCCACCGGGGTCGATGAGTTCGACCGGGTCCTGGCCGGGGGTCTCGTCCCTGGCTCGGTGACCCTGCTCGGCGGCGAGCCGGGGATCGGCAAGTCGACCCTGCTCCTCCAGGTGCTGGCGGCCCGGGCCGCCGCCGGCCACCGGGTCCTCCTGGTGTCGGCAGAGGAGTCGGCCCATCAGGTCCGGCTGCGGGCCGAGCGCCTCGGACCGATCTCCCCGGGCCTCCTGATCCTCCCGGTGACCGATGTCGGGTCCGTCGTGGCCGCGGTGACCGAGTCGGAGCCCGACCTGGTGGTGGTCGACTCGATCCAGGCGGTGGCGGTGGGCCCGGCGGTCGCCGGGGAGCGGCGGGCCGGCGGCGTTCCCGGGAGCATCACCCAGGTCCGCGAGTGCGCGGACCAGCTGGTCGGTCTGGCCAAGGCCCGCCAGGTGGCGACGGTGCTGGTGGGGCACGTGACGAAGGACGGTTCCCTGGCCGGGCCCCGGGCGCTCGAGCACATGGTCGACACGGTGCTGAGCTTCGAGGGCGACCGCCACCATGCGCTCCGGATGCTGGTCGCCGTCAAGCACCGCTTCGGCCCGACCGGCGAGCTCGGCCTCTTCGAGATGGGCGACCAGGGGCTCAACCGGGTGGACGATCCCGGGCGGCTGCTCCTGGGCGACCGCCTGACCGGGGTGCCGGGCGGGATCGTGCTCCCGGCCATGCAGGGGCGCAGGACGCTGCTCGTCGAGCTCCAGGCACTGGTGACGACTCCGGGTCAGGCCCAGCCGAAGCGTTCGGTGGTGGGGCTCGACGGGGGGCGCCTGGCGATGACGCTGGCGGTCCTGGCCCGGCACGCGGACCTTCCGGTGCTGGGGCTCGACGTGTTCGCCTCGGTGGCGGGGGGGATCCGCGTGGCGGAGCCGGGTGCCGATCTGGCGGTGGCGCTGGCGGTCACCAGCGCGGTCACCGGTGTGCCGTTGCCCGCCGACCTCGTGGCGGTGGGCGAGGTGGGGCTGGCCGGCGAGGTCCGCCAGGTGGACAGCCTGCCCCGGCGTCTCGAGGAGGCGGCCCGCCTCGGGTTCGGTCGGGCGGTAGTCCCGTCGTCCACGCCGGACCTCGCCGGGCCGATGACCCTCCTGCGGGTGGACACCGTCCTCCAGGCGCTGGAGCGGTTCGGGCTCGCAGGCACCGGTCACGGCACCGGCACCGGCGGGTCCTCTTCCGGCAGCGCCGGCGCCCACCGGAACGGCGACACCGGGCAACGGTCGGCGCCGCCGGATACCATGCGCCGGTGAGCACGGGCCCGCGTTCGGCACTCGACGAGGCCCTGGCGATGGCGGCTCCGGGGCGGCCGCTGCGGGACGGGCTCGACCGGATCCTGCAGGCCAAGCGTGGCGGTCTGGTGGTGGTCGGCGACCAACCGGCGGTGCTCTCCATCTGCACCGGCGGGTTCCTGCTGGACGCCGAGTTCAGCCCGCAACGCCTTTCCGAGCTGGCGAAGATGGACGGGGCCATCATCCTGGCGGCCGACGCCTCCCGGATCGCCAGGGCCAACGTCCACCTGATGCCCAAGGCGTCGATCGCCACCACGGAGACCGGCACCCGGCACCGCACGGCGGAGCGGGTCGCCCGCTCGATCGACGTACCGGTGATCTCCGTCTCCGCAGCGATGTCGGTCATCACCGTCTACCGGAACGACCGCAAGCACACCCTCCAGCCGGTGGGGTGGCTGCGCGACCGGGCGGACCAGGCGCTCGCCACCCTGCAACGCTTCCGCACCCGGTTCGACGTGGCCCTCGGCAACCTGTCCGCGCTCGAGGTGGAGGACACCGTGTCCACCGGGGACGTGATCGGCACCATCCAGGCGGCGGAGATGGTCCAACGCATCGCGGACGAGGTGGCGGGCTACCTGGTCGAGCTGGGCGACGACGGACGGCTGGTCCGCCTGCAGTTGGCGGAGCTGACCGACGGGGTCGCCCCGTCGCTGCGCCTGGTGGTGCGGGACTACCTGCGCGGCCCGGCCCAGGCGCCGGGCACCGGAGTGGACCGGGTCGACCGCGTGCTCGCCCACCTCGCCACGCTCTCGTCGAGCGAGCTGCTCGATCCGCACGTCGTGGCGGAGGTCCTCGCGCTCCCGGCGTCGCTGACCGACGCGCACTCCGGGGTCGAGCCGCGTGGCTACCGGCTGTTGCACCGCCTCCCCCGGTTCTCCGACTCGATGATCGAACGGATCGTCGGCCGGTTCGTCAACCTCCAGCAGATCATGCGGGCCTCGCTCGGCGAGCTCGAGCAGGTCGACGGGGTGGGTGCGGCGACAGCACGGTCCCTCAAGGAGGGCCTCGCCCGCATGGCGGAGACGAGCATCTTCGAGCGTTACCAGTAACCGGGACGGCCCCGGACCCCTCGGGCCCGGGTCGCTCCCCGCCCTCCGGTTCCCGGTGCGGAGGTGGGCGCAGGGACGGGCGCGGATCGGTACGCCACCCCGGCCGTGTACCCTGGAGTGCTCGTCTACGCGGTCCCGTCGACGTTCACCTGTCCGGGATCAGCACGCAACGCCAGGAGGAACGGTGTTCGACATCGGTGACAAGGTCGTCTATCCGCACCACGGCGCAGCGGTGGTCGAACGCCGGGAGACCAAGGAGGCGTTCGGGAAGACGCAGGAGTACCTGGTGCTCCGGCTCGCCTACGGGGACCTGACGCTGATGGTGCCGGCGGACAACACGGATGGGGTCGGCCTGCGAGAGGTGATCAACGACGAAGAGGTCGAGGAGGTGTTCGCCGTGCTCCGCAAGAAGGAGGCGCGGATGCCCACCAACTGGTCCCGGCGTTACAAGAACCACTCGGAGAAGCTGCGTTCCGGCGATATCTACCAGGTGGCCGAGGTGGTCCGGAACCTGTCGATCCGCGACAAGGACAAGGGACTGTCGGCCGGAGAGAAGCGGATGCTCAGCCGGGCCCGCCAGATCCTGGTGTCCGAGCTGACGTTCGCCCTGGCGGTCGACGAGGAGGCCGCCGAGTTGCGCCTCGACGAGGCGCTTCCCTGACCCGTCCCGGTCCGGTATGGGTCGTCGTGGTCGCCGGCGGCTCC
>JAJYYG010000061.1 GCA_021801235.1 Actinomycetes bacterium
CTCAGCGTTGAACCACTTGACTGCACCTACTGCCATAACTGTCACTCCTTGAAAAACACGCGCCTTGAAGCGGGGATCCACAGTGAAGCCCACGGTCGAGCGTCCCGCGTGCCTGGGCCGACGACCTCCACACCCTAGGCGCATCCGCACCCCCCGCGCGCCATGGCCCTCTCCTTGCGGCCGGAGGGCCGGGTTGCGGCCGGAGGGCCGGGTTGCGGCCGGAGGGCCGGGTCGGCGACCGGGTTGCGGCCGGGAGTGCCGGGGGCCCCGGCCGGTTCGGACCCGAAGAGGAAGGAGGGGGCCCGAGGGCCCCCTCCTTCCTTGTACTGCTTCTTACCCCGCGACTCCCGTCGCGGACTGCCGGGTGAGGCTAGGCAGAGGCGATGGCGAGAAGCACCGCCGTCTCTGTCGCCTGCGACACCGCCAGCGGACCACCGAACACCGTCAGGCTGTCGGCGAAGGTGTTGTTCGCCGCTTCCGCCTTGAAGAGGGCCGGGATACCGGTCCCCAGGGTGTTCGGGTCGAGCGTCAACAGGATCGGCGTGCGAGTCCTACCGGCGACCACGCTGCCGGCCAGGGCGTCCGTGTAGAAGTCCCCACGGCTGACGTTCACCCCGTAGCTGCACGGCGTACTGCTGGAGGACTGCATGACGTAGCACTGGGCCCAACCGAGACCGAGCCCGCTGGTGGCGGAGTTCAACTCGAACTGCGCCAGAAGCTGGGAGGTATCGGTGTAGTCCGTCCCCGCAATGCGGAGCACCGACACACCCATGCCCGAGAGCTGGGTGATCACGGCATCCGACACGGCAAGCGGGCCACCCATCACCACGACCTGCTGGATCCCCAGGTTCACGATGGCGGCCTGGGCCTCAGGAGCCAGCGACGCCTGCTCCGTGAGGAGCACCGGCCACTGCTGGGCGTAGGACATCGCACTGGCGGCCATGGCGTCGGGGTAGTTCTCCCCGGTGGCCAGGATCGCCACCTTGCTCGGAGCGGAGCTGGCGGGCGCCAGGGTGCCGCTCAGGCCCGAGGTGGTGTTGTAGGTGCTGGTCCCCGTGGTGCTGGTGGGGTACGCCCCGACGAAGCTCCCCGAGGCCACGCCGGTCGCACCGAAGTACTGGGCGATGGCCTGGGCGGTGCCGTACTGGGTCTGACCGTAGATCTGGGTCACTGCCAGGTCCTGGGCCGAACCGAGGAGCGACGACCGCTGCGTCGTACCGCCACACGTGTAGGACGACGTGGCCTTGAGCTGGGTCACGACCGCCGGGCCGACTGCCAGGGGACCACCGACGATGTAGACGTTGGTGATTCCCTCGAGACGGAGGGCGTTGATCGTGTCCGTGGACAAGGAGGCGGTGGGCGTCAGCAGCACGCCGGTACCCAGGTGGGACGCCAGGTAGGCGGCGCTCAGGGCATCCGGGAAGTTCTGGTCCGTCGCCAGCACCACCGGCCGGAACGCCGGCCCGGCCAGCAGGGAACCGCCGCCGTGTCCGGGGCAGTCGGTGCCGTTGGGCGGGAACTGGGAGGCGAGCTGGGCGGCGGCCGTGCCGTCAGCGACCTGGCCGAAGATCCGGCTGGTGCTGAACGCCGACGCCACGGTCACGTTGGTCCCGTAGTTGGTAGTTCCGCAGTCGGTGATGTTCGCCGTGATCTGTCCCGGTGCGGTGACGTCCTGCAGGGAAAGCCCGCTGATCGTGTAGGTCCCGGCGGTGGTCGACGGCGTCTTCACCGTGAACTCGAACCCGTTCGTGATCGGCGTGAGCGTGGTGGCCGTCAGGGTGGCGCCACTGGCGGCGTCCACGGCGACCGAACCGTTGACGGTCGTGCCGTTGGTGCCGGTGGTGGAGACGAACTGCGGCTGCGCGCCCGTGGGCTGCATGGCGTTCAAGACCACGCACACGTTGCCGGAGATCACGCCGGCGCTCTGCTCGGTCAGCGTGATGGGGCTGATGGCGGTGGTCGTGGTCGGGGCACCGGGCTGGATCAGCACCGGCGGGTTATCGGCGGTCACCGAGACAGCCGTGACGAACACGTTCAGGTTGTCGACGGCGACGGGCACCGTCGAGCCACCGGTGGCTCCCTGCACGTAGGCGGCCGAGGTGGTGACGGTCGCGCTGTAGGGCGCACCGGAGACCGTCCCGGCGGCGACGGCGGACCCGACGTTGTAGGTGACGTTGGTGAGCGCGATCGTCCACGAGTTGCCGGTGGCACCCGACGCGTCGGTGTTGCCCACGGTCAGCACGAGCTGGTCGTTGACGCCCGCACAGGCAGCTCCGTCACCGGACTGCTGCGCCAGGGCGGCGGTGATGGTCGGTGCGGTGGCGGACGAGCTGTTGCCCGTTGCGCCCGTGACCGTCACCGTCGGCGTTGCGGCGAACCCGACGTAGTTGGTGGCCGACTGGCACTGCATCGAGTTGACGACCAGCTTGTCCGCCTGGGCGAACCCGTCGCCGATGGTGAAGGACAGGTTGCTGCCTGCTTCCTTGCTCCCTCCGGCCACCAGGGCCACCTGAGGAGTCGTCGGCGTCACATAGGCGACGGGCGGAGGAGGTGACGCCGCACCGGCCGCCCCCACACCCAGAACCGCAATTCCGGAGACGGCGGTTACCGCTCCTAGGGCCGCTACCGCCACCTGGCGGAGTCGGAAGGTTGGTTGTCTCACTGCACTCTCCTTGTAACTGTGGATTTCATCGGGTGCCCGCCTCACGCTCGGCCAACGTGACGCTGGCTCACCATGGTGCTGGGTCTTCTGCATGCTACACAAGGTCTAACCGGAGGTCGGGGACCCTTGTGACACTCGTTCTTCGTCGCCACGGGTCCGCCGCGGTTCCACACCGTGAGGGTGGGGCACTCCCCGGGAGGGAACGGCGTTCCGGGGGTGCACTCCGGCGGCGGACGACGCGGATGCCCCCGTCGGTCCCCCGACACTGCTAGGTTGGGCGTCGCCCGTCGGCGACCTGCGGAGACATGCCCGTCCCGTCGGCAGAGCCGGTGCCGGCGGGGTTCGACCCACGGGGGCCGGGTCTGCGGTCGAACCCCGGTCTCCGGTCGGGTGGGTTGACGAGGACGAGGACCAAGGAGAGCGAAGTGGCGATTGCCCCCGAGGACTTGGAGCGGCCGGCGTCAGGCGACCGGGCCCTCGTCGAGGCCCACCGTCGCGGGGATCCCGAGGCGTTCGCCCGGGTCGTGGCGACCCACTACCGCCGGTTGCTGCTGCAGGCCCAGCGACGGCTGGGTGACCGCTCCGAGGCGGAGGACGTGGTGCAAGAGGTCTTCGAGCGGGCCTTCAAGGCGTTCGACCGCTTCGGTGGCGACTACCGCATCGGCCCCTGGCTCAGCCTGATCACCTCGAGGGTGTGCGCGGACCACGGGACGAAGCGCCGCATCGCCCGGGACCTGCCGGGCCGGGTCCGTTCGCACGAGCGCGGCGACGCGCCCGACACCGTCGACACGGTCCCCGACGGGGTGTCTGACCCGGCGGTGCTGGCCCTCGTGCGAACCGCCATCGACGGACTGCCGCCCTCGCAGCGCAGCACGTTCATGCTCCACGAGGTGAGGGGCCTCTCGTACCCGCAGGTGGCCGACGAGCTCGGCATCACCGAGGACAACGCCCGGGCACGGGTGCATCGGGCGAAGAGGGCCCTGCAGGGCAAGCTCAGCGGTGTGCGCGACGCGCTCGCCGGGTTCCTCGTTGCCCCGATGGCGGCGCGGTCGTTGATCGGTCGGCTGTCCCGCCACCCCGACCCCCGCGTGCGTCCGGCGGCCGGCGCCGACCTGCTCGCCGGATCGACGTCGGCGCTCCCGGTGCACCCGGCCGGCTCGCCGGCGTGGACCGGGTTCCAGCAGACAGCCGGCCAGGTCGCCTCCCAGGTGGTCGCCAGTCCCCTGGGACAGGTGGTGACCCTGGCGTCGGCATCTGCACCACGGGGCTCCCTGCTGATGGGCCTGGTGGCCGGCATCGCGGCGGCGACGACCGCCACCGTGGCCGGCCCGGGCATGGCGGCCCTCCCCGCATCCGCAGCCGCACGCCCGGCAGTCAGCGCGCCCAGACCGGCGGACCGGCAGCTCGCGCCGACCCTGAGCTCCGCCTCCGTCGCCACTTCCGGAACTCCGGGCGCCGCGCACCCGGGAGCCGCAGTCCCCGCCATGCTCCCGACCCCTGCCCCGTCCGCTCCCGCCCCGGTCGCTTCTGCTCCGGCCCCCAAGGCCCCCACGGTCGCCACGCCTCCGGCATCGACGGCGCCCCCGACCCCGGAGGCCGCGTGGCCGGTGATCGCCGCCGGCATCACTGCCGGTTCGCAGTCGACGGCGGGAGCTGCCTCCGGGGGAAGCGCGGCACCGACGGGCGGGTCCTCTGCAGCCGGAGCGCGACCGGTGGTCGTGGCCTCGGCGACCGGGTGCCCGTGGTTGTCGGCGTTCCCCGGCGGGGCTCCGGCCGACCTGACCGCCCCGCCCCCGCTCGCAGGGTCGCCGGTGGCGCTCCTCGGGACGACGGATGTGCCGTTGGGCACCACGACGGACACGCCGACCAGCCCGGTCTTCGCCACTTCGGCCACGCTGACCTCCCCCACCTCGGGGGCGGAGCCGACCGACGTCTCGCTGCTGGCAGGCGCCTGCCTCCCTCCGGCCGAGGGTGTGCTGGTGGTCGACATGAAGACCACGGACGGCACCGAGGTCCAGCTGCGCGCTGCGCTCGTCTCGACCTTGACCGACTCCTCCGCCACGGGGTACCTCTTCCGCGGCACCGTCGTCGTGCTCACCGAGAGCTCCGCGGCGGCCCTGGCGTCAGCACCCCTCCCCTGGGGGATCACCGGCGACTTCGTGGCCCAGCTGCTCGTGCCCCGGTCCGCGGACACGGCCGAGCTGTCGCTGGAGTTCCTGTCGTCGGCTCCGCAGACCTCGGGCCAGACCGTCCCACCGGCGTCGACCACCGGCGGAGGAGCCTCCGGGCAGGCAACTGTGACGAACGGCACCACGGGCGACGGGTCCACCCCCGCCGGCACCGGGTCGGTCGGCACGCCGACGCCTGCGGGCGATGTGACCACGTCGCCCGCCGGGTAGCCGCAGGCTCGGCCGGCGGGCCGTGCTCCGTCTCCTCCTGCTCGTCCACAGCCTCCCGCCGGACGAGCACACCGGCACCCCACTGGTCACCCACGGCTACGCCCGGGCGCTTGCCTCCCGGGGCTTCGCGGTCACCGTCGTCTACCCGTCCCCCGAGCGGACCTCGTGGGAGCTCGCTCCCGAGCGGTGGGACGGGGAGTCCTTCGACCGGGTGGTGACCCCGTTCTCCCCCTCCGCCGACCGCTGGCCGGTCATCGCCGCGTCGGAGCACGGACCGGCCGACGTCGCGTCCGAACGGGCCTTCGTGACCCTGTTGGGGAAGCTCGGCCCCGACGTGGTCCATGTGGTCAACAACGTCCGCCTGCCCCTGAGCTGGCCCGAGCTGGCCCATGCCCGGGGGATCCCCGTGGTGCGCTCGGTCACCTGTGCCGAGGATCTCTGTGGTCTGATCGCCCCGGTGTCCCCCCGGTCGGGGGTCGACGGGTACTGCCCGGGGCCGCTCACCCCCGACGGGTGCGCCCGGTGCATCGAGGCGGAGGCCGCATCGGGGGGCACGGTGCCGATCGGCGCGTCTGCACAGCTCCTCGACCACCTGCGCCGCAAACGGGCCCGGAGCGTGAGCCAGTACCGCCAGGTGTTCGACCGGATCCTCTTCGCCACCGCCGGGTTCCGCCACTACTTCGAGTCCACGCTCCCGCTCGCGCCGGACAAGGTGCGGGTGATCGAGACAGGCATGGACCTCGCCCCGTGGGGTGACCAGGAGGAGCACAGCGCCGCCCCGCTCCCGAGCGCCGAGCCCGGAGAGCCGGTCACGTTCTGCCTGGCGGCGCTGGCCAGCGCCCCAAAGGGGCTCGCCGCCGTCACCGACACGTTCACCAGTCCGGAGCTCCTCCGCCGCGGCGACTACCGGCTCGTCCTGGCGGGAGGAGGGGACAAGCGCCTGGCCGCTCCCCTCCTGGCCGCCAACCCGAAGGTCTCCTGGCACGGACCGTACCGCTCCGGGGACCTGCCCCGGCTCCTCGCCGGCGTGGACGTCGGGCTGTCGACCTCGTACTTCGAGACGTTCCACCGGGTCACCCGCGAGTACCTGCTGGCGGGCCGCCCGGTGATCGGCTCCCACGCGTTCGGCATCCCCGACATCGTCCGCTCCGGACGCAACGGCCTCCTCTTCGACCACCGGGAGCCGGGCTCCCTGACCCGGGCCGTCCTCAGCGTGCTGGACGACCGGGCGCTCCTCGCCACCCTGGCCGCCGGGGCGCGCACCACCCGGGTCCGGTCGACCGACGACGAAGCCGACGAGCTGGCCGCCCTCTACCGCGACCTGGTCGCCGCCTCCCGGTCGGCGGGGGGCACCGACACCAGCCGGGCCGCCGGCAACCCCACCGCCGGCGCTCCGCGGATCGGACCGCCGCCATCGTCACCGCGACCAGCACGGTGACGATGGCGGTCCACCGCGCGGGCACGCGACCCCGCTCCCGCGCGGCGCGCCGCGCCGCGCCCGGGTGGCGACGCCCGGCATCGCTCAGCCGGAGCCCAACCCCTCCCCGGAGGACCGCAGGCGCTCCTCGTCCAGAACGTGGTCGAGCTCGGCGCCGGCCAGCACGGCGACGGCCGCGAGGAACAGCCAGAGCAACAGGATGGCGATGTCGGCGAACGCGCCGTAGCTGGTCGCCTCGTGGCCGAAGTCGTTCAGGTACACGGAGAACAGTGCGGACGCCAGCAGCCAACCCAGCGTCGCCACCAGGCTCCCTGGGGTGACCCACCGGAAGTGGAGATGAGGCCGGTTCGGACCCAGCGCGTAGAACACCGACATCAGCAGCATCACCGCGACCAGCGCGCCGGCCACCCGGGCGACGTCGAACAGCACCAGGACCGCTCCGGCCAGCGGCACGTCCCGGTGCACCAGGGTCGCGATCGGGGGGCCCAACACCACCAGGGCGAATGCGGTCGCACCCAGGACCACCGTCGCCGCCAGCAGGGGCAGGGCCATCAGCCGGCGGCCCACGAACCCCCGGTCGGCCTCCACCTCGTAG
>JAJYYG010000104.1 GCA_021801235.1 Actinomycetes bacterium
GTCGACCACCACCCGGCCCTGCTCCCGTGCGGCCCGGACGACCTCCGGGGCCGATCCGTGGGCGGAGAGCATCACCGGGGCGCCGGCGGGGACGTCGGCGATGTCATCCACGAAGACGACCCCCTGTGCACGGAACTGTTCCACCACATGCCGGTTGTGGACGATCTCGTGATAGCAGTAGACCGGGGGCTCGAACACCCGGACCATCCAGGCCAGGGCCTTGATCGCCTTCTCGACGCCGGCACAGAAGCCCCGGGGCTCGACCAGGAGCACGCGGTCGACGGGCATGGCCCCATCGTACCGGGGCGGGAACGGACACAGGTCCCGGGGGTCGCACGGAGGGCCCGGAGGTCCGGGGCCGCCGAGCCGGTATCCTGGACCCATGCCGGTACCCCGCGCCCCGGCCGCCCCCGTCGTCGTCTCCGTCGCCGACCACTCGCCGGCGACGCGAGCGGGGATCCGGCCCGGAGACGAGCTCCTGCTCCTCAACGGGCGGGTCCCTCGCGACGTGATCGAGTACAGCCTGCTGGTGGACGAGCCTTCCCTCGAGCTGGTGGTCCGACGGAAAGGTGACGGCGATCCCCGGGTCGTCGCCGTGGAGAAGGAACCCGGCGAGCCACTCGGGGTGGAGGTCTCCTCCGCCGTGTTCGATCGCGTGCGGACCTGCGACAACCACTGCGAGTTCTGCTTCATCCACCAGCTGCCGCCCGGGATGCGGCGCAGCCTCTCGTTGAAGGACGACGACTACCGGCTTTCCTTCCTCTACGGCAACTTCACCACGTTGACCCGCTTCACGGAGATGGACCTGGAGCGCGTCGTGACCGAGCGGCTGAGCCCGCTGTTCGTCTCCATCCACGCCACCGATCCAGAGGTCCGCGCCGACATGCTCCGCAACCGGCGCGGCGCGACCAGTCTCCGGTGGCTGCGGGCGCTGCTCGACGCCGGCATCGAGGTCCACGGCCAGGTGGTGGTCTGTCCCGGGCGCAACGACGGCGCCGTCCTCGACGACACCTTGGCCGGGGTCCTCGACCGTTATCCCGATCTGGCCACGGTCGCCTGCGTGCCGCTCGGGATCAGCCGGTTCTCGACCGAGGCCGCCATGCGGCCGCATACGGAGGAAGAGGCGGCCGCCGTCTGCGACCTGGTCGAGGCGTGGCAGTCGACCTTCCTCACCACGATCGGTCGACGCATGGTGTTCGCCGCGGACGAGTACTACCTGATGGCCGGGCGGCCGTTCCCGGCACAGGCCACCTACGAGGGGTTCCCCCAGCACGAGAACGGGCTGGGGATGGCGCGGGCGTTCGCAGCCGCGTTCGAGGGCGACGCCGATGCCGCCATGGGGGCACGTCCAGGATTCTTCGCCTGGGTGGACGGGGCCCCGGCCTCGGGGTACCGGGCACCGCGGTCGGACGTCCCGGGACCGGGCACCATCCACGAGGTCCCGGCCCAGGACCGCGGGCCCACCACCCGGCGTCCTGTCGCCATCCTCACCGGCGAGTACGGTGCCCGCGTGATCGAACCGCTCGTCGCCTCGCTCGGGCGCGACGACATCCGGGTGGTCCCGGTACCCAATCTCTTCTTCGGCGGCAACATCGCCGTCTCGGGCCTCATGACCGGTGCCGACATCAGCCGGGTGCTCGCCACCGAGCCTGCAGGACACCGGTACCTGCTGCCCGACGCCTGCCTCTCGGAGGGTCGGTTCCTCGACGACACCTCGGTCGACGAGCTCGCCTACCCGGTGGAGATCGTCGCCTCGGACGGCCTCTCGCTCCGCCGGGCGCTCGACGGTCCTCCCGGGACGCCGGTCGGGGCCGGTGGTCCCGGCGGGGGAGCGCGCCTGTCGCGACCGTCGAGGGTCGCCGTGTCGATCGGCGGGCCGCGATGAGCCCGGGGACCGGAGAGCCGGTGGCTGCCGCCAGACCCCTGGTGGTCGTGGCCGGCCGTCCCAACGTGGGCAAGTCGACGCTGGTCAACCGCATCGTCGGGCGGCGGGCCGCTGTGGTCGAAGAGCGTCCCGGGGTCACCCGCGATCGCAAGGAGCTCGACGCCGAGTGGTGCGGCCGCCCGTTCACCGTGGTGGACACCGGCGGCTGGCTGGCCACGGACGACGCGCTCGACGCGCAGGTCAGTGCCCAGGCCGAACGGGCGGTGGCCGAGGCCCACCTGGTGCTCCTGGTGGTCGACGGCACCGTCGGGCTGGTGGACGAGGACGTGGCCTTCGCCCGTGTGCTGAAGCGGTCGGGGCGTCCGGTCCGGGTGGTGGTCAACAAGGTCGACTCCTCCCAGCGGGAGTCCGACGCCTGGGCCGCGGTCTCGCTCGGGCTCGGAGATCCCTGGCCGGTGAGCGCGCTCCACGGCCGGGGCACCGGGGACCTCCTCGACGAGGTGCTCCGGGTGCTTCCCCACGAGGAGGAGGGCGCCCCCGTCGTGTCCGGGGTACCCGGAGACGGACCGTCCGACGGTGAACAGACGGCCGTCCCGCGCGTCGCCCTCATCGGTCGCCCCAACGTCGGAAAGTCCACCCTCTTCAACCGGCTGGTCGGTGACGAGCGATCGGTCACCCATGACGCCCCCGGCACCACCCGGGACTCGGTGGACACCGTGGTGGAGACGGAGGACGGGACGATCTGCTTCATCGACACCGCCGGCATGCGTCGCAAGTCGCGCACCGAACGCGGCACGGAGTACTTCTCCGTGCTGCGGGCGCTGGAGGCCCTGGACCGCGCCGACATCGCCCTTCTGGTCATCGATGCCACCGCCGGCGTCACCCACCAGGACCAACGCCTGGCGGAGCGGGTCGGTGCGGCCGGATGTCCCACGGTCGTCGTGCTGAACAAGTGGGAGCTGATCCCGAGCGACGACAGGCCGGCGATCCTGGCCGACATCGGAGACCGCCTCGCCTTCCTCGGGGAGGCCCCGGTGCTGAAGATCAGCGCGCAGTCCGGTCTCGGGGTCCACCGGGTGCTCCCGGCGGTGGCCGAGGCGGAGGCGGCGTACCACTCCCGCATCCCCACCGGCGAGCTGAACCGGGCGATGAAGGCGATCCAGATGGCCCACCCCCCGGTCGGAGCGCGGATCCAGTACGCGGTCCAGGGTGCCAGCGATCCGCCGACCTTCACGCTGTTCACCAACGGGCGCCTGCAACCCACCTACCTGCGCTACGTCGAACGGGGCCTGCGCGAGCGGTTCGCCCTCGGTCCCACGCCGATCAAGCTGCGGGTCCGGGCCAAGGGCCCGAACGGCGGTGGGGGACGGAGGAGGTGACCCGTGCCCTGGTGTGAGCAGTGCGACCACCACCTCGAGCCGGAGCAGCTCACCGGGGACGGTACGTGCCCGACCTGTGGGGAGACGCCGCTCGAGCACCGCAAGTCGCCGTGGTACTTCAAGTTCATGCTGGTGGCCACGGTGATCTACCTCGGGTACCGGACCTTCCAGGGGGTGACCTGGCTGGTGCACCATGCGTGAACCGGCGCCGCCCGTCGAGGGCACCCTCCCCACGGGGTAGGCTGCTGACCCGCCGCCGGCTGCGTTCCGCCATCGTGGTGCGCAACAGGACGGAGAGACGGGCTGTGGCGCAGCTTGGTTAGCGCGCTTGACTGGGGGTCAAGAGGTCCCGGGTTCAAATCCCGGCAGCCCGACCACGAAGGGGCAGGCGAGGGCCGGTTTCCGGAAACAGGGACCGGCCCTGGCGGTCGGGGTGGGCGGGCGCACACGTCGACCCCGTTGGTCGTACAGAGAAGGGGTCGCACCGTGGGATCGCTTCCGCCGACATGCGAGGTCGTGGTAGTGGGTGCAGGCCCTGCAGGCCTCACGGTCGCTTCGATGCTCGCCGCCGCCGGCGTCGAGGTCCTCTGCTGCGAGGCTCGGCAACGCACCGGCGGGCGCCTTCTCTCGCTACCGGTCGGCGAAGGCGCGCTCGACCTCGGGTCCACCTGGTACTGGCCGGGGGAGGAACGGGTGGCGCGGTTGGTCGCCTCGGAAGGCATCGCCACGTTCCGTCAGTACCGGGGTGGTGACGTCCTCGAAGATCGTCCCGGAGGGCCGGTCCGGATCCCCGGGGACCGGATCGACGTCCCCGCCTTCCGCTACGCCCGTGGGGCCCAGAGCGTCGCCCACGCGCTCGCCGCCCTCCTCCCCCCTCACGTGCTCCACCTCGACACGCCGGTCGTCGCCGTCGAATCCGGCGGGGACGGCATGACCCTGACGACGCAGGGCGGCCCGGTGCGCGCCGATCAGGTGGTGGTCGCCGTCCCACCGGCACTCGCCGTGGCGACCATCGCTTTCACGCCCGGACTACCCGAGCGCCTCGACCGGCTCGCACGGTTGACCCCCGTGTGGATGGCGGAGACCACCAAGGTGGTCGTCCGCTACCCGCATCCGTTCTGGCGCGACGAGGGACTGTCCGGGACCGCCTTCAGCCTCGACGGTCCCTTGCGCGAGATCCACGATCTCTCGGGCCCCGCCGGTCGGCCGGCCGCGCTGTTCGGTTTCGCCCGGCGGCCCCAGGGCTCGCCGCCGATCCACGATCGTCGGGTGACGGAGCAACTGATCCGGCTCTACGGGCCGGCGGCGGGCGACCCCCTGCAGCTCGTCATCCACGATTGGGCGCTCGAGCGGTACACCTCCCCGGTCGGCACGCCGACCTCCGACGCGTACCAGCTCTTCGGGCACCCGCTGTACGCCGAGCCCGTCTTCGAGGGGAGGCTCCATTGGGCCTCGACCGAGACGGCACACGAGGCGGCCGGGCACGTCGAGGGTGCGCTGGCCGGCGCCGAGCGGGCGGTCGCCGCAGTCCTCGACCGTAGGCTGCGCCACCGGGCGAGCCCAGCGAGCGCCACCTGACGCTGGCGAAGTCAGCCGGAGACGGTCAGATCGAGAAGTCCTCGCCGCGCCAGACGCCGCTCGGGGAGGGCCTGATCTCGTCGACGCTCACTGCACCGGCGACGGCTCGCTCGAGCTCGTCGACCCTGCGCTGGAGTGCCCCGAGGCTGACGCCGACCAGGTCGGGGAGTGTCCCGTCGTCCAGATCGGCCCCGCCCACCGGTGGGCGGGGCCGGCTCCGGGCGATCACCTGGCCGGGCACGCCGACGACGACCGCGTCGGGAGGCACGTCGCGCACGACCACCGCGTTGGCCCCGATCCGGCTCCCTGCTCCGATGGTGATCGGACCGAGCACCTTGGCACCTGCCCCGATCGTCACGCGGTCCCCGATGGTGGGATGGCGCTTCGTCTGCTCCAGGCTGGTGCCCCCCAGGGTCACCCCCTGGTAGATGGTCACGTCGTCGCCGATGACCGTGGTCTCGCCGATGACCACCCCGGTGGCATGGTCGATGAACAGGCGCTCGCCGATGACAGCTGCCGGGTGGATGTCGACTCCGGTCAGGACTCGTACCGAGGCAGAAACCAGCCGGCCGGCCAGCTTGTGGCCGCGGGTCCACAGCCGATGGCTGAACCGATGCCCCCAGAGGGCGTGCACCCCGGGGTAGCAGAGCACCACTTCCGCCGCAGATCGCGCCGCGGGGTCGCGTTGACGGGTCGCCTCGACGTCGGCTCGCAAGGTGGCGAGCACCGTCAGTCGCCGAGTCCCTCGAAGAGAGCAGTGCTGAGGTAGCGCTCGCCGAAGGAGGGGATCACGACGACGATCAACCGACCGGCGTTCTCCGGCCGGCGTGCCACCTCGAGTGCCGCCCACACCGCTGCTCCGGAGGAGATGCCGACCAGAAGGCCCTCCTCCCTGGCCATGCGATGGGCCGTGGCGAAGGCGTCGTCGTTGGCGACGGTGATCACCTCGTCGATGAGGTCGACGTCGAGCACGGCGGGGACGAACCCGGCCCCGATGCCCTGGAGCGGGTGGGGACCCTTCTGGCCGCCGGAGAGCACCGGCGAGGCAGCCGGCTCGACCGCCACCACCTCGACGGACGGCTTGCGCTCCTTGAGCACCTGCCCGACGCCGGTGACGGTGCCGCCCGTGCCGACCCCGGCGACGAGGATGTCCACCCGCCCCTCGGTGTCGGCCCAGATCTCCTCGGCAGTCGTGGTGCGGTGGATGGCGGGATTGGCAGGATTCTCGAACTGCTGGGGCATGAAGAACCGTCCGTCTCCCTTGACGAGCTCCTCTGCCTTGGCGATCGCACCCGCCATGCCTTCGGGGGCCGGGGTGAGCACCAGCTCGGCCCCGTAGCCGCGGAGCAGCATCCGGCGCTCCCGGCTCATCGACTCGGGCATGGTGAAGATGCAGCGGTACCCCCGGGCAGCACAGACCATGGCCAGGGCGATCCCGGTGTTGCCGCTGGTCGGCTCGACGATCACCGTGTCCGGCGTGAGCAGACCGGCGTGCTCCGCCGCATCGACCATCGCCACCGCGATCCGGTCCTTGACGCTCCCGCCCGGGTTGAAGAATTCGAGCTTGGCCACCACCTCGGCACCCACGCCCGCAGTCACGCGCCGGAGCCGGACCAGGGGCGTGTTCCCGATCAACTGTGTGATGTCCTCCGCAATGGCCATGGTCGCACCCTTCGATCGACGTCGTGCCGCCCCTGCGGCGGCCGAGATTGCCGACCTAATCTATCGGGAATCTCCGGCGGCGCCACGAGCCGGCGGCGGAGCCGGTACCCGGGCAGCACCCGCGGACAGAGCCGGTGCCCGCAACGCCGGCGGTCCGACCCCGCTAGGGTCCCTCCGTGTCCATCTACCGCCTCGGTGACCGCGTGCCCAACATCCACTCCGAGGCGTACGTGCACCCCGACGCGGTGATCATCGGCGACGTGACGCTCGGGGCGGAGTCGACGGTCTGGCCGACGGCGGTGCTGCGCGGGGACTACGGCACCATCACCGTCGGGATGCGGACGTCCGTCCAGGACGGCACGGTGGTGCACGCCGGTCCCGGTTTCCCCACGGTGATCGGCGACGGGTGCGTGATCGGGCACCTTGCCCATCTCGAGGGATGCACGATGGAGGACGAGTCGCTGGTCGGCTCGGGTTCGGTGGTGCTCCACCACGCCT
>JAJYYG010000153.1 GCA_021801235.1 Actinomycetes bacterium
AACCCGACCGAGGCCGGCGAGGCCATGGTCGACGTCGTCCGGAAGTTGGGCTGAGCCCCGGGGTCCCCTCCGCCGCCGCTCACCGGGGGCGGAGGATCGGGGCGGTGGTCTTCGACCTCGACGGCCTCCTCATCGACTCCGAGCCGTTCTGGCGCCAGGCGGAGATCGAGGTGTTCGCCTCGGTCGGCCTCGACCTGGGCGAGGAGGACGTACGTCAGACCATGGGGTTGCGCATCGACGACGCCGTGCGCCACTGGTGGGAACGGTCGCCCTGGGAGGGGATGACCCGGGTGGAAGTGGAACGGGCCACCACCGCCCGGGTCGCCGAACTGATCGCCGTCTCGGGAGAGCCGATGCCCGGTGCGCTGGAGGCGGTGGCCCTGTGCGGCCGCCTGTCGTTGCCGGTGGCGGTGTGCTCGGGCTCGTACGCGGTGGTCATCGCCGCCGCTCTCCACCGGCTGGCGCTCGAGTCGGAGGTGGCGGTATGGCACTCGGCCGAGTGGGAGCCGTCGGGGAAGCCGCATCCCGGCGCCTACCTCTCGACCGCAGCCAAGCTGGGGATCGACCCCACGTCGTGCCTGGCGGTGGAGGACTCCTTCAACGGCGCCATCGCCGCCAAGGCGGCCCGGATGCGGGTGGTTGCCGTCCCGGAGGCGTCGACGGCCGGGTCGCCGGTCTGGGGGTTCTGCGATGCCGTGCTGGGTTCGCTCACCGACTTCGACGAGGCGTTGGTGCGCTCGCTCGAGCGGTAGCGCCCCCGTGGGCGGGATCCTCCGGCCTGGCCCGTCCCGGCGGCCTGGTCCCGGCGGCCTGGTGATGCCCCGAGGGCTGGTCCCGGCGGCCTGGTGATGCCCCGTCGGCGAGCGCCCAGCCTCTCTGAATAACTTAGGGTAGCCTAAGAAACGTGCAGGGCATCGACCGCTTCCCGTCGACCCTGTCCGGTGCCTCGTGGCAGGCCCAGGCGGCGATCGCCGGAGCCGGCATCGTGGTCGGGAGCTACGACCTGGCGGCCATCTCGGTGGCGTTCGAACCGCTGCGCGCCCAGTGGCACCTGTCGAGCGCCGTCGTCACGACCCTGGGCACCGCCACCCTGGTCGGCATGCTGGCCGGATCGCTGGCCACCGGGGTGCTGGCCGACCGCTTCGGGCGACGCAAGCTGATCCTGGCCGACTTCGTCCTGTTCGTGGTGGCCAACGCCGCGTCCGCCCTGGCCCCGAACTTCGGGATCTTGTCCGTCGCCCGCCTCCTGACCGGGGTGGCGATCGGAATGGACTTCGCGGTCGTGTTCCCCTTCGTGGCCGAGACCGCTCCTCCGGGGCGGCGGGGACGGACCATGGCCTGGATCATGTGGAGCGCCAACTTCGGGACCCTGGCAGCCTACGGCCTCGGAGCCGTCTTCCTCCACGCCGATCCGACCAACGGATGGCGGTTGGCGCTCGGCATGGGGGTCCTGCTTGCCGTGCCGG
The DNA here is from genome assembly GCA_021801235.1 of Actinomycetes bacterium. Taxonomy (GTDB): domain Bacteria; phylum Actinomycetota; class Acidimicrobiia; order Acidimicrobiales; family RAAP-2; genus DASZIT01. Next base: position 1,467 of record JAJYYG010000153.1, read on the forward strand.
TGCTCCTGCTGCGGGGGCGACTCGACGAGTCCTCGGCGTGGGACGTCGCCCGGCTCCCCAACCTCCGCACCATCGCCCGGTCCGCCGCCGGCCATGCCCGCCAAGGTCGCCTGGCCGTCAGCGCCGCTGCGACCTTCCTCTATCAGCTCGGGGACCAGGGTCTCGGGTTGGTGCTGCCGTTGCTGCTGGCCACGGTGCTGGGCACCTCGGCCGCCTCGGGGGCTGCCAGCGCCACCGCCGTGAAGGCCGTCACCATCCCGGCGGCCACGCTGACCGTGCTCGGCATCGAGTGGATCGGCCGGCGCTGGCTGCAGGTCATGGGCTTCGCCGGCCGGGCCGTCGCCTTTGGTGCCCTGGGCATCCTGCTGATCGTGGAAGGTCACCTGGCGCCGGTGCTGGTCGGAGCGTTGCTCGCCGCCGGCTACTTCTTCGGCGCCGCCGGCCCAGACAAGACCACCGTCATCGTCCCCGCGGAAGCCGCACCCAGCGCGGTGCGCAGCACCAACCAGGGCGTCAGCCAGGCCGCCGGTCGTCTCGGTGGGATCGTCGGCGTCACGATGTACGGCGTGCTCGCCGCCGCGGCCGGACCGGGGGCCGGGCTGTTGCTGTTCGCAGGTGCCGCCCTGATCGGCGCGGTGGTGAGCGCCCTGGGCATGGCCCGGGGCGGTGCCACTCCGCTCATGGCACCAGGCACGCCGGAAGCCCGTGCTCCTGCCGGTGCGGCCGGCGCTCCGAATCCCGCTCCCGGGGACGGCAACGGGAACCGGAACCGCCGGTAGCCGCCCGGGTGGCCCGCCGTCTGCCGCCACCGAACGGATGTCACGTGGAGTGGCGAAAAGTGTCAAGAAAAGCACGAAGAGCGGTCAGACCGGTGTGGGCGGAAGAGCGCGGGATTTCCGCTCCTGTTCCGGGGCCTTCCGGCCGATGGAGAGAGGTACAGGGGGGACCGGAGAAGGGGCCCGGGTTCTGTCCGAGCCGGTGGCGGGCCGGCCGGACGGCCTCCGGGTGCGCCTTCGGCGGCCGACCGCAGGCGATGTGCCCACTGGTAGCGTGCGGCGGTGGTCCCCGTTGCTCCAGACGCCGATGAACCGGGCGCCGATGAACCGGGCGCCGACGGCGGCCCGGGAGTCCGGATCGGCGTGCTCGCCTCGGGGAGCGGAACCATCCTGGCGGCCATCCTGGCGGCGGATCTGCCGGTCCGGCTGGTGATCGCCGACCGGACCTGTGCGGCGTTGGACATCGCCCGTCGTGCGGGCGTGGCGGCCTGTCTCGTCGACCGTTCCGCCTACGGCGGGTTCGGCGAGGACTTCGACCGTCGGGCCTACACCCGCGCCGTCACCGACCAACTGGTCCGGCACCGGATCGACGTCGTCGCCATGGCCGGGTTCGGCACGGTCTTGGACCAGCCGGTCCACGACGCCTACCCCGGCCGGATCCTCAACACCCATCCGGCGTTGCTGCCGGCGTTCCCCGGTTGGCACGCCGTCGAGGAGGCCCTGGCGGCCGGCGTCCCGGAGACGGGGACCACCGTCCACCTGGCCACGCTGGAGATGGACGCCGGGCCGGTGCTCGCCCAGCGAGTGGTCCCGGTGCGGCCGGGCGACACCGCGGGCACGTTGCACGAACGCATCAAGGAGGTGGAGCGTTCGCTCTACCCCGACACCATCCGGGCGTTCATCGACGGGCTGGCGGGCCCGGACGGCGACGGGCGGCGAGGACCACCACACCCACCACACCCACCACACCCACCTTTGGAGGAACCCGCATGAGGGCGCTGCTTTCCGTCTACGACAAGACCGGCCTGGAGGACCTGGCCCGGGGGTTGTCCGACCTGGGGTGGGAGCTGGTGTCCAGCGGGGGCACCGCCGCGGCGTTGGCCGCCGCCGGTATCGACTGCGTGGAGGTAGCCGACCTGACCGGCGCCCCGGAGATGCTGGGCGGGCGGGTGAAGACGTTGCATCCCGCCATCCACGGGGGCATCCTCGCCGACCGGTCGAAGCCGGAGCACCTCGACACCCTCGACCGGCTCGGTATCGGGCTGATCGACCTGGTGGTGTGCAATCTCTACCCGTTCACCTCCGACCCGTCGGTCGAGCTGATCGACGTGGGGGGGCCCACCATGGTGCGCGCCGCCGCCAAGAACCACGACCACGTCGGGGTGGTCGTCGATCCGGAGGACTACCCGGGGGTCCTGGCCGAGCTGCGCAGCGGCGGGACCCTGTCGCTCGAGACGCGCCGCCGCCTCGCCCGGCGCGCCTTTGCCCACACCGCCGGTTACGACGCCGCCATCGTCGAGTGGCTCGACTCACTTGAGCCCAGCCTCGACACGCCGCCCCGGGGGGCCGACGACGCCGTGCTCCCCCCGACCATCCACCTCACGCTGGAGCGGGCGGGCTCGCTCCGCTACGGGGAGAACCCCCATCAGCACGGTGCCCGCTACCGGGTGCTCGGGCAGCACTCGTGGTGGGACGACGTCACCCAGCACGGTGGCAAGGAGCTGTCGTACCTGAACATCTTCGACGCCGACGCCGCCTGGCGCCTGGTCCACGAGCTGGCCGGCGACGGGCCTGACGTGTCCGTGGCCATCATCAAGCACGCCAACCCGTGCGGCGCGGCGGTCGACGCCGGCCTGGCAGCTGCGTACGAGCGCGCGTTGGCCTGCGATCCGCAGTCCGCCTTCGGCGGGATCGTGGCCATCGGCGGTGTGGTGACGACGGCGGTGGCCGACGCCATCGCCGCCGGCCCCCAGGCGGACGTGATCGTCGCCCCCTCGTACGAGCCGGAGGCCCTGGCCCAGCTCGCCTCCAAGCGCAAGGCCACCCGACTGCTGTCGGCACCGTCGCCGGAGCAGATCACCCGCCAGTACCGCGGGCTGGGCGCCAGTGTGCTCGTCCAGGAGGCCGACCGGTTCCTCGCCGATCCGGGCACCTGGGAGGTCGTGACACGGACGCGACCCACCGACGCCCAGTGGCGCGACCTCGTCCTCGCCTGGAAGGTGTGCGCCCGGACGACCTCGAACGCCATCGCCGTCGTCACCGACGGCCAAGCGGTGGGTGTGGGGGCGGGACAGCAGTCCCGGGTGGTGGCGGCGGAGATCGCAGTGGCCAAGGCGGGATCCAGGGCGTCGGGCGGCGCTGCCGCCAGCGACGCGTTCTTCCCCTTCCCCGACGGGCTCGAGGTGCTGGCGAACGCAGGCGTGGCCGCGGTGGTGCAGCCCGGCGGGTCGATCCGGGACGGCGAAGTGACCGCGGCGGCCGACGAAGCCGGCATCGCCATGGTCACCACCGGGGAGCGTCACTTCCGCCACTGACCGGCCGGGCCTGCGCCGAACCGGAGGATGCGACAATGGGTCGCCCGCCGTTCCGGGCGCCCCGCCGCCGGAGAGGTTCCGGGGGCGCACCCACGTTCCCGCTCCACCGACTCACCGAGGAGAGCACATGACGGCAAGACTGCTCGACGGGGAGGCGCTCGCCTCCCGGATCCGCGCCGAAGTCACGGATCGGGTCGCTCGGCTCCGCGACGCGGGGGTGCACGTCGGCCTGGGGACCATCCTGGTCGGGGACGACGGCCCGAGTGCCCGCTATGTCGCCATGAAGCATGCGGACTGTGCCGAAGTGGGGATCCACTCCGCTCACGCCCACCTGCCCGCCGACGTCTCTCAGGCGGAGCTGCTCGACACCGTGGCCCGCTTCAACGCCGACCCGGCCGTCCATGCCTACCTGGTGCAGCTCCCGCTGCCCGCCGGGCTCGACGAGGAGCGGGTGCTCCTCGCGGTCGATCCCGAAAAGGACGTCGACGGCCTGCACCCGGTGAACCTGGGACGACTGGTGATGGGAGCGAACGGCCCGGTGGCATGCACCCCCGCCGGCATCGTCGAGCTGTTGCACGCCCACGACGTCCCGGTGTCGGGACGTCACGTCGTCGTGATCGGCAGGGGGTTGACGATCGGGCGTCCGCTCGCGCTCCTGCTGGCGATGAAACGGCCTGGATGCAACGCCGCGGTTACGGTGGTGCATACCGGCGTCGACGACCTGGCGGGCCTGGTCCGCCAAGGTGACGTCGTCGTGGCGGCTGCCGGCCGCGCCGGTCTGGTGACGCCGGAGATGGTCAAGCCCGGTGCCGCAGTGGTCGGTGCGGGAACCTCGTGGGAAGGGAGAAAGCTCTTGTCGGACGTCGACGAGTCGGTGGCAGAGGTAGCCGGGTGGATGACCCCCCGGATCGGCGGGGTCGGTCCGATGACCCGCGCCATGCTCCTCCGGAACGCGGTGCGGGCCGCGGAGCGCTCCCGGTGAGCATCGCCGGCGAGCAGGGGGGTGGGCTCGAGACGGACCACCGCCCGTGGGGCAGCTACACGGTGCTCGACGACGACGGCACCCACAAGGTCAAGCGCATCGTGGTGCTGCCCGGCAAGCGTCTGAGCTATCAGCGTCACGCCCGCCGGTCCGAGCACTGGTTCATCGTGCGTGGCGACGCCCTCGTCACCCTGGATGGGGTGCAGCGGCCGGTGGGTGCCGGCGACTCGGTGGATGTCCCGGTCGGGACCGATCATCGGATCGAGAACGCGGGCGAGTCCGACGTGGTCTTCGTGGAGGTTCAGCACGGGGAGTACTTCGGCGAGGACGACATCGTCCGACTGGAGGACGACTACGGCCGGGCCGCTGGCTGACCCGCGCGCTGGGAGACGCTCGGGCGGACCGTCGATGCGGACCACGGTCGCCCTGTCTGCCGGGTGGCGGCACGACTCGGCGCCCTTCGAGCGCAGCGATGGTCCCGGCATCCGAGACCAGCGGTGACGTTTCGCCCCTGGATCGCTATGGTGTGGCCAGCCCACCGGGGCCCGTTCGAGCGGAGGTGCAGGGATGGTGGCAACAGTGGCGGCGACGTCCGGTTCGGGGGCCGGAGCGGGGGTGGTCGCTCTGATCTATGTGGCGGTGATCGTCCTCGAAGTCGCGGGCCTGTGGATGATGTTCACCAAGGCGGGCCAGAAGGGGTGGATGGCGATCATCCCGATCCTCGACACGGTGATCATCCTGCGGATCGTTGGTCGGCCTTGGTGGTGGGTCCTCCTGCTCTTCATCCCCTTCGTCAACGTCGTGATCTGGATCATCGTCATGATCGACCTGGCCAAGTCCTACGGGAAGGTCGGAGGCTTCGCCGTCGGTCTCATCTTGCTGCCGTTCGTCTTCTTTCCGATCCTCGGCTTCGGCAGTGCCGCCTACGCGGGGCCACGAGCCGGCCAGGCACCCTACGGCCAGGCACCCTACGGCCAGGCACCCTACGGCCAGGCACCCTACGGACAGGCGCCCTACGGACAGGCGCCCTACGGACAGGCGCCCCCGCCGCCAGCGCCCTATGGCCAGGCCCCCCCGTCCCCTCCACCGGCAGCACCGGTGCCACCCCCGCCCTACGGACAGGCTCCCCCTCCGCCAGCGCCACCTCCGCCGCCGGCACCGCCCCCGCCTGCTGCTGACGGCGGAGTCCCCCCGGTCGCGCCACCTGCTCGCTGACATGCGCCAGATCCGT
>JAJYYG010000107.1:0-2068 GCA_021801235.1 Actinomycetes bacterium
CGGTGCACCAGGGTCGCGATCGGGGGGCCCAGCACCACCAGGGCGAACGCGGACGCACCCAGGACCACCGTCGCCGCCAGCAGGGGCAGGGCCATCAGCCGGCGGCCCACGAACCCCCGGTCGGCCTCCACCTCGTAGGCGAGGTCGAGGCCGACCTGCAGCGCCGCCATCGACTCGACCCCGCTCCACAACGCCACGGCCAGCCCGAAGACCACCTCGAGGACCGACGCCCGGGCACTCGCCGGGCGGCGGAGCGCCTCGGTCAGCACCTGCGAGACGCCGTTCGGGAGGACGATGCCCACCCCGTGGACCACCGAGTCGAGAGTGCGACCCGAGAGCCCGACCAGGCTGGCGATCCCGGTGAGGGCGACGATCGCCGGGAAGATGGCGAGGAACCAGTGGAACGACAGGCTCCCCGCGCTGGTGGTGATGCGGTCCCGCGAGGCCGAGCGCACGGCCGCCCGGAGCCGATCCGGCCAGGTACGCACCGAGTGGGCGGCCGCGGAGGAGACCGCCCGTTCCTCCGCGCGCAGCCGGGTACGGAGGTCATCCGGCGGTGGCACCACCGACAGATCCTCCCCCATCGCCGAGCCCGGCGCCGGTCGGGGACCCGACGGGCAACGCGCACAGACGAGCGAGCGACGTCCTCCGGTCGACTCCCCCTGTCACCTGGTCGGGTTCCCCGCTACGATGCCCGAAGGGTCACCGTCCCGCCGAGGGACGCCCGGCCCCGAGGGGTTGACCGGGGGGTCCGAGTTCGGTGAACGCTCAGGAGCACCAGGAGTCCGAGGAAGGGCAAGGCACGCAGTGGGGCTGCGTGCCGACGGCGAACGTCGAGGACCCCTGGGTCCGGTACACGCTGCAGGCGGTCCGGGGGGGGATGCTCTCGTCGGTCTTCATCATCCTGGTGGTGACCCTGTACCTGTTCCTCCCGGGCCACCACGACGTCAACCGGGCCGCCAGCGTCACTCTCGTGCTGGTGGCCACCGCCCTCACCGCGTTGGTGGGCTTCCTCCCCTGGCGGAGGATCATCGGCCACGATCACGGGAGGGTCGCCATCTACGGATGGGCGATGGTGATGGTCGCCATCATCGACCTGGCCATCGCCTTCACCGGTGGCGCCTCCTCCGAGCTCTACGTGGTACTGGTGGTCATGGCGGTCTTCCTGGCGGGACCGGCCTATCCCATCAGCCTCGAGATCGGCCTCTCGACGGTGATGGTGCTCGGGTACGTCCTCACCCTGGTGGCCACCGGCTGGGGCATCAGCTGGGCCGATCTCACCTTCCGGATCGGGATGATGGCCGCCTCCGCACTGGCGGTCGGCGTGTTGAACCACGAGCTCGGACGGGCGTTCCAGCGTCAGCGCGCCGAGAACGTGGCGTCGGAGAACCGCGTCGACCTCTGGAGCCGGATGGCCTACGTGGCACGCCAGATCGACGCCCCCGACGTCGACGCCGTCCTCGACGCGGTGGTCGGGGCGCTCGGCACCCTCGGGTTCGAGTCGTCGGACATCTGCGCGATCGACCCGGACGGGGTCACCTACCGGGTGCTCTGCGCCCGCGAGCTCGGAGCCGAGTACGTCGCCGGGCACCACGCCGTATCAGGAGGCATCGTCGGCATGGTGCTCGACCAGCGCCGGACGGTGGTCGTCGACGACTACGCGACCCTTCCCGGCGCCATCCCGGCGCTCCGCGACGGCGGCTACGTGAGCGTCGTCGCCGGGCCCATCTGGGTGAACGGCGAGCTGACCGCCATCCTCGAAGCCGGTTCGCGCCAGCGCAGGTCCCTCCTCGGCGAGGAGGTGGCCGCCTTCGAGATGCTCGCGGCCCAGGCCGGGCACGCGCTCGAGAACGCGCACCTGTTGGAGCGCCAGCGGACCGACGCCAGCCGGTTCCGCCAGCTGCTCGAGTCCGCCCCGGACGCGGTGGTGGTGGTGGACGCGGGCAACGGCACCATCGTGGAGGTCAGCCACCAGGCCGAGAGCCTGTTCGGCTACACCGCCGACGAGCTGGTCGGACAGCCGGCGACCGTCCTGATGCCCGAGCGGGTCCGCAGCGAGCAGATGTCG
>JAJYYG010000107.1:2078-6722 GCA_021801235.1 Actinomycetes bacterium
CTCTGCAAGGACGGGACCGAGCTTCCCGTGGAGATCTCCTTCAGCACGTTGGAGACGCCCCAGGGCGAGGTCATCTCCGCCGCCATCCGGGACGTGAGCGACCGCCGGGCCTTCGAGCGGCGCCTCGCCTACCAGGCCACCCACGACCAGCTGACCGACCTCCCCAACCGCGAGCTCTTCACCCAGCGGCTGGGCCGGCTGCTGCACGGCCGCCTGTCCGTCGACCCTCCGGTGGCGGTGTGCCTGCTCGACCTCGACCACTTCAAGTACCTCAACGACAGCCGGGGGCACCGGGTGGGCGACTCCCTGGTGGTCGCAGTGTCCGCCCGGATCGGACGGGCGGTGGGCAGCCACTTCATGGCGCGCGTGGGCGGGGACGAGTTCGGACTCCTCGTCGAGGGCCTCGCGGGCCCCGACGAGGTGCTCGCCTTCGCGGAGCGGCTCCTCACCTCTTTCGACCAGCCGTTCGCCGTCGACGGCATCGACTGCTACATCACGGCGAGCATCGGCGTCGCCTTCGGGGACGCCTCGGACCGCGTCGAGGTGGTGCTCAGCAACGCAGACGCGGCGGTCAACCGGGCCAAGCGCAACGGCCGCGCCCGGGTCGAGCTGTTCGATGAGGCGCTCACCCTGGAGGCGGCCCACCGGATCGCCACCGAGGCCGAGCTCCACCTGGCCCTCGAACGGGGCGAGTTCCATCTCGTCTACCAGCCGGTCATCGAGCTCGACGGTGCTCGGTGGATCGGCACCGAGGCGCTCCTCCGCTGGAACCACCCCGAGCACGGCGAGGTCCCCCCGGTCGAGTTCATCCCCATCGCGGAGGACACCGGCCTGATCGTCCCCATCGGCCGCTGGGTGCTGGAGCAGTCCTGTGCCCAGCTGGCCCGATGGCACCACGACCATCCGGAGCTCGCCGAGCTCTCGATCAGCGTCAACGTCTCGAGCCGCCAGCTCGAGCACGACCAGTTCGTCAACGACGTGGCCCGCATCCTGCGGGAGACCGGGCTCCCCCCCGGGCACGTCGTGCTCGAGATCACCGAGAGCTTCTTCATCCGGGACATCCAGGCCGCGGTCCGCCGCCTCCACGCGTTGAAGGACCTCGGGATCCGGCTCGCCATCGACGACTTCGGCACCGGGTTCTCGTCCCTCTTCTCCCTCTCCCGCCTCCCCGTGGACATCGTCAAGATCGACAAGGCCTTCATCGACGGGCTGGGGAGCGGCTACGACGCGGTGGTCACCGCGGTGGTCACCCTCGGCGTCGCCTTCGACCTCGACGTGGTGGCCGAGGGCATCGAGACCGAGGCGCAACGGGACCGCCTGGTGGACCTCGGATGCCGGTTCGCTCAGGGGTACTACTTCTCCGTCCCGCTCGACCCGGGTTCCGTCCCGGGACTGGTCGACCGGGGCCGGCCCACCGCCGGGGCCACCCCCACCGGCCGGGGCTGGTGAGCCGCCACTCCTCCGATGGAGACGACCGCCCCGTCGCCGCCTACCCGGGGGAGATCCCCCACGACCCGCCCCAGCGACCGCCCGGCGCCAGCGTCACCAGGTCCTCCCCCGAGCGGAACGCATCCGGAGGGCACGACATCGGCTCCACCGCCACCGCCGAGCGACGGTTGCCGGCATCCAGGGTGTCGCCGGTGAACACCATGAGGCAGCGGAAGGACCCGTCCGCCCAGAGCGTGATCCCGGGCCCGGCGTCCGGGCGGTCGAGCGTGACCCGGCACCGGCCGTCACCGTCGCGGCGCAGCCCGGTGAAGGCGGTGTCGAGGACCGACGACCCGATCAGCCGGCCTCCGCTGAAGTCGAACTCGGTCCCCGAGACCGAGGCGTCGCCGGTCGGCAGGCCGCGCTCGTCGGTGACCAGGCGCCTGGCCGCCGGGACGGTGAGCCGGACCGTGTCGACGTCGGGAGTGCTCAAGGTGAGATAGGGGTGGAAGCCGATCCCGAACGGGAGGGGTCCGACACCCTGGTTCTCCGCCTCCGCCACGACCGTGAGGCCGTCGCGCCCCAGCCGGTACTCGACGCTCAGTGCCAGTGTGAACGGGTACGCCGGAGACGGATGGAGCACGCAGGCCAGCGTCACCCGGTTCTGGGCCCGGCCGACCATCCTCCACGGCAGCCACCGGACCAACCCGTGGATGGCGTTTCCCCTCGACGGCTCGTCGAGGGGGACCTCCGCCCGGACACCGTCGAACTCGTAGCGACCGTCACCCAGCCGGTTCGGCCACGGGGCGAGGACCTGGCCCCGCCCGTCGTGGCTCCACTCGCCCGGGCCGAACCCGGCCACCACCGGGACGCCGGACACGGTGAAGGACCGGAGCGTGGCCCCCACCTCGGTGACGACCGCCCGCTGGTGGCCGTGCCCGAGCACCCACTGGTCTCCGGTGGCCGCCGTGTGCTCGGCGGGTCGCTGGTCGTCGGAGGGGGATCGTGGCGTCATCGGGGCAACCGTTCGGGCATCGCGCCCCGCCGGGCGGCAGGGGATGACCGGTATGGTAGGCGACCGGGCCGGGCAGGCCCGAAGGACCCTTCGCGGGAACCACGGCGTGCCATGCCATGCCGAGGCACGGCAGGAAGTGGCACGTCGTGGCACGGCAAGGCGTGGTGCCACACCGGCGAGGGTCCTCCCGACACCGAACGGACGGTCGCCGCATGCGCATCCTCATCACCAACGACGACGGGGTCTTCGCCCCGGGCATCGCCGCCCTCGCCCGGGGGCTCGACACCGCCCTCGGGAGCGATGCCGAGCTGGTGGTGGTGGCCCCGCTCGTCGACCACAGCGGGGCGGCCGCGGCGGTCGGCCGCGTCTACGAACGGGAGTCGATCCCGTTCGAGACGGTCGAGATCCCGGGCCTGGAGCATGTCCCCACCTTCGGCATCGACGGCCCCCCGGCCCTGGCCGTCATCCTGGCCTGCATCGGGGGGTTCGGGGATCGTCCCGACGTGGTGGTCTCCGGCATCAACCACGGCGTCAACGCGGGGCGGTCCGCCCTCCACTCCGGCACGGTCGGAGCGGTCCTCACCGGCGCGCAGTTCGGACTGACCGGCCTGGCGGTCAGCCTGGCCTGGGGAACCGAGCCCATCCCCTGGGAGACCCCGGTCGCCCTGGCTGCCGCCGTGGTCCCCTCGCTGGCGGCGATGGCGTCCGCCACCGTGCTGAACCTCAACGTCCCCGCCGTCCCCCTCGAAAGGCTCCGTGGGGTGCGCCACGGCACCCTGGGCCGGGCAGGCCTGATCCGATCGGCCCGGCAGGACGGGGGGACGGACCCGATCGGCGACTCGCTGGTCGACCGGACGGGCGGGGCGGTGACCCTCACCCTCCGGGGCGGGCGGGGCTCCGACCCGGCGGAGGAGCGGGCCGAGATCGACCCGGCCACCGACGCCGGGGCGATCGCGGCGGGCTGGGCGTCGCTGACGCCACTGACCGGTGTCCGGGAGGACCGGACCGAGTCAGGGGAGCGGGCCCTGGCGGACGCCCTCGCGGCCGCCTCGTCGGCAGGGCGCTGACCCGCCCGGGGGCCCACTTCCCCCGGACGGCAGGCGAAGGCCGCGCTCAAGCGGAGGGCCGTGCGGGCCGATGGGGGGAGGGACCTTGTACGCCGACCACCCGGGAGCCGCCCCGCCCACCTCTCAACAGGGTTTCCGCCTGCACCTCGTTCGGACCCGCAGCCGGTCCAGAGCCGCCCGCCCTGCCCGGCGCCGGCTTGCGAGCCGAATGCACCCCCGACGGTGGCCCGCATCCCCCAGCCGTCTTCGAGACCCCGCAGGGGTCTCCGTGACCCCGAGGAGCCGCGAGCGATGCAGAGGTACCGGCTGTCCCTCCTCGCCCTGGTCGGGGCGAGCGCGGTCGTGGTGATGCCGCACGCATCCGCGCACGCCGCCGGGGCCGCCGTGCGACGGGGACCGGGCGACCTCGGACAGTTGGCCGCCCTGGTGAGCTCCCGCATCGGTGCCGAGGCCATCGTCGCCCCGCCCCACGGGTCGGCCGGCGTGACCGCCGCCACCGACGTCGCCCTCGCCGCGCTCCGCCTGCCGGCCGGGGCACCACCGACCACGCCCCATCCTCTCGCCACGGCGGCCTCCGTTCCCGGCGCCGTTCCCACCACCAGCAGCAGCACCACCACCACCACCACCACGACGACGACGACCCCCGCCACCACGACCACCACGACGACTGCCGCCGGTGTGGCGGGCGTGCCCTCGCCAGGCCCCTCGGCGCCGCCCGCCGGCCCCGGACCGGTCGCCCCCACCCCCGCCGTCTGGGCGGCGCTCCGTCAGTGCGAGTCCGGTGGCAATTACGCGGAGGACAGCGGCAACGGCTACTACGGCGCCTACCAGTTCTCCCTGAACACCTGGGAGGGGATCGGTGAGACCGGTCTGCCCAGCGACGCGCCGCCGGCCGTGCAGGACCAGGCCGCGGCGAAGCTCCAGGCCCTCCGGGGCTGGGAGCCCTGGCCGGCCTGTTCCGCCCACCTCGGCCTGCTCTGAGGCCGTCGGGCGCCGAACGCGGTCGGCGGCGGCTCAGCCCGCACGGTTCGGCGCGCCCGGGCGGTGGTCGGCCGAGGAGAGGAACCGGGTCGCCGAGAGCCCGGCGGCCAGGACCATCAGCGAGGTCGACGCGTAGAACGCGGCGTGGATCCC
>JAJYYG010000071.1 GCA_021801235.1 Actinomycetes bacterium
GGGGTCCATCCCCAGCCAGTGCATGGCCGAGAGGATCCCGTCCACCCACTCCTCGCGGTTGCGCTCGGCGTCGGTGTCCTCGATGCGCAGGATGAACGTCCCCCCCGACTGGCGGGCGACCAGCCAATTGAAGAGCGCGGTCCGGGCGCTGCCGACGTGGAAGAAGCCGGTCGGGGACGGTGCGAAGCGGACCCTCGGGTTCGCCCCGGTCACCCGGGGCTACTCGTCCTCGACGATGGTGATGGCCCCGGTGGGACATCCGTTGGCCGCCTGGCGGACCTTCTCACGAAGCTCCTCGCCCGGGTGCTCGTCGAGCACGTAGAGGAACCCGTCGTCGCGGACCTCGAACACCTCGGGGGCGATCCCCATGCAGACCGCATTGCTGGCGCACTCGTCGTAGTCGACGACAATCTTCACGTGACCCTCCCGGAACTCGACGGACCCGGCCGAGTGTACCGGTCCGGTCGGGGCGAGCCCGGTCCCCCTACCCGACCGGATCTCCCCCGAGGGCGATCGAACGGCCGGTGACGACCGTCTCGAGGAGCCGGCGGTCGTGGGAGACGAGGAGCAGGGTGCCGTCGAAGCCGGCCAGGGCCGACTCGAGCTGCTCGATGGCGGGGAGGTCGAGATGGTTGGTCGGCTCGTCGAGGACCAGGAAGTTGACCCCCCGGGCCTGGAACATGGCCAGCTCCGCCCGGGTCCGCTCCCCCGGCGACAGCGAAGCCGCCGGCCGGGTGACATGGTCCGCGTCCAGGCCGAACTTGGCCAGAAGGGACCGCGACTCCGACTCGGGGAGGCCGGTCCGGTCGACCACCGTGCGGACCAGCGGCGCGGCGCCCCCGAGGGCCCGCCGGTCCTGCCCCAGCTCCCCCACCACCACGCTCGGCCCGATCCACCGCTCGCCGGCAGTCAGGGGGAGCCGGCCCAGCAGGGCTCCCACCAGGGTCGACTTGCCCGACCCGTTGGCACCGGTCAGAGCCAACCGGTCCCCCCAGCCGATCTCGAGGTCGAGCGGGCCCAGCCGGAAGTCGTCCCGTTCGACCACCGCCCCGGTCAGCCGGGCCACCACCGCCCCCGCCCGGGGCGCCTCGTCGATGGTGAAGCGGAGGTCCCAGCCCTCCCACGGCTTCTCCACCTCGGCGAGCGCCTCCATCGCCCGGTCGGTCCGGCGGGCCTTGGCGGCCAGCTTCTCGGTGCGGTTGACCCGGAAGGCCCGCTGGGCCTTGTCGTTGTCCCGGGGGTTGCGTGCCTCGCGCGTGACCCCGGTGGTCGCCCACTGCCGCTGCCGCTCGGCCCGGCTGCCCAGTTCCGAGCGGCGCCGCTCGTAGAGCTCGTAGGCCTCGGTGGCGTGGCGCCGGGCGTTGGCCCGTTCGGCCCGGTAGCCGGCCCACCCGCCGCCGAACTCCCGGGCGGTCCGGTCGTGGGGGTCGAGCTCCAGCACGGTGTCCACGGTGTGCTCGAGGAAGTCGCGGTCGTGGGAGACGATGACCATCCCGCCCCGGCGCGACCCCACCCAGGCCCGGAGCCGGCCGAGCCCCTCGAAGTCGAGGTCGTTGGTCGGCTCGTCGAGCAGGGTGACATCGAAGGCCGAGAGCTCGATCCCGGCCAGCGCCACCTTGGCCTCCTGGCCACCCGAGAGCGTCGACAGCGGTCGGTCGGCCAGCCCCGCCCCGGGCCCCAGCTCGTCGAGGAGGGCGTCGATCCGGGCGTCGAGATCGGCCGCCCCCAGGGCGGTGAACCGCTCCAGGGCCACCTCGTAGCGGCGCTCGGCCTCCCGGGTGCCCGACGCCAGCGCGGCGGCCGCCTCGCCCAGCTCGGCCTCGGCCGCCGCGGCACCTGTGCGACGGGTCAGCGCCTGGCGGACCGTCTCGCCTGGGGGCCGTCCGTGCTCCTGGGTCAGGTAGCCGACGGTGGCGGTCGGCGGGTCGAGGGTGACCGACCCGGCGTCGGGCGCCAACGCCCCGGCCAGGAGCTGGAGCAGGGTGGACTTGCCGACCCCGTTCGGACCGACGACGCCGACGCACGCCTCGGGGCCGACGGTCAGGGACACGTCTCGCAGCACGGCACGGCCGCCGCGGTCGTGGCTGACGCCCCGGGCCACCAGGGTGGCGGCCGTGCGCAAGGGGACGGACGGGGAACGGGGTGCGGGCACGAGAACCTCCGGAGCCACGGGACAGAGACGGACAGGGGACACAGGACGATCGGCTCTCAGCGCACGCCCCGATGGTAGCGGCGGGCGCCACGCAGGTCCCCGGGGGCCGATAGCCTCGCCCTGGCAGATCGGGTGAGGAGGGAAACGTGCTGCAGGTGATCGGGGCCATCTTGCCGCTCGCCGTGGTGGTGGCTCTCTCGCCGCTCAACGTGCTCCCGGCAGTGCTCCTCCTCTTCACCAGAAGACCGTTGACCAACGCGCTGGCGTTCCTCGTCGGGTTCGCGGTGGGCGTGGCGGTGGTGCTCTGGCTGCTGACCTGGCTGGGCGGCGCCATCGGCGTGGCGGCGGGTACCGGCCACGCGAGATGGCCGGGCATCCTCAAGCTGGCCCTCGGCGCCTATCTCCTGTACGCAGCGGTCCAGAAGTTCCGGGGCCGGCCGAAGCCCGACGAGGAAGGCTCCCTGCCTGCGTGGATGAACGGCATCGGCGGGTACGAACCGGGGCGGTCGCTCGGCGCGGGTACCGCCCTCGGGGCGTTGAACCCCAAGAACGTGGTCATGGCGCTGGCATCCGGCGCCGCGCTCGCCGCCGGCGGACTGTCCGTCGGGCAGCAGGTCGCGGCCGGGGCCGTGTACGTCTTCGTCGCCGTGCTCGGAGTCGCCGCTCCCATCGTGGTGATGCTGTCGCTCGGTGAACGGGCACACGACGTCCTCGAGAGCTGGAACGTCTGGCTGCGCCACAACAACGCCACCGTGATGGCGGTGCTCTTCGTCACCTTCGGCGTGGTGCTGATCGGCCAGGGCATCGCCGGCCTCTAGCACCGTGCCTGTCGCCGTGCGGCACCGACCGGCCGCACCCGCGCCGGGCGCCGGGTCCGGCCCCCGGAAGCCCGCAGTCAGGGCTTGTCGGCGCCGACCACCCACATGGCGAAGAACTGCGAGCCCCCGCCGTAGGCCTGCCCGAGGGCGAGCCCGGCCCCGTCGACCTGGTGCTCCCCGGCCTGACCTCGCACCTGCATGGCCGCCTCGAGGAAACGCAGCATGCCCGAGGCGCCGATCGGGTTGGACGACAGCACGCCCCCCGAGGGGTTCCAGGGGATGTCGCCGTCGAAGGCGGTGGCCCCCGCCTCGGTCAGCTTCCACCCGTCCCCCAGGTCACAGAAGCCCAGGTTCTCAAGCCACATCGGCTCGTACCAGCTGAACGGCACATAGACCTCGGCCACGTCGAGCTGCGCCCGGGGGTCGGTGATCCCCGCCTGGGCGTAGACGTCGGCCGAGCAGTCGCGGCCGGCCTGCGGGTTCACCTGGTCTCGCCCGGCGAACATCGTCGGCTCGGACCGCATGGCGGCCCCGTGGATCCACGCCGGCGGGTAGCCGCCCGACAGGGAGTCCTCGGCGGCCAGCACCATGGCGGCGGCCCCGTCGGACGACGGGCACGCCTCCAGGTACCGGAGCGGGTCCCAGAGCATCATCGACTCCTCGACCGTCTTCATGTCGATGTCGGGGAGGTGGAGGTGGGCATAGGGATTGTGGATGGCGTTGAGCCGGTCCTTGACCGCCACCATCCGGCCGATGTGGTCGGGCGCCCCCGACCGGCGCATGTAGGCCCGGATGTGGGGCGCGAAGTACCCGCCGGCGCCGGCCAGCAGGGGGGCGGCGAACGGCTGGGGCACCGACAGGGCCCACATTGCGTCGGAGTCCGACTGCTTCTCGTAGGCCACGGTGAGGACCCGCTTGTGGATGCCGGACTTCACCAGGTGGGCGGCGACCAGGGCGGTGGAACCGCCGACCGAGCCGGCGGTGTGGACCCGGAGCATGGGCTTGCCCACCGCCCCGAGGGCCGGGGCCAGGTAGAGCTCCGGCATCATGTTGCCCTCGAACATGTCGGGGGCCTTGCCGACGACCACGGCGTCGATGTCGGACCAGGTGAGCTCGGCGTCGGCCAGGGCGGCCTTGGCCGCCTCGCGGACCATGCCGGCGATCGACACGTCGTCCCGCTTGGCCTTGTGGTGGGTCTGACCCACCCCGATCACTGCGCAGCGCTCTGCCATCACGCACCCTCCAGGACGCACACCAGGTTCTGTTGGAGGCACGGACCGGAGGTGGCGTGGGCCACCGCCCGCCCGGCCTGGCCCGACCGGATGCGCTCGGCGGCCTCGCCGATGCGGATGAGGCCGGCCGACATCATCGGGTTGGCCGCCAGCGGACCGCCGGACGGGTTGATGCGAACCGAGTCGTCGAGGCCGAGCGCCTCCCGCACGATGACCTCCTGGTGGGCGTAGGGGGCGTGGATCTCGGCCACGTCGACCGGGCCGTCGTGCACCCCGGCCACCTCGGCCGCCTTGGCGGTCGACGGCGAGGACGTCAGGTCCCGCGCCCCGAGCGAATGGGTCTCCATCCGGTGGTCGAAGCCGGTGATCCACACCGGCTTGTCCGACCACTGCCGGGCCTTGTCCCCGGCGGCCAGCACGACGGCGGCCGCTCCGTCGGTGATGGGCGGCAGGGCATGGCGCCGGAGCGGGGACACCACGTACTCGTCCCGGAGGAGCTCGTCGACGGACCGGTCGCCGGCCACCTGGGCCTTGGGGTTGGCCAGGGCGTCCTTCCGGCTGCGGGCGGCGATGGCGGCGAACTCCGCTTCGCTCGACTTGCCGCTGTCGATCAGGGCCCGGGCCTGCAGGGCGGCCAGGCTCACCGTGTCCGGCCAGAGCGGGGCGAGGTAGTAGGGGTCGAGCTGGAGGGTGAGGATCTCGCGCAGATCGCCCAGCGACGAGCGGCCGAACGAGTAGACTAGGGCGGCGTCGACCTCGCCCTCTTGGAGCAGGGTCCATGCCTCGTAGAGCGCCCAGGCCCCGTCCATCTCGACGTGGCTCTCGGCCCGGGGTGGCCACACCCCCACCGCGTCGAGGGCCATCACGAAGCTGAAGGGGCCGCCGATCAGGTAGTCGGTGGAGCCCGAGCAGATGAAGTCGACGTCGTCCTTGGTGATCCCGATGGTGCCGAACACCTCGGCCACCACCGGCATCAGCATCTCCACCTCGTTGTGCTCGTCGTCCCGGCGCACGTTCTGCATCTGGGCGAAGGAGGCGATCGAGACCGGTCGCACGGTCCGGCCTGCGGGGCTCATAGGTACTCCTTGTAGGACTCGTAGTCGGCGTCGGGCTCGCCGCTGGGCCGGAAGTACTTCACCGACGCCAGGGACGGGGTCAGGTCCGCCTCGTCGACCCACACCGCCTCGACCCGCATCCCCATCCGGATCTCGTCGGTGGGGATCTCCTGGATGAGGCCCATGAACGAGAGGTTGGCCCCGTCGAGCAGCACCTGGGCGCAGATGTAGGGGATCTCGATGGACTGGCCGGCGAAGGGCACGTTGACCACGCAGTAGGTGGTCACAGTGCCCACGTTGGCCAGCTCCACGTCCTCGGTGGTGGGAACCCCGTCGGTCGGGCACGAGCCCCGCGAGGGCACGTAGACCTTGCCGCACTTCGGGCACCGCTGGCCCATGAACCTCCCCCGGGCGAGGCCCCGGAGGAAGACCGACTGGGCGATGCCCGGAGTGAAGTCGAAGTCGAGCCGGATGGGGGTGGCCAGCGTGGTCACCGGGCCGCGGCCTTCGATCGTGGAGTCGTCGGCCATCAGGCGCTCCCCTCCGGCACGAACGCCTCGATGTCCGCCATCGAGCCGACGCGGTCGGCCTCGGGACGGAAGCGGACGGTGACGCGGTCCCCGGTGGCGATCGACCCCGGGTCCCCGGCGTCGACCACGTGGAGCAGGGCGGTGTCGGCGCCGTCGAGGCGGATCAGCGCCCAGGCGAAGGGGTGGTCGAGCGGCTGCTTGGGCAGAGGCTGCTCCACCCACGCCCAGGTCTCCACCACCCCGCCGGGGCCGACCTCGACCAGCTCGCCGGTGTCCTCGCCGGTGGTCGGGTCGTACTCGGTGGGAGGCACGATGACCGAGCCGCCGGCGCCGCGGACGCCGGTGAGCCGACCCTCCCGCAGGCCGGTGAGGAACGCCCCGATCACCGGACCGACCGACCTCGAGTACGGGTACTCGAGGACGTGGCTGGCGTGCAGCGCCTCGTGCTCGGCCATGGCGGACCTCCCCTGGGTGCGTCGGATCGGACGGACGAAAAGTAGAACACATTTCAGTTTGCCGCGCCACCGGCGAGCACGCATGCCGCGCCACCGGCGAGCACGCATGCCGCGCCACCGGCGAGCACGCATGCCGCGCCACCGGCGAGCACGCATGCCGCGCCACCGGCGAGCACGCATGCCGCGCCACCGGCGAGCACGCATGCCGCG
>JAJYYG010000134.1 GCA_021801235.1 Actinomycetes bacterium
ATGCAGGCGATGTTGGTGCACACCGAGATCACGTAGGTGCCGACCGGCTCGGTGTGGAGCATGTCGTAGAAGCTGGCCGTCCCCCGGACCTCGGCCGGGGTCACGCCCACCAGCTCGGCGATCTCGACCATGGCCTCGGGCCGCAGCCAGCCGTCCTGCTCCTGGGCGAGGTGGCAGATCGGCACCAGGGCCGAGCGGGGCTCGGGGTAGAGGGCCACCAGCTCCTCGGCGCGCCGGCGGATCTCGGGATCGAGGTGGCTCACCGGTCCACCTCGCCCATGACCGGGTCCACCGAGGAGACGACCGCCACCGCGTCGGCAATCAGCCCGCCGCGCAGCAGGAGCGGCACGGTCTGGAGGTTCACGAAGCTCGGACCTCGGATGTGCATCCGGTACGGCTTGGAGGTGCCGTCGGAGACCAGCTCGCAGCCGAGCTCGCCGCGGGGCGACTCGATGGCCACGTAGACCTCGCCTTCGGGGACCCGGAAGCCTTCGGTGAACACCTTGAAGTGGTGGATCAGCGCCTCCATGGACTCGTCGATGCGGGCCCGTGGCGGCGGCGTGACTTTGCGGTCCTGGACCCGGTAGTCGCCCGGTGGCATCCGCTCGGCCACCTGGCGGATGATGCGGATCGACTCGCGGATCTCGTTCAGGCGGACGGAGTAGCGGTCGAAGTTGTCCCCGTAGGTGCCCACGATCACGTCGAAGTCGACCTGGTCGTAGGCGAGGTAGGGCATCGTCCGGCGCAGGTCCCACGGCACCCCGGTCGAGCGCAGGATCGGCCCGGTGGCCGACAGCGCGAGTGCCTCTTCGGCGGTGAGGTTGCCGATGCCCTCGGTACGCTCCCGGAAGATCGGCTGGCCGGTGAGGAGCTCGTCGTACTCGTAGGTGCGGGCGAGCACCGTCTCGCAGATGACCTCGACGTCGTCCTCCCACCCGTCGGGGAGGTCGGCCGCCACGCCGCCGGGGCGGATGTAGTTGTTGTTCATCCGCAGGCCGGTCGCCTTCTCGAAGAACGAGAGGACCATCTCGCGCTCGCGGAACCCGTAGATCATCATCGAGGTCGACCCGAGGTCCATCCCGTTGGTCGCCATCCACATGAGGTGTGACGACACCCGCTGGAGCTCGGACATGAGCATGCGGATCCACACCGCCCTCGGCGGGAGCTCGATGTCGAGCAGCGCTTCGGTGGCCAGGCAGAAGACCAGCTCGTTGTTGAGCGGGGAGAGGTAGTCCATGCGGGTCACGTTGGTCGTCCCCTGGACGTAGGTGAGCTCTTCTCCGGTCTTCTCCATGCCGGTGTGCAGGTAGCCGATGACCGGCTTGGTCCGGAGCACCGTCTCGCCGTCGAGCTCCAGCATGAGCCTGAGCACCCCGTGAGTGGACGGGTGCTGGGGACCCATGTTGATGATCATCGTCTCGTCGTCCCTGCGCTCCACGTCGATGTCGCCGGGGTCGAGCACGCCGCCTTCGGGCAGGCGCAACACGGCACCGAGCTCGCGGCGCAGCTCGCCGGGCGGGGTGGCCGGCCGGACGAGGAGCTCCTGGGCCCCCTCGGAGGTCTCGGCAACGCGTGCGGCCGTGCGGATACCGGCGGCGGGGTCGGGCGCGCCGGGAGCGGGACCGGGCGCGCCGGGCTTGCCGGCGGGACCGGTCGCGGCGGGCTTGCCGGCGGTGGGCTTGCCGGCAGCTGCCGAGACAAAGAGGTCGTCGCTCATCGGGGCCCCGGGGCCTCCTTGAACTGGACGGGAACCCGTCCCACTCCGTAGTCCTTGCGCAGCGGGTGGCCTTCCCAGTCCTCGGGCATGAGGATGCGGGTGAGGTCAGGGTGGCCGGTGAAGACGATCCCCATCAGGTCATAGGCCTCGCGCTCCATGGCGTCGGCCCCGGGGTAGACGTCCACCACCGAGTCGACCACCGGGTCGCGCTCTGGGACCTGGACCCGGACCCGGACCCGGCGCTTCTGGGAGAGGGAGAGCAGGTTGACCACCACTTCGAAGCGCTCCGGCGTGACCCCCTCGGGCAGCCAGCGGCCGGGGTGGGTGAGGTAGTCCACCGCGCACAGGTCGGCGCACAGCTCGAACCCCGCGTCGCGGTAGGCGGCCACCTGCGCCCTGTAGCGCTCACGGTCGGGAAAGGCAACCTCGGCGGCGTGCCGGCCCGGGGCTGCGGGCACCTCGGGAAGCAGCGCGGTCATCGGGGGGTTGCCACCCCGACGGCGTCGGGGAGCTCGGGCACCGGCGCGGTCATCGGGGCGTTGCCACCCGGACGGCGTCGGGGAGCTCGGGCACCCAACCGCTGGTCTGCTCGGCCGCTGCTCTCGCAGCCGGGCGGCGGGTGATCGCTCCCGTACGGATCTTCTCGTGCAGGGTCAAGATGGCGTGGAGCAGGGTCTCGGGAGACGGCGGGCAGCCCGGCGCGTAGACGTCCACCGGGACGATCTGGTCCACTCCCTGGACGATGGCGTAGTTGTTGAACATCCCCCCGGTCGACGCGCACACCCCCATGGAGATCACCCACTTGGGCTCCATCATCTGGTCGTAGACCTGGCGGAGCACCGGTGCCATCTTCTGGGACACCCGGCCGGCCACGATCATGAGGTCGGCCTGCCGGGGGGACGCCCGGAAGACCTCCATGCCCAGGCGGCTGATGTCGTAGTCGGCCGCGCCCACCGACATCATCTCGATGGCGCAGCACGCCAGGCCGAAGGTGGCCGGCCAGACGCTGTGGCGCCGGGCCCAGCGGACCAAGTCCTCGACCCGTCCGGTCAGGAAATTGTGCTGGAGGTCCTCGAGGCCCATGGCGGCGCTCCCTTTCGCCCCTACGCCGCCCGGCCCGGCGCTGCGGGCTCTCCACCAGGACCGCCGGGGATGGCCGGTGCGTCGGGGATCTCGGGGCCGCCGGGGTCGCCGGGCCCGGCGGGAGCGCCCGGACCGGCCGGAGCGCCGTCGCCGCGGCGGGGGTCTGCGGTGATGCGGGCGATCGTCGAATCCGACGTCCGCGGCGGCATGCCCTGGTGGAGCGTGCGCGCCGGTCCCCACGTGAGCGCACCGTGGCTGACCAGGTACAAGAACGCCACGAACACCACCACGGCGAACACCAGGACCTCCACCAGACCGAACGCCCCGAGCTGATGGAAGTCGACGGCCCAGGGGTACAAGAAGATGATCTCGATGTCGAAGATGATAAAGATCATCGCCACCAGGTAGAAGCGGACCGGGAAGCGCTGGGGCGGCTCGTGGTCGGGGACGATCCCGCACTCGTACGGGGCGGTCTTGGAGGCCGTGGGCTGCTTGCGCGGCGCGAGAAGTGACGACGCGACGAATGACACGGCGGCGAAGAGGGCGCCGAGCACGAGGAGCAGGAGGATCGGCAGGTACTGGTCCACGCGTGCACGGTTCTAGCACGAGCCCCCTGCTTCAGGCACATCCTGGCAGGACCACCGGGGGCCGGGCCGGCACGGAGCGAAGGATCAGGACGTACTATCGGGGCGTGGCCCCGCAAGAGCGCATCCGCGACGTCCTGGTCGTCGGCGCAGGTCCGGCCGGGGCCTCGTGCGCCTACTGGCTGGCCGAAGCCGGCTGGGACGTGGTCGTCGTCGAAAAGAAGCACTTCCCGCGGGCGAAGACGTGCGGGGACGGGCTCACCCCCCGCGCGGTCCGCCAGCTCGCCGACATGGGCCTGGAGGGCGCGCTCGCAGGAGCTCACCGCTACGTCGGCCTCCGCTCCCAGGGGTTCGGCCAGGTCGTCGAGCTCGCCTGGCCAGAGCACCCGGTCTACCCCTCCTACGGGTACACCATCACGCGCCATGACCTCGACGGGCTCGTCGCCGGACGGGCGGTCAAGGCCGGCGCCGAGTTGTGGGAGGGCACCGAGGCGGTGGCGCCGATCCTGGCCGACCCCGGACCTGGCGCGCCGCCACAGCCGACCGGCGCAGCACGCGGTCCAGCCCGACCCCACGGTGGTCCGCGGCCTGCGGTTGGCCCGCTGCCTCTGTGCCTGGGGGCGACCGTCCGCGACACTTCGACGGGTACCACTCGAGAAGTCCGTGCCAGGTACGTGGTCGTGGCCGACGGCTCGAACTCGCGCTTCGGGCGAGCGCTGGGCACGGGACGGCGGCGGGACTTCCCGCTCGGGATGGCTCTGCGGGGCTACTTTCGCTCGCCTCGCCACGACGACCCCTTCATCGAGTCGCATCTCGACATCCGCGACGCCTCGGGAGAAGTCGTCCCGGGCTACGGATGGATCTTCCCGATGGGAGACGGACGCGTGAACGTCGGCGTGGGCCTCTTGTCCACGGCCCAACGGTGGAAAGGGGTCAACACGTCGTCCCTCATGGACGCCTTCGTGGCATGGGCCCCCCGGAGCTGGGAGATCTCACCGGAGACGGCCTGCGGACAGCCGACCGGGGGAAAGCTCCCGATGGGGCTCGCCGTCGGTCCCCGGGTCGGCCCCAACGTCGTGGTGGCCGGCGACGCCGGCGGCTCCATCAACCCGTTCAACGGCGAGGGCATCGCCTACGGGTACGAGACCGGCCGTCTGGCCGCCGAGTCCCTGAGCGCCGCGCTGTCCGGCGAGGGTCCGGCATCGGTGCTCGCCTACGAGCAGCGCCTGGAGGACGAGTACGCCGACTACTACCGCGTGGCCCGGGCATTCGTCCGGCTCATCAGTCACCCCCGGGTCATGCGAGCGTGCGTCAGCGTCGGGATGCGCTCCGAGACGGTGATGGAGGGTCTCCTGCGGATCATGGCCAACCTCATGCGACCCGACCATCGGGGACCGTCGGAGCTGGCCTACCGCGCGATGGTCTCGGTCGCAGGCCTACTGCCTGATCCGGCCGAGCCCGACACCGCTCGCTGAGCACCCTCTCCGGCGCGCCGGTGCCCCCGAGTCGCGCTGCCCCTTGGCCACGCCGGCTGCGTCGGTCGCCTTGGTTCAGGAAGCGAGCTGCGCGTTTGCCGCGGCCACCCGCTGCTCCAATGCCGTCGTGAGGGATTCGGTGAGCGACAGGGGGAACGCCGGCCCCAGCGAGTAGGTGTACAGCGCCGTCTCGAGGCGGCCTCCGCCGATCAGCACCACGCCGAGCTCGACCGAAGTGCTCGCAGCCGAGCCGGACACCGGCACGGTCACGTCCACCCCTGCGGCAGCCTCCCCGCGGTGGAAAGGCACGATGAGGGGCACGACGTGGGGCGTCCCGAATGTCGCTTTTGTCGGACCGCTGTTCCCGCCCGCGACCAGCTCCTGGCCGATGAACGTCCCGAAGCACGAGTCGAAGTTTGGTCGCTCGATCATCGAGATCGCAGGGGAGACCTGTGCGTCGGAGCTGAACACTGTGGTGGACGAGGCGGCTTCCATCTGGATGGCGCTTGTCGACGACGAAGCAAACGGCGCGGACGCGGCGTTCGCAAGCGGACGCGAGCCGGTGCCGCCGAACAACCCCGCGATGGGAACGCCGAGGCACTGCTCGAGTTGCGCCTCCGCCTGGTGCCCGGAAGGAGAGGACTTGGATGTGCTTGTCGCCGTCGAGCTTGTGGAGCGCTTGGACTTCGATGTCCCTGTCCCGCCGAGGAACCCTCTCAGCGGGCTTGTCTTCGACGTGTCCACCGTCCACCCCGAGGGCAGGTCCAATTGGTGGAGGTTCACCTGTTCGGCGGCGTGACGAGCCAGCGTCGCCGGGCTCGGTGGCGGAGGGGCGGGGGTGCTGTGGATCAGGGTGATCGGCAGGGCAACGGCCAGCGCGACCACGACGACAGCCACCGCGACGACGAGTGCTCGTCTCGTGCGCCACCACGGTTGCCGGTGCCAGCTCGACACGGTCCCGTCGGCTGGCGCAAGCGGGAAATAGGCACCGTACGGGGAGAGAGGCGGGCCGGCGAAGGGGGCCCCGTATGGCGGAGCCGCGCCGTAGGGGGGCGGGGCCGGGGCAGTGCCGTACGGGGGCGAAGGGAATGCTGCGCCGGGCGGGGGCGGGGGCGGCAACGGGGGTACAGGCCCGGAGTGCGGTGGTGGTGGCAGGGGCATCGCGGGCGGGGCAGAGGGCAGCACCGGAGAGGGTCCCGCGGGTACAGCACCGGGAACGGGCGACACCCCGGCTGGTGATCGGAACGGGGGCAGGGACGACGGACCAGCGGGAGCAGTCGGGCGCCCGGTCCCGAGATCGCCAGGCGTGGGAGGGGGTGGAGGTGAAGCGAGAACGGTGGGAGGAGGGGGTGGAGGGGGAGGTGGCGGCGAGGCTGGCGGCGGAGGCGCAAATGCCGTGCCGGGGGGCCCGGCAGGTGACGACGTGAGATCGGCGACCACGCGATCGATCGCCGAGGCCATCGCGGGTGCGATCTGGCCCTGGGGAATCAGCCAGCGGACTTGCTGTCCGCGTACCGTGGCCGTAAGG
>JAJYYG010000034.1 GCA_021801235.1 Actinomycetes bacterium
CCCCGTCCACATGGACGCGCATCCCGAGGTCGTGGGCGTGGTCGCAGAGGTCACGCAGCTCCGCGGGCGTGTAGACCGTGCCCACCTCCGTCGCCTGGGTGACCGAGACGGCGAGCGGCTGCGCCCGGTGCACGTCGCCCCGGTCCGAGGCGGTACGGTCGACCAGCTCGGGGGTCAGCTTGCCGTCGTCCGCCGGCACCGCGAGCAGCTTCACCCCTCCGACGCGTTCGGGTGCCCCGTTCTCGTCGGTGTTGACATGGGCGGACGCCGCGCAGACGGCTGCGCCCCAGCGCGGGAGCATCGCCTGCAGCGCGAGCACGTTGGCACCCGTGCCGTTGAACACCGGGTAGGCCCGGGCACGGTGGCCGAAGTGGGCGGCGACGACCTCCTGGAGGCGGGCCGTGTAGGCGTCCTCCCCGTAGGCCGGCTGATGCCCTCCGTTGGCCTCGGCCAGCGCGGCCAGCACGTCGGGATGGGCCCCGGCGCAGTTGTCCGACGCGAAGGTCCGCGCCCCGGGATCGTGGAGCCTCGCCATGGCCCGAGTCTCGCACGGGGGAACCCCCGCGTGGAGGCGGTCCCCGCCACCGATCCCGCCGGTCAGAGGTGACTGAAGCCGCCCGCCTCCTCCGGCGTCATCGCCACCGAGACCGGGTGCCGGTCGAAGTGCCCGGCCGACGCGGCGAAGTCGGTGAGCAGCAGCTCGGCTAGGTCACGGTCCACGCCCTGGCGCACCAGGGCGCGCTGGACGGTGACGTCGGAGACCGAGCCGGTCAGCGGGTAGGCGGGGACCTGCCACCCGCGGACCCGGAGCCGGTCGGCCAGGTCGAACAAGGTGTACCCGGGATCCTCCCCCTCGATGATCCGCCAGGTGACCGCAGGGATCCCGGTAGCGGGGTCCGACCGGCAGAGCAGCTCGAACGGGCCGAGCTTGACGATCTCGGACGCCAGGTAGGCACCCGTGTCGTAGCAGGCCTGGTGCACCCGCTGGTACCCTTCCCGGCCCAGCCGGATGAACTCGTAGTACTGGGCGATGATCTGGCCGGCCGGCCGCGAGAAGTTGATCTGGAAGTCGGGCATGTCCCCGCCCAGGTAGGTCACGTGGAACACCAGGTCCTCCGGGAGCTCCGCCCGGCTCCGCCAGACCACCCAGCCGACCCCGAGCGGAGCGAGGCCGAACTTGTGGCCGGAGGTGCTGATCGACTTCACCCGGGGAACCCGGAAGTCGAACGGGAGGTCCGGCGCGCAGAACGGGGCGAGGAAGGCGCCGCTGGCCCCGTCCACGTGGAGATCGATGTCGAGCCCGGTGTCCGCCTGGAGGTCGTCCAGCGCCTGGGAAAGCTCGGCCACCGGTTCGTAGGCCCCCGTGTAGGTCACCCCGAAGGTGGGCACCACCAGGATGGTGTTCTCGTCGATCCGCTCCAGCATCTGCTCGGCGTCCATGCAGTACCGACCGGGGGCCATCGGGATCTCCCGCATCTCGACATCCCAGTACCGGGCGAACTTGTGCCACACCACTTGGACCGGGCCGCACACCATGTTCGGCCGGTCGGTCGGCTTCCCCGCCGCCGTCCGCTTGGCCCGCCAGCGCCACTTGGCGGCGAGGCCGGCGAGCATGCACGCCTCGGAGGAGCCGATGGCCGAGGCCCCGATCACGTCGCCGGGGTCGGGGACGTGCCACAGGTCCGCCAGCATGGCGACGCACCGCCGCTCCAGCTCCGCCGACTGCGGGTACTCGTCCTTGTCCATCAGGTTCTTGTCGATGGCGAGGTCCATCAGCCGGTGCACCTGGGGCTCCTCCCAGGTCTGACAGAAGGTCGCCAGGTTCTGCCGGGCGTTGCCGTCGAGCAGCAGCTCGTCCTGGATCGCCTGGAAGACGACCCGCGGGACCGTCTCGTGGTCGGGGAACCGCTCCTTGGGGAGCGCCTCGGCCAGTTCGGCGGACGCGAAGAGCGACTCCTCCATCTGGTCGCGCAAGACCTTGCGCTGGTGCAATGGCACGGTGGACCTCCCGGCTCGGATCCTCCGCCGGCGGGCGCCGGCGGGAGGTGCCTTCCGACGGCGAATCTAGCCAGCTCCGGCCTTCCGGTCCGGTCGCGCCGCTCGACCCGGGCGGCCGGGCCGGTGCCCCATCGGCGGACGGAGCCCGGGTACCCTACGATGCGGCCCCGGAGCTCGGGAGCCCGGAGCCCGGGAGCCGTCCCCGGGCCCGCGGGTCGGGGACGGCGGGCGTCGTCCCGAGGAAGCGACTGCGAGAGGGAGAGACCCGGTGAACACGCTGATCGTCGGCCACGGTGGCCGTGAGGCCGCGCTGGGCACCCGGATGGCCGCCTCCAGCTCCTTGTTCGCGTTCATGGGCCACGCCAACCCGACCATCTCCTCGCTGGTGGAGGGCACCGGTGGTGCCGTCCTGATCGGCGACGTCTGCGACGGCGCGTCGATCGCCAGGTTCGCGGTGGACCACGCGATCGACGTCGCCATGGTCAGCGCGGACGACCCGTTGGCGGCCGGGGTGGTGGACGCGCTGTCCGCCGCGGGCGTGGCCGCCGTGGGCCCCACCCGGGCCGGGGCGCAGATCGAGTGGGACAAGCACTTCAGCCGCACCGTCGTCACCACCATCGCACCTGGTGCCAACCCCCGTTGGGCCCATGCGTCCACCGTGGAGGAGGCCCGGGCCGCCGTCGAGAGGGTCGGGGCCGGGGGGGTGGACGTGGTGGTCAAGCCGGTCGGGCTCGCCGGGGGAAAGGGGGTCAAGGTGGTCGGGCCCCATCTGGCGGACAACCACGAGGCCACCCGCTACGCCTGCGAGGTGATCGGTTCCGGACGGCACGGCGGCGCGGTGATCGTCGAGGAGCGCATCCGGGCCCCCGAATTCACCATCCAGGCGATGACCGACGGACGCCACACCGTGTTCCCTCCCGCCACCTTCGACTACCCCTACCGGTACGACGACGACCGGGGCCCGGGCACCGGGGGCATGGGATCGTGCACGCTACCCGGCGGCCTGTTCCCGTTCCTCGACGCCGCAACCTACGACCAGGCCTGTGGGATCGTCGCCGACGCCATCGGGTACCTCACCGCCGACGGCCGGTCCTTCACCGGATGCATGAACGCCGGCTTCTTCGTCACCGGCGACGGGCTGCGGGTGATCGAGTTCAACGCCAGGTTCGGGGACCCCGAGGCGCTCAACATCATGTCCCTGTTCGACGGCGACTGGACCGAGGTGATGGAGGCGATGGTCTCCGGGACGCTCCACGACGGCCAGGTCCCGCTATCCCGCGACGCCTCGGTGGTCGTCTACCTCGTCTCCCCCGAGTACGCGGTGGCGCCGGGCCAGGCCCACGAGTTCACCGTGGACGACGAGCGGATCGCCGGAGCGGGGGCTTCGGTCCTCTTCTCCGCCGCCGAGCGGGTCGGCCCGGGGCGGTTCCGGACGGTCGGGACGTCACGGGCGGTCGCCGTGGTGGCGCGGGCCCCGTCCCTGGGGCCGGCCCGGGACGCTGCGTACCGGGCGATCGGCGTGGGGATCGGCGGGGACCTCCAGTGGCGTACCGACCTCGCCCGCTTCTGACGGGACGCCTCCCTGCCCGGCCCGCGCGGCAGGGAGGTCGGGACGAGGGGCCGGCACCCGGGTCGCCCGACGCTACGCTCCACCGGAGACGCCCGCTCCCCCCGTAGGAGGGCCGCGTGCACGGGCGCAGGGGAGGAGTGTGCCATGAGTCCTGTCGCCACACTGACGAGGGAGCATCTCACCCCGGTGGACAGGGCGGGCATCGGGCGCAGGGCGAGGACCGGCGTTCCCCGGAGCGCCCACGCCGCCTGGCGGCCGGACCCCGCCGGTCGGGACCCGCTCGCCATCCTGGCGCTCCAGGCGCTCACCCGCGAACCGTCGTTGGTGCCGATCCGCTACGGGAGGATGGCCGCCACCCCTTTCACCTTCTTCCGCGGCGCGGCGGCCGTGATGGCCGCCGACCTCGCCACCATCCCCCGGACCGGGCTCGACGTCCAGCTCTGCGGCGACGCCCATCTGCTCAACTTCGGTGGGTTCGGGTCGCCCGAGCGCGAGCTGATCTTCGACGTCAACGACTTCGACGAGACGACGCCGGGGCCGTTCGAGTGGGACCTGAAACGCCTGGTGGTCAGCCTCGAGGTGGCGGCCCGCTCCCGCAACTTCACCTCCGGCGAGCGCGCCTCCATCCTCGCCCAGGCCGCCCACCAGTACCGCCTGGCTATCGGGGAGTTCGCCGCCATGCGCACGCTCGACATCTGGTACTCCAAGCTCGACCGCGACGCCCTCGCCGCCCGCTGGGGAGCGGAGGCGAGCGCCAACGCCATGAAGAGCCTGCGGCGGACCGCGGCCAAAGCGGAGTCGAAGGACCGCCTGAAGGCGCTCTCCAAGCTCACCCACGAAGTGGACGGTGAGCTGCGCTTCCTCAACGACCCGCCGCTGCTGGTGCCGATCGAGGCGCTCTTCTCCGAGTCGGATGCCTGGGACATCGAGGACACGTTGCGGACGGCGCTCCGCTCCTACCGGCGGACCCTCGCGGGGGACAAGCGCCACCTGCTCGCCGGGTACCGCTACGTGCACCTCGCCCGCAAGGTGGTCGGCGTGGGCAGCGTGGGCACCCGGTGCTGGGTCGCCCTGTTCATCGGCCGGGACGACCAGGACCCGTTGTTCCTGCAGGTCAAAGAAGCCGAGGCCTCGGTGCTCGAACCCTTCGTCGGGGCCAGCCGCTACGCCAACCACGGCCAGCGGGTGGTGGAGGGCCAGCGCTTGATGCAGGCGGCCAGCGACGTGCTGCTCGGCTGGCAGCGCACCACCGGCGCCGACGGGGTCAGCCGCGACTACTACATGCGGCAGCTGTGGGACTGGAAGGCCTCGGCGGACGTCGACCGCATGTCCCCCGAGCTACTCGGGGTCTACGGCCAGATGTGCGCCTGGACGCTGGCCCGGTCCCACGCCCGCTCCGGCGATCCGATCGCCATCTCGTCGTACCTGGGAGCGGGCGACTCGATGGACCGCGCCCTGGCGGAGTTCGCCGCCGGGTACGCGGACCAGAACGAACGCGATCACCGCGCCCTCACCGGGGCCATCGCCTCGGGGGCCATCGAGGCCGACACCACCTGCTGAACCGGGCCGGCACCATCTGCCGGCCCGGCCGGCGGTCACGCAGGCGGCCGTGAGAACCGGCAGGCGGCAGCCGGGCGGCGGCTCAGGCGGCCGTGAGGCCCAAGACGGCCGCCATCACGAGGTTGGCACCCCGCGCGTCCCCCACCAGCCCGCTCTCCATCCGGTTCATCACGTACGAGACGGTCAGGCGGGTGTCCATGTCCATGATGATGAGCGAGCCCCCGTACCCGCCCCAGTAGCAGGCCCTGGGCCCGATCGGCATCATCTCGTTGGCCAGGCCGTACCCCATGCCGAACCGGAGCGGGGTGGAGAGCACCAGGTCGGTGCCGTCGGCCTGCTGCTCGAAGATCGGGGCGCATCCCTGCTCCGACAGCAGCCGGACGCCGCGGGCCGCTCCCCCTCCTGCGATCACTGACTGGACCGCGGCCACCGACCGGGCGTTGCCCTGCCCGTTGGCCGCGGGGATCTCCGCCCGCCGCCACCACGCCTGGTGGGACAGCGACGCGTCCAACGGGGGGTTGGACAGCGCCCGCAGCGCGTACGAGGAGGGCTGCAGCGCCTCGATGTCGATCGGGGGCGGGGGGATCACGGGCGCCACCCGGTGGTCCTCGGACTCGGCCAGGCCGATGTGGAAGTCGGCGCCGAGCGGTCGTGCCACCTCCCGTGCGAACCAGGTGCCGATCGAGTCGCCGGTGATGCGCCGGACCAGCTCCCCGATCAGGTACCCCTGCGTGACGGCGTGGTACCCGGAGGCACTGCCCGGCTCCCACCACGGCTCCTGCGCGGCCAGGAGCGACGTGCACCGCTCCCAGTCGGCGAGCTCCTCGGGTCGCAGCGGCTCGGTCCAGCCGGCCAGGCCGGCCGTGTGACCCATCACGTGGCGGACCTCCACCGACGCCTTCCCCGCGGCGGCGAACTCGGGCCAGTACTCGGCGACCGGGGCGTGGAAGTCGAGCAGTCCCCGGTCGGCCAGCATGAGCGCGCACAGGAAGGTCATCGTCTTGGTGGTCGACCAGACGTTGGTGAGGGTGTCCGACTCCCACGGGACCGTCCTCTGCTCGTCGGCGAACCCGCCCCAGATGTCGACCACCGGTTCGCCGTCCACCAGGACCGCTACCGACGCCCCGACGTCGCCGCCGCTGTCGAGGCTGGCGGCGAGGGTGTCCGCCACCCCCTGGAAGCGGTCGTCCCAGCTGCCCCGGATGTCTGCCATCGCGCTACCCCCTGTCGTCTGCGCCCTCGTCCACC
>JAJYYG010000158.1 GCA_021801235.1 Actinomycetes bacterium
CACGACAACGCCGTCAACCTGTTCCACGCCGCTGCGCAGGTGACCGGCGAAGGGGAGATCGGCCTCCGCGTCGGGGAGGCGATCCTCCTCCAGTACGACGGCTCGCTCCTCGCCGGGCAGCTGCGCACGCTCGGTACGCCGCAGGCCGCCGCCGAGCGGCTCGTCGGTGCACTGCCCGGGTTCACCGCCACGGTCGAGGCCGAGGCAGTAGAGGTCACGGAGACCGGCGCGATCGCGAGGGTCATCACCAGGTCCGGGACCCGCCGGCATCCCCACCTCTGCGCCTTCACCCGGGGGCTGCTCTCCCAGGTCCCGATGCTCTTCGGGCTCGCCGCCGCCCAGGTCCACGAGCCGGAGTGCCAGGCACACGGGGGTCGGTTCTGCCTCTACGTGCTGTCCTGGGGATTGCCGTTCGCCCCCCCGGGGCTGAGCGGTGCCGAACCGGCGGCGTGGCCCGACGTGCCGGAGGCGCTCCCCGTCCCGACCGATCGGCCCACTCCCGGCGGCGATCCCCCGGATCCGTTCGACCTCCGGATCGATCCGGACACCCGGATCGCCCAACTGCGGGGCCAGCTCCGGCTGATGCAGGAGCGTCTCGAGGGTGTGTTCTCCACCGCACTGGAGCTGCTGGGCGAGGGCGACATCGATACGCTGCTGAGCCGGATCGTCTCCCGGGCAGCACGGGCGGTCAGCGCCCCCCGTCACCTCCTGGTGGCGCGGACATCTCCCGCCTCCCCCGTCCAGCTGCACCACCTCGGGTTCAGCCCGAGCGAGGCCGAGGCGCTCGCCAACGAGCTCTGGTCCTCCGATCCCGACGACGCGGGAGGCTCCCGCCTGATCGTCGACATCGCCTCCTCCCGAAGACGGTACGGCCGCCTCGCCGCGGTGTTCCCGCCGGGCGTCCGCTACTTCGACTCCGAGCGTCGCATGCTCGGCCTCTACGCGGGCTATGCGGCCGCGGCGCTCGACATGGTGAGCGCACTCGAGGAGGCCCGCCGGAGCGATACCACTGCCCGGGCGCTCTTGGGCCTCGCCACCAGCCTGTCCCAGGTGGCGACCACGGACGGTGTCGCCCAGCTCCTGGCGGACACCGCCCCGGCCGTCACCGGGTGCCGGGACGCCACCGTCATGGTCTGGGATGCAGCGCGGTCCGCGCTCACCGTGCGGGGGGTCACGAGCGGTGCCGTGCTCCCCGAAGAGACCTCCGGCGCGGTCGTCCCGGTGGACGGCATGACCGTCGCCGCGTCGGAGGCCGGCGCGGCGACCAACGAGGACTCCTCCCTCCTCGAGTACCTGACGCGGACCCGGTCGGTCCTCGTCGTCGACGGGTCGACCCGTGATCCGCGACTACACCGCCTCTTGCGGCTGGCCGGAGCCACCGCCACCCTCGTCGCTCCCCTCTTCGCCGGGGACGAGTTCCTCGGGGTGCTGACCGCCAACTTCGAAGGCGTGCCGGCCACCGCCGTCCGGAACCCCGATCTGCATAGGCGGATCACCGCCCTCGCCGACCAGGGGGTGACCGCACTGCGCAATGTCGACCTCCTCGAGCGGATCTCCCACGTCGCCTGGCACGACTCCCTGACCGGGCTGCCGAACCGCAGGCTCCTCGAGGACCGGGTCGAACAGGAGCTGGCCCGGTCACGACGCCTCGGCGAGTCGCTCTCCGTGTTCTTCGTCGACCTCGACCGGTTCAAGACGGTCAACGACACCCTCGGGCACGCGGCCGGGGACGAGCTCGTCCGCCAGGTCGGCCGCCGGCTCGTCGCCACGGTCCGACGCCAGGACACGGTCGCCCGGCTCGGCGGAGACGAGTTCGCGGTGCTCCTCCCGCAGCTGGCCGAACCGGCTGCCATCGACCACCTCGCCGGCCGGTGCCTCGGCGCGCTCCGTGCCCCGTACGAGATCTTCGGCCGCCGGGTCGACCTCTCCGCGTCAATCGGGATCGCCAGCGCACCCGCCCACGGTGACTCCTACGACGAGCTGCTGCGCCGGGCCGACGAGGCGATGTACCGGTCGAAGGCCCGCGGACGCGACACGTACACCACCTACTCGGAGGCGGCACCCGGTAACGACGGTGTCGACCTGGCGCGCGACCTGGCCCATGCCATCGACGCCGGCGAGCTGTTCGTCCTCTACCAGCCGTTCGTGGACCTGGCGACGACCCGCGTCATCGGGGTCGAGGCACTGGTCCGATGGCGTCACCCGGTCCTCGGTGTGCTCGAGCCCCGGACGTTCATCCCCGCGATCGACGACACCGACATGGTGGTCTCCCTCGACAGCTGGGTGCTCGACCAGGCCTGCCGCCAGGTCCGCACGTGGATCGACACCGGCATCCGGACCCTCCGCCTGGCGGTGAACATCGCCCCGCGCGACCTGGCCGACCACGACTTCCCCCGGTCGGTCCTCGCCACCCTGCGGGACCACCGGATCGATCCCGGGCTCCTCGAGCTCGACGTCACCGGCGGCGGGCCCACC
Source organism: Actinomycetes bacterium (assembly GCA_021801235.1). Taxonomy (GTDB): domain Bacteria; phylum Actinomycetota; class Acidimicrobiia; order Acidimicrobiales; family RAAP-2; genus DASZIT01. Next base: position 2,476 of record JAJYYG010000158.1, read on the forward strand.
GAGCCTGCAGCGGCGTCCGCGACGGCGGCCAACGTCGAGCTCCTCCGGGGAGCCGGGGTCCGGCTGGCACGTACCGACCCGGTGGACGACGCGGCGCCACCAGGCGTCGCCGACGCCCTGCCGGTCGTCACCCTCGCCATCGACCGGTCGTTCGTGCAGGTCCTCGGGCCCGAACAGGAGAGCGCCACCCTGGTGTCGGGGATCCTCGGGCTCGCCGACCGGCTCGGCCTGGCCAGGAGCATCGACGGCGGCGAGTCCTCCCGGCGCAGCCGGGTGCTCCTCCAGCGCGGGAACGGGACGGCCCAGGGGTTCTTCTTCAGTCCGCCGCTCCTCCCCGGAGACGTCGAGCGGGTGCTCGGACGGGAACCGGACCCGCCGGTGGGTCCGGCCGACGGCGGTCCACCGTCAGCCGTCCCGGAGTGAGAGGGCGGCGAGGACGGCCCCCTCCCGGAGACCCCAGTCGCTGACGACGATCCGCTGGAGACCGAGCTCGCCCACAAGCGTGGACAACACCACCGCCCCGATGGGCAGCAGAGGCGCCCGGCGGGCCTGCACGCCGGGGAGCGCCAGCCTGGCGTCGAGATCGAGCGATGCCAGGTGGCCGGCCAGCTCCACGAGCTGACCGGCCGGGAGCTCGACCTGGTTCACCTGCAGGTCGGACACCGATCCCGGGGCCGACAACGAACGGTGCAGACCCATCGCCAGCCGGGCCAATGCCCGGACCGTCCCGCCGCTGGCGATGGCGCGTGCGGCCGCGTCCGGATGACGCACCAGCAGGTCGCGGACCGGGCCCGACCGGTCGCGGACGATGCCGACCAGGGCACGACGGTCCGCGCCGGTGAGGACCTCGCCCCCGCCCAGCTCCCCCCGGAGCCGGGCCGTGCCGAGGGCCACGCTGGCCACGGCGTGGATGCGGTCGGCGTCGCCGATCCCCGCCTCGAGGCTGCCGCCACCGAGATCGAGGCCGAGGACAGGTTCCTTGCCGATCCAGACCCCGGAACGCTGGCCCAACAGGCAGAGCCGGGCCTCCTCCTCGCCGGACAGCAACGAGATCGGACTGCCGAGCGCCTGCTCCAGGCGGGCCAGGAGGCGGCCGCCGTTGTCCGCGTCGCGCAGCGCCGCCGTGGCCAGGGCGACGGTCAGGTCGGCCTCCGCGTCGTCGGCTGCCACGCGCAGCCGACGGACCGTGCGCACCGCCTGCGCGGCCCGGTCGGGCGGGACGCCCCCGGTGCGCGCCACCTCGGTGCCGAGGTGCAGGAACGAGCGCCGCCGGAGCACCGGGGTGAGCACGCCCTCCCGCGTCGCGTCCACCACCATCAGATGGAAGGAGCTGCTCCCGAGGTCGTACACGGCGACTCGCACGGACGGCACCGGCGAGACGCTACCGGCTGCCGCCACCCGCTCACCACCTTCGGGACACAGACGCCCGGTCCACCTCCGCCGGTCGGGCACCTGCATCCGGTCGAGGCACCGATCGGGCACCCCGATCGGATCGAACCGCCCGGTCGGGCGAACAGGTACGATCGACGGGCAGCGCCCTCAGGTCCCGCGCGGGATCGCACCCAACCAATGGGATCCGGGACAACGGGAAGTAGCGCAGCTTGGCAGCGCGCCTGCTTTGGGAGCAGGAGGCCGCGGGTTCAAATCCCGCCTTCCCGACCAGACGAGCGGTACGCGCCCCGACGACCCTGCCTGCCCGTCTGGAGACGGGACGACGGGGGCGGCATGGGCGACGCCGGACTGCAACCCACCTGCCCGTCCCTGCCCAGGATCCCGCACACCTTCCGGTCGGGCGGGACGGAGATCGGCACGGGACGACTGCCCAGACCGCCCAGACCGGACCTGCCGTTGAGAGCGCGCTCGCCGCCCTCCTCGTTCCCGGCACCCGGCGCAGTCCGCTCAGCGATGCTCCTTCCAGATGATCTTCGCCATCTTCAGGTTGATTGCGAGGAAGCGCCCGAACTGTGCGATGAGGCTCTTGCGGACCCGGAGGGTCCTGGCCGTCGGGAGCGGTGCGGATCCGATGTCGTCTGCAGTGTGGTCCATCGTCGTCTCCTACTCCGGGATCAGGTGCCAGCCCGGACGGGCCTTTGCCTTGTAGAGGAACAGGTAGTGGAGCGCCAACTTGATCCAGTGCCCGGCGAGGCCGATCTCTCCGAAGGTGTCCCCGAGACTGCGCCCCGTGCCCGGGTACTTCTGGAAGTCGGGCACGACCGGGTACATGGTCATCGAGGCAGCACTCCCGTGACGGAGACCGGATCCGGCCGAGGCCACGCACGCCGCCGCCATGTCGGCCATCGAGCCCGACCGGATCTCCACTGCGTCACCCTTCTCGATCATCGCGACGATGTTGGTGGCAGCCAGCTTGCCCATGATTCCCGACGGCATCCCCGTGCGCGGTGGTGCCGGCGTGATGACCGTCCCGTTCGGTGACGTCCGAGGCTGCGAGATCTGGTGGGGCGGGGCGAACGCGATGCCGACGGCGAAGATGTTGGGATACGCAGGCACCTGATAGGTGCGGGGCCAGTCCTCCGCGCGCCATTCGTCGAACGGCTTGGCCGTGTAGTCGGCGTCGACCTTCATGAAGCCGCTGGGGGCGAACAGTTCCGAGCCGATGTCACCACCCTCCTTGTCGAACGCCTTCAGCGGCACCCCGCCGAACGGCGGCAGGAGCATGGCGAAGTCGAAGGCGAGCGAGTTGATGGTGCCGTCCAGCTGCTCGTAGTGGACAGCACCCTCCTCCACTCCGGTGACGTGCGCACCGGTGACGGCCCGGATCCCCCGCTCACGGAACAGCGACTCGGTCCACAGCTTGGAGGTGGTCTGGAACCCCTGCTGGGTGAAGGTCAGCCCACCGACCCCGAAGTCACCCAGCTCGTACTCGTTGGTGAGGTAGACGATGTCGGCCAAGGCGCGGACCCCGGCCTGGCGAACCTCGTGCTCCACGTTGAACGCATACTCGAAGGCGGCACCCTCGCAGGTACACGTCCCGTGCCCCATGCCCACGACCAGCGTCTGGTGCTGGCCACGCCTCATCTTGGCGATCGACTCCTGCAGGGCGGCGGAGGCCTGGACGGCGTGACCCGGAGTGCAGACCGATGAGGAGTGGCCGTCGGGTCCGAGGCCGGGGGTGGCTCCGAAGTTGAGCTTCGGACCAGTCGCATTGATCAGGTAGTCGTAGGCCAGCTCGCCGTGCTCACCCGACCGCGCCGGGTCGGTGTAGCGCAGCTCGACGTAGGGCGACTGGTGCGACGCGTCACCCTCGGGATGGATGACCGTCGTCAGGGCCTGCTCGTATCCGATCCCCCTGCGCTTGTAGATCGGGGCGAGCTTGAAGGTCACCTGTTCGGTCTTCATCTTGCCGACCCCCACCCAGATGTTCGACGGGATCCAGTTCCACTGCGAGTTCGGGGTGACCACCACGACCTCGTCGGACCGCCTGAGCATCCGGGAGAGGTGGAGCGCCGCCGTATGGCCGGCGATCCCACCGCCGAGAACTACGACACGTGCCATGCGTCACCTCCGTCTTCTCCGACACCCGACGCTACCACATACCCCTGGGGGTATCAACCGGAAGCCCGGGTCGGACGCTCGCTCCCACCCGGGCCGGGCGCGCCCGGGGCCGGTCGCGGCTGCGCGTCGGGAGCAACCAACTCGAGCGGTCTCCGAGCCGCCGTCGCTCAGGCGCCGATCGGACAGCCGAACCGTGCGGTCAGGTCGGCGGCCGACAGCGGTCGCGAGAACAGGTACCCCTGGGCGAAGTCGCACCCCAGCGAACGGAGCACCTCGAACTGCCGGACGGTCTCGACCCCCTCGGCCACCACCCCGAGCCCCAGTGCATGGGCCAGGTTGACCACGGCCGCGACGATCTCCTCA
>JAJYYG010000051.1 GCA_021801235.1 Actinomycetes bacterium
GATCCAAAGCTTGCGGTGGAGGTGAAGGGACTCGAACCCTCGGCCTCTACATTGCGAACGTAGCGCTCTACCAGCTGAGCTACACCCCCGACTGCGGAGAGATTAGCCCGCCCCCAGCCTCCTCTCCTGCGCCCGGCCGCCGATCCCCGCGACCGTCCCGGCGGACGGCCACCGCAGGTCGGCGTCCGTGAGACCTCCACTGCACCGCGCCGCCCGATCCGGCGACGAAAGTGCGCCCGGTTCTCCGCGTCGTGGAAATGCGACCCGGTGGTCGACCACGCCGTCGGCGACCGCGTCGTGCAGGGCGACCCGGCGATCTACGGGGCCGCTGCGGTCTGACGATGCGAGGCGCTGGTCGGAGGTGACGCCGTCGAAGTCGTCGTCGTCGAGGTGGTGGTCGTCGTTGGCGACGGCACGGTTGTGGTGGTCGTCGTTGTCGAAGAAGGCGACCGCTCGACGGTGGTGGTCGTCGGAACACCCGAACCCTGCGTCGGAACACCCGAACCCTGCGTTGGTGCACCCGAACCTTGCGATGGTGGAGCGCCTCCCCCTACTGCGGTGGGGACCGAGAAGCTCCACTCCGCAGTGGCGCAGTCCGTCGGTTGCGTGGCAGTGACCAGGTCGGTACCGGTGAAGCCCGGTTCGGCCCAGACTTCCAGTGGTGGCCCGGATGCGAGGCATGCCAGCTGGGGGTCGCTGGTCTGGAACCCATCGAGGCTCCCGACCAGGGTGCCCCCGGTCAACGGGCCGCTCACCGGTGTCAGCGAGACCGCGCCTCCGTCGAACACCCCGACCGATCCGAATCCCGACCCCGGCGGTCCAACGGGTGCCGTCGTGGTTGGCGCTCCCGGCGACGCGCTGGTCGAAGTCGGCCCGGACGTGAAGTCCTTGACCGGTGGCGCGTTCCCGAGCAGGGCGGCCAGCATCGCCGGGTCGTTGCCGTCCATGCCGAGCGCCCAGATGCCCAGCCCTCGGATGTGGAACGAGTTGGCCAGCTGTGCCTTGAGCGCGAGCGACGTCGGATTGTCGTAGTACGTCTCGTGCCACTGGCTCCCCACCTGGTACGAGGTCCAGGCCGTCTCCGTCGACGGGTCCCAGTAGGTGGGGTTCCCTGCGGCGGCGATGACGCCGTAGCTCAGCGGGGTCTCCGGCCCGGTCGACTGGGCGCCTTGGGTCCCGTTCGTGGTCGGCCAGTCGTAGCCGTAGTACGGCACCCCCAGGATGACCTTCGACGCCGGCATCACCGCGGTGTACTGCTGCAGCGCCTCGGTGTCGTTGAAGCCGCCTCCGACGAGGGGCGCCGTGGCGCTGGGTGTCACCGGGTCGTTCATGTCGTAGGCCATCACGAAGAACCCGTCGAGCGCCGGGGCGAGCGCGGCCACGTTGTAGAACCCGTTGGGGTCGCCGGCGGCGCTGGCATATGTCGCCATGGTGACCTGCCAGTGCGGGTTCGCCGCGTGCAGGGCGTGTGCCACCTGGGTGATCAGGTTGGTGAGCCCCACCTGGTCCGCGCTCCCCTGGCCCTCGAAGTCGAAGTTCACCCCGTCGAGGTTCTTGGCGCTCACCGCCGCGACCAGGGCGGCCGACAGCCGGGCCGGTGCGGTCGGATCGGAGGTGATCTGATCGAGCGCGCTCTGGCTGAAGCAGGTCACGGTCAGCACGACCCGGTCCCCCGCGGCGTGGGCGCGGGTCACCAGGGACGCGAGGTCCTGGCTCTGGTACCCGTTCCAACCCGGCCCGCTCTCGTCGAGACTCCCGTTCCCGTTGGCGTCGACGCTGAAATAGGCCAGCGTGGTGAGGTCCTGCACGTTGAAACCGCTCGACTCGGGCAACGTCCAGTAGGGCGCATAGCCGAAGATCTCGTGGGGCTGCAAGGGCGGCGAACCGGCCAGCGACGGGGGGGCGGGAGCAGGGGTCGCGGTGGCCGGAGCCAGCTTCGGGGTGGGTGGGATCAGGGACGCCTGGAGGAAGTTCCCCGACGGGTGGACAGGGAGGGCGCCCTGATGGTGCCGCGGGCCTGCCGATGCCGCCGGCGCCGGCCCCAGCGCCGCCGTCGCTCCTCCGGCGATGACGGCGACCACCGCCAGCGCGGTCACAATCGGGGCGGTGCGGGTCCCGTGGCGGTAGCGACGGTCGGACCGCGTCAACAGTGCGCCGGACGCGGCGCCGGCGACCAGGGCGGAGGCGCGCGCTGCCACCCACGCCACCCGCCGGCGGGCGGACCCGACGGCGCTTCTGGCACCGAACCAGGGTACGGAACCCGCCGTCGCCGTGCCGGTCGCACATCGGCCCGCCCTGTCGGAACGGGCGGCGGCCCAAACCCCAGCTCTCGCCCCCACCGCGGCGAAGAGCCCCGCGACGTCGGCGGCAGGTACCACGAACTGTCTGACTTCCCCCGGGTCGGCCCAACCGGGACCGTCCCGCCGGACGGCGACCCGGAGGATCTGGCCGGCCACTCCGCCGCCCAGGTCGATCGCCCCGTCCGCGGAGAACCCCGCCAGCGCCGCCCACCCGACCAGCGTCGGAACCTCGTCCCACCGCGGTCCCGCTGGAACGACGGCCAACCCCGCATCCCCGAGGACCAGGTCGTACCGGTCGCCGGCCACGAGCTCCGGAACGGACCGGGATCCACCGCCAGCCGCGTCCCTGGCCCTCCCAGTGAGCTCGGGTACGGAGGAGACAGTGGTCGTGAGATCCACTTGCCTCTTGGCGGGTCGGGGGCTCGGGAGGTGCATCATGATGGCAGCCGGTCGATTGCGGCATGCCAGTCTCACGCACCTTCCGTGCGATAGCAATAGCAGTGAGGTTCTCACCACTCTCCGTGAGAACATTACCCTGGACAGGAGGTCCTCCCGGGTTCCCTTGTCTGTGGCATGCCACGGATTGCGTCTCCGCAGCCGCAGGGCCGGGCCGGGGGCCGCTTTGGCCGGGGATCGGTCCGGCATCCCGCTAACCTGGGTGCACCGGCGCTCGCACCGCCCCGAGTAGAACAGCGTCCCCATGCTCTTTGTCGAGATCTTCCGATTCTTCTTCGTCCTGGCCGGAGCGGTCATCGGCCTCGAGGTCGGGCACCACGTGGGGAACGGTGTCCACGAGCCCATCATCGGCATGTTGCTCGGTGCGGCGATCTCGTACGTCATCGGCGGGGTCGTCGGCCGCCTCCTCGACCGCGGCCTGCAGCGAGCGGTCCTCTTGTTGCGGAACATGCCCCCCGGCGAGGTCTTCGCCGCGTCGATCACCGCCACGACCGGGCTCCTCCTGGGTCTCACCATCGGTCTTCCGTTCCTCGCCCTGTACCGGTCGCCGATCGAGGTGCTGGCCGCATCCGCTCTGGCGTGGGTCCTCGCCACCTTCGGCTGGCGGCTCGGCGCGGCCAAGGGACGCCAGGTGGTCGCGGCCGCCGGCCTGTCCCGCATCCTGGCGCCGCCCAGCGAGCCGCCGCCCGGCTATGCGCTCCTCGTCGACGCCTCCGCTCTGATGGACCGCTTCCTGTTCGTCCTGGGCCGCTCAGGACTCCTCCCCGGCGGGCTCGTCGTTCCCCAGTTCGTGGTCGACCAGGTCCGCACCATGGCCGACGGACCCGATCCGGTGTCGTCCCGGCGCGCCCGGCGCGGGCTCGAGTCGATCGAAGCGCTGCGCGAGGCCGGGGTCCCGGTCCACGTGGCACCCGACGAGGTTCCCGAGGTCGACGATCCCTCCACCAAGCTCGTCACCGTGGCCCGTCGGCTCGGGCTCCGCATCGGGACCTGTTCGAGCGCCGTCGCCGAACAGGCCGGTGCGTGGGATGTCCTCGCCGTCGACCTGCGGCGGATGACCGGCGACCTGACGCCCGACCACCCGCCGGGGGAGCGGCTCACCATCGACCTGATCAAGGAGGGCCGCCAGCCCCGCCAGGCGGTCGGCTACCTCCCCGACGGCGACATGGTGGTGGTCAACGACGCCCTCCACCTGGTGGGCACGAGTGGGGTGCCGGTGACGGTCCTCTCGACCCGGCCCACCAACCAGGGCCTGATACTGTTCGCTCGGCTCGCCCCCGACGCCGGGGACCACTCCGGGCACGAGCCGGAGCACCAGACCTCCGCGACCTGAACCCGTCCGGCTTCGCCGCGCGAGCGGGGCCGCAGCACCCGGCGGTCCCGACAGACAGGCCCGGGCGCCTGAAGCCGAGCCGGGGGGCCGAGCCGGGGAGGGCCGGTTGCCGTCAGCCGTAGAACTGCTGCCAGTTCCCCTGCGACGGGTGACGGATGCCGACCGGTCCCTCCCCGAACACGCGGAGCAGGTTGCCGGTGACGGCCCGCATGGTGGCGGACGGGCAGGCGGTCGTGCCGGGCGGGCAGGAAGCCAGGGAGGGGATCCAGGAGTTGGCGCCGCTCTCGAAGACGCCCGCGTGGCTGGTCGGCAACGTGTAGTACGTCGTGTCCGCGTAGGTGCGGTTGGGGTGGAACTCGACCGTCACCGGAGAGTGGGCGAGGATCTCGAGGTCGGGCTGGTCGCCGGCCCGGGTGGGGTTGAACGCCTGGAAGTCGGTGGTGAGCACCCCGGGGATCTGCGCGCCCGCAGCGAGCCCGGTACCGGAGAAGAGCCACGAGGACGGGGTCGAGACCACCAGCGGGAAGGTGGCATTGTTGTTGTACCCGATGTACTCGCTGCCCACCAGGGTGCTGGCCGGGAGGTTGGCCGGTGGTTGGCCCCACCAGTTCTGGGACACTTCGGCGTTGTCGACGCCGTAGAGGGGGTCCTTCTGCGGGTCACGGTAGTTGACGATCTCCCGATCGGGCCCGAGCGGCGACGCCTGCAGGCGGACCTTGCGCAGGACGGGGCTCGCCCCGAAGAAGATCAGGTTCACGCCTGCGCCGGTGGCCGTGACCGCGCCTTGGCGCATCCGCAGCGACCACTCCTCGTCGTGCCCGGGCGAGATCAACACCCGGTGGTCGGCGAGCAGGGCCGCGTGGTCGGCGAGGGTGATGTCCGTCCAGTAGGTGACGTCCAGACCGTGCTCCTCCATGAACCGGGTGAGCGGGTACATCAGGCTCAGGTAGCCACCGGCTCCGTTCTCGCTGGCGTACGGCCGGTCGAACGAGACGATCCTCGCCCGCGTCGAGCACGGGTAGTGGTTCGGGGCGCACGGGGTCGCCCCCTGGTAGAGGTCGTAGCCGCCGAAGGCGTTGAACACCTGGTCGGTCAGCACCCCGGCCATCGCCACGTAGGTGGCGTGGCTGGCCGGGTCCCAGACGGTCAGGGGAACATAGCTCTGCTCGCCGGTGCTCCCGACCAGCTTCAGAAGGTACTGACCCTGCACCCACCGGTCGGTCACCACCGTGCTCAGTGACGGGGTCCACTGGCACTCGACCATGTTGATGCCGGGGGTGACGGGGCAGGCGGGCTGCACCACGCCGGGCGTCTCGGCGGAGCTCCAGACGAGGCGTGCCCCCTTCCCCTGGTAGTAGCCCATCCGGTACGCGTCGACCTGGAAGGTCGGTGCGACGGTGGACACGAAGAGCTCCAGCTGCTGGCCGACCTGCGCCTGCACCCGGCTGGCGTAGCCCATGATCCCGGTGGGGGTCTGCGGTCCGGTGATCTTCCAGGCGGTCGTCCCCGGCTTGTCGTTCTCCGCCACCACCCACGACGCCTCAGTGCCGTCAGGGCCGGGGAAGGTAGCCGGCCGGACCGGGCGGCGGGACGAGGCGGAGGACCTCGTCGGGACCGCATGCCCGGAACGTGTTGCCCCGTGCCCGACGACCGCGGTCAGGGAGATCGCGAGGACGAGGACCCCTGCCGACAGAGCGATCACCCAGGGACGCCGGAACACCGCTCCGCGCTGGCGGTGCTTCCGCCCACTCCGTGCCCACACGTTGGCGACCCTACCTGAGCCTCCCCGGGCATCGGCCTCGCTCACGACGGCGATCGTCGGACGATGCCACCCGGTGGGTCACCGGCCGTTGTCGGTGACCCACCGGGCCCGGATCAGTTGCCGACCATGCCCACGATCGGCTGATTGAGGTCCAAGAGGCCTGCCGATCCGTCGAACGGCGCGTCCCCGAAGGCGAAGACTCCGCCGTCGGAGGCCACCAGCCAGTAGCCGCCACCGTCCGGAGCGGCAGCCATGCCCACGATCGGCTTGTTGAGGTGGATCCCTCCGGTCGAGCCGTAGAAGCCGGCGTCCCCGAAGGCGAAGACCCCGCCGTCGGAGGCCACCAGCCAGTAGCCCTTCCCGTCCGGGGTGGAGGCCATGCCCACGATCGGCTTGTTGAGGTGGAAAGAGCCGGTCGAGCCGTAGAAGCCGGCGTCCCCGAAGGCGAGATCGGAA
>JAJYYG010000175.1 GCA_021801235.1 Actinomycetes bacterium
CGGGTGTGGCGGTGGCGCTGGCGTCGCTCCTCCCGATGCGGACGTGGACCGCCTCGTCCCTCGTCCACCGGACGATCGGGCCCGGCCGGGAGTACCGTGCCGACCAGAGGGCGGCGGCGGTGGTGCGCTCGCCGATGGCACTGGGTTCCGCCCTGCGGACCCTGATCGACGTGGGCGGGGGGCGTGATCCCTGGCCGGAGGGTGCGGGTCGGGTGGCGGCGCTGACCCGCTGGCTCTGGATCGATCCGCCCGGCGGTGAGGCCGGGAGCCCCCCGGTGGATCGGGGTGGGCTCGACGGCGCCCCGGTGCGGGTCGACGTCCTGGCCCTCCTCTGAGCCCGGTCGCCCCGAGCCCGGTCGCCCCAGTCCCCAGCGGACCGACGATCGGCTCCGGGTCCGTCAGTTCAACGAAGGGCAGCGGGCGGCGTCCGGGCTGTTGCACGGCCCACCCCCGGCCACCCTCGAGGAGGACGCGACGAGCTGATCGCGGAGCTTGCGGAGGATGTGGGAGAGGTCGCGCTCCTCGTCGGGGGTGAGGACCCCCTCCAGCACCTCGTCGACGTGGGAGACGTGATGGGGGATCGCCCGGTCCATGACCTCGCGGCCGCGGCCGGTCAGGACGGCGAAGGCACCCCTCCGGTCCTCCGGGCAGACCTGGCGCGCCACGAGCCCGTCGCGCTCCAGGCGGTCGACGGAGCGGGTCAGTCCACTGGGAGTCAACGCCGTCTGGGCGGCGAGCTCGCTCATCCGTAGCCTCCCCTCGGGCGACCGGGCTAGACGGATCAGGACGTCGAACGACTGGTTGGACAGCGCGTCGTCGGCGAGCCGCTGTTCGAAGATGCGTCGGAGGCCGGCGGCGGACTCGAAGAGGAGCCCGATCAGCGTAAGCCGCTCCTCGGCGGTCGTCGGGTCCACATCCGGTGAACGGTTGGCTGCCATGCAGCGATCCTACCGGACGACGGCACGGTGGTTGTATTCGCAACTAGTGGGGTGGTAAGGTTATTTGCACAGACAAACAAGGGGCGGCTCCCAGGGCGGCCCCGACGACGACAAGACAAGGAGAAGCTGATGGCAGACGGCACCGAGGTAACCAGCAGGATGGTCGACGGGGTGGAGCTCCCGGCGGTGGGCACGTACGCGCTTGACCCGTCGCACAGTCAGGTCGGTTTCGCCGTGCGCCACATGGCCGTGTCGAAGGTCCGGGGTCGGTTCACCACCTTCGAAGGGACGCTCGTGGTCGCGGAGGACGCCACGCAGTCCTCGCTGTCGGTGACCATCGATGCGTCGAGCATCGACACACGGGACGAGAACCGCGACAATCACCTGCGCACCAACGACTTCTTCGACGTCGAGAACCATCCGACCTGGACGTTCGTGAGCACTTCGGTGGTCCCGGACGGCCCCGGGGCCTGGAAGGTGACCGGCGATCTGACCATCCGGGGAGTAACCCGTCCGGTGACGCTCGACGTGACGCTCGAAGGTGTGGTCAAGGACCCGTACGGGAACCACCGGGCCGGCTTCAGCGCCTCGGGCGAGTTGAACCGCGACGACTTCGGGGTCTCGTTCAACGCGGCCCTCGAGACCGGCGGCCTGGTGGTGGCGAAGAAGGTGACCCTGGAGATCGAGGCGGAAGCCGTCTACCAGGCCTGACCGGTCCCCGCCCGTCCCCGGTCGAGCCCGTGAGGTCGCCGGGGACGGGCGTGCGGCACCCGATCAGGCGTACTGGGTGATGAGGGCGGCGAGGGCCTGCGCCCCGGCCGGATCGAGGTGGACCTGGTCGGGGGTGAACCACTCCGGGTGGGGGGCGGACAGCGCGTACCAGTTGGCGAGCACTGCGACGCCCGGGTACTGCGCCACGCCCGCAGCCAGCACCGCGTTGTCCTCCTGCTCCCAGCTCCGTGGCACGTCGACGTTGACGAAGACGACCCGCTTGCAGCCGGAGGCCGCCTGCATCATGGCGTCGAACTCGGCGGGGGTCACCGTGCCGTTCGTCCCGAGCTCGACCACGAGGATGCTCCCGAGCGTTCCCGCGGCGCGGTCCGCCTGGACGACGGCGATGCCGGACTCGAACTGGCGGCTGACCAGACCGTCGACGCTCACTCCGGGGATGTCGGCCTGGAGATAGGGCTGGATGTCGATCATGATCGAGTCGCCGACGGCGGTGACCGATCCGGGGAGCGGCGGAGGCCCGGCGATCCCCGCGGCCGGGTCGGAGGCGGGCGGAGCCGTCGTCGTGGTGGTGGTCGTGGTCGTCGTCGTGGTGGTGGTGGTGGTCGTACTGGTGCTGCCGGGGGTGGTGGTGGGCGGAGCGGAGGACCGGGAGGACGGGGGCCCGGCGGTCGTCCGGTGGGTCCCGGCCGCGGCCGCCTGGGTGCCCGGGCCGGTCGACCGGGTGGCGATGCCGAGCACGGTCAGGCCTGCCAGGAGCGCGACGACCACGCCGCCAACGATCCAGTCGGTCCGGCGCAGCTTCGGCATGACCCCAGTCTGCCCGTCCGGGAGCGCGTTCAGCCAGCAGGCGCCGGGCGGGCGTCCCCGAACCCGAAGGCCCGGCTCGCCGCCCAGAGCAGGACGGCGGCCGCGCTGTACCCGGCACCCAGCGCGACCACCGCGGACCATCCGCCGTCGGCGAATGCGATCCCGGTGGTGGCCGATCCGACGGCGCCCCCGACGAAGTAGGTGACCATGTAGCCGGTGTTGAGGCGGGAGCGGGCCGCCGGGTCGATGGCGAAGATGAGCTGCTGGTTCTGGATGTGCACGGCCTGGATCCCGAGATCGGCCACCACGATGCCGAGCACCAGCGCCCAGAGCTGATGGGCACCGAAGCCGAGCAGGCCGAACGACGCGGTCACCGCGACCAGGGACACGGCGGTGACCGTCCGCTCGTGGCCCCGGTCGGACAGCCGCCCGCTGAACGAGGCGCCGAGCGCCCCCCCCGCCCCGAGCAGGCCGAAGAGCCCGATGACCGCCTCCTGGTAGCCGTAGGGCGGCCTGGCGAGGATGAAGGCCAGGCTGGTCCACAGGACGTTGAACGCGGCGAACATCAGACCGCCGTAGGCGGAGCGCAGGCGCAGGAGCGGCTCGGTGGCCATCAGATGGACGACCGAGCCGAGCAGCTCGCGGTAGACCAGACGGGGCCGGGAGCCCTCACCGGGGAGCGTGCGGGAGAGCACGCCCGCCAGGACGAGCACCACGATCCCTGCCACCAGGTAGACGGCGCGCCAGCCGAGGGCCTGGGCGATCAGCCCCGAGAAGGTGCGGGCCATCAGGATGCCGACCAGGAGCCCGCTCATCACCGTTCCGACCACCCGACCCCTGGTCTGGTCGTCGGCCAGCTCGGCGGCGAAGGGCACCAGGATCTGGGCGGACACGGAGCAGAGGCCGGCGACGGCGACGGCGACGACCAGCACCGTGGCGCCGGGCGCCGCGGAGGCGACGAAGAGCGCTCCGCCCGCCACCACCAGGACCGTCGGGACGAGCCGTCTCCGCACCAGCAGGTCCCCAAGCGGGACGAGGAGGGCCAGGCCCACGCCGTAGCCGACCTGTGCCCCGGTCACCACCAGCGCTGCCGAAGCGGCCGCGATGTGGAGGCTCTTCGCCATGGAAGGGAGCAGCGGCTGCGCGTAGTAGAGGTTGGCGGCAGAGACGCCGCACGCCACCGCGAAGAGCAGGACGGTACCCGTCGACAGCCTGGTTCGGACGGACGCGTCTGGCAAGCCCCCGAGTGTACGTCCGGTTCTGCGGTCGCCATCCGGCCTTCTAGACTCGGCCGGGTGGATGGAACGCGACACACGGCCGTCGGCGGCGGGCCGTCGCAGTCCGGTCCCCCCGGTCCGGACGGTTCCGCAGCGGCGATCGACGGCGACGCCGGAGACCTCGGTCGGATCCTCACCGTCCCGAACGTCGTCACCCTGGTGCGCCTGGCCTGCATCCCCGTCTTCGTCTGGCTCCTGTTCGGCGCCCGTCAGCAGAGCGCGGCCGCGGTGCTGCTGGCGGCGCTCGGCGCGACGGACTGGGTCGACGGGTTCGTCGCCCGCCGCTACCACCAGGTGTCCACGCTGGGCAAGGTGCTCGACCCGCTGGCGGACAGGGTCCTCGTCGCCACGGCGGTGATCGCCATCATCGTCCACGGAGCGGTGCCGCTGTGGTTCGGGGTGGCGACCCTGGCGCGCGAGGCGCTGGTGTCGGCCGCGGTGGTCGTGCTGGCGGCGCTCGGTGCCGGTCGGATCGACGTCCTGTGGGTGGGCAAGGCCGGCACGTTCGCGTTGATGGTCGCCTACCCCGCGTTCCTGCTGGGGTACGGCCACGCCGCATGGCAGGTGCCCGTCCAGGTGGTGGCCTGGGTCACCGGGCTCGTCGGCCTGGGGCTGGCCTGGGTGGCGGCGGCGTCCTACGTTCCCGTGGCCCGGCGCGCGCTGGCCGCCGGGCGCCGGAGTGGTGCGGCACCGGCCTCCCGGGGCGGGGTGGTCGGATGAAGGCGGTCATCATGGCCGGAGGGGAGGGCACCCGGCTGCGGCCGTTGACCTCCAACCAGCCCAAGCCGATGCTCCCCATGGCCAACATCCCGATGATGGAGCACGTGGTCAACCTGCTCCGCCAGCACGGGTTCGAGGACATCGTGGTCACGGTGGCCTTCATGGCCAACGCCATCCGGACCTACTTCGGCGACGGCTCCGAGTTCGGCGTCCGCATGGTGTACGCCACCGAGTCCACCCCTCTGGGGACGGCGGGCTCGGTGCGCAACGCCAGGGACGAGCTGGACGAGCGGTTCCTCGTCATCTCCGGGGACGTGCTCACCGACATCGACCTGTCGGCCGTGGTGGACTTCCACGAACAGCGCGGCGCCCTGGCCACGCTCGCCCTGAAGGCGGTGGACAACCCGCTCGAGTTCGGCATCGTCATCACCCAGGAGGACGGCTCGGTCGAGCGCTTCCTCGAGAAGCCGACCTGGGGGCAGGTGTTCAGCGACACCATCAACACCGGGATCTACGTCCTCGAGCCGGAGATCTTCGACTTCATCCCCGAGGGTCGGCCGGTCGACTTCTCGGGTGAGTCCTTCCCGGCGGTCCTCGAGGCGGGCAAGCCGCTCTTCGGGTACGTGGCCGACGGGTACTGGGAAGACGTCGGCACGCTCGACGCCTACCTCCGGGCCCACCAGGACATCCTCGACCAGCGGGTCCGGGTCGATCTGGCCGGCTTCGAGCTCCGGCCCCGGGTCTGGCTGGGCAAGGGTGCCCAGATCGACCCGTCTGTGGTCATCTCCGGACCGGCCGTCATCGGGGACAACTGCGTGATCGGACCGGGCGCCCGCCTGGGGGAGTACTGCACGCTGGGCCGCAACATCCGCATCGGGGAGAACGTCGAGATCCAGCGCTCGGTGGTCCACGACAACTCGTACCTGGGGCCGGCCGTGCGGGTCGACGGGAGCGTCCTGGGCCGGGGATCGGATCTCCGGTTCGGCGCCCGGTGCGAGGAGGGGGTGGTCCTCGGAGAGCAGTGCTTCGTCGGCGCCCAGGCCGAGTTGCGGGCGGGGGTGAAGGTGTACCCGTTCAAGACGGTCGAGGCGGGCGCAACCGTGAACTCCTCCATCGTCTGGGAGTCGCGTGGGGCGAGGTCCCTGTTCGGGCGCGACGGCGTGCAGGGGTTGGCCAACGTCGACATCAGCCCGGAGCTGGCCGTGCGGCTCTCGATGGCCTGGGCGTCGACCCTCGAGAAGGGGACCACGGTCACCGCGTCCCGCGACACCAGCCGGGCCGCCCGTGTGCTGAAGCGCGCGGTGATGGTCGGCTGCAATGCGGCTGGAGTCAACGTCGACGACCTGGAGGCGGCCACCGTCCCGGTGACCCGGTTCCAGATCAAGTCGTCCGGCAGCCTGGCCGGGATGTCGGTGCGGCTCGCGCCCGACGATCCCGAGAAGGTGGTCCTCCGGTTCTTCGACCAGGAGGGGATCGACATCGACGAGACGGTGCAGCGGAAGATCGAGCGGCTCTACTACCGGGAGGACGTGCGCCGGGTCCTCGCCCGCGAGATCGGTGACATCGGGTTCCCCCCCCGGGCCCTGGAGCATTACACCGCGGCGCTGGTCGACTCGGTCGACCTGTCCCGCTCGAAGGAGTCGGAGCTGAAACTGGTCCTCGACTACTCCTTCGGGACGGCGAGCTTCGTGATGCCGAACCTGCTCGCCAAGTTGGAGGCCGATGTGCTGGTGGTGAACCCGTACGCC
>JAJYYG010000033.1 GCA_021801235.1 Actinomycetes bacterium
ACGGGGAGTGGCTCTGCCCTCGCCACCGGTGCCGGCCCGCACCCACCGCCCCGACCGGCCCGCACCCACCGCCCCGACCGGCCCGCACCCACCGCTCCGCCGCATCCCGACGGCAACCACTACGATCCCCACGGATCGGTGAACCCCGATGCTCCGGACCGGGGCCCATCGCACGTGACCGAGGTCGACGCTGGTGTCCAGCCGGATCCGAGGCGAACCGGAGATCGGGGCTGATCCGGGGACTGGCGCGGACGTCCGAGCCGCGCCCGCCGCCCGCAGCGGCCGTTCGCCGTCGGGCCTTCCCCACCGCGCCGACCGCCGCTCCGTCCGCCGGATGGCCGACCACCGCGCCGTCGGCCGGATCGCCGACCACCGCGCCGTCGGCCGGATCGCCGTCGTCCTCGCCGTCGTCCTCGCCGTGGCGCCCTTCGTGGTGGGCCTGGTCCTCGACCTGCGCCGCGGCTGGCTCCCGCTCGGAGACGACGCCGTCATCGCCGAGCGGAGCTGGCTGGTCCTGACCCGGCACGGCCCGTTGCTGGGTCAGGCCACGGTGGCCCGCTCCGGAGGCCACGCCACCTACGATCTCGGCCCTCTCCTCTACTGGCTGCTCGCCCTCCCCGTCCGGATCGATCCGGTCCACGGGGTCCTGTGGGGCGCGGCGCTGTGGTGCGTGGTCGCCGCTCTGGTGGCGGTGGCGGCAGGAAGGGCCGCGGCCGGTCCGGCGGGGGAGCTGATCGCCGGGGCGATCTTCACCGTACTCGCCGTCGATCTCACCCAGATGGTCCTCGACCCGGCATGGAACCCGAGCATCGGCCTGTGCTGGTACGTGGCCGCGGCCGCCTGTGGTGTGGCGGTGGCGTCCGGGCACCGCTGGTGGTTGCCGGCACTGGTGGTGGCCGCGTCGATCGCGGCCCAGAGCCACCTCTCCTTCGCCACGGGGGTGGTCATGGTGGTGCCGGTGGCCCTGCTGGTCGGTCTGGCTGCGACTCCGTCCGACAGCCGCAGGTCGTGGATACGGCCGGTCGCAGTCTCCGCCGCGTTGGGCCTGGGGTGCTGGACCGCCACCCTCGTCCAGCAGGTGGACGGCCACCCGGGCAATCTTTCGGCCCTGCTCTCGGCTACGGGAGGGGCCCCGGTACTCGGTTGGGTGGACGGTATCCGCGCCCTCGGGTCCGCAGTCGGCGTCCCGCCGTTGTGGTCGCACCAGACCGTCGGGATCACTCTGTATCAACTCGGTGCCATCCTCCAGTCGGGAAGCTTGCCGGCAGCCGGGATCGTCGTCGCCACTCTCGTCGTGGTGGCGGTGGCGGCCTACCGTTGCGGTCGCCACCCGCTCGCCGCACTGGCGTCGGTCACCCTCGCCCTTGCCCTCGGACTGGTCGTTGCCGTCGCCCGCTTCCCCTCCGGGGAGGTGCTCGCCCTCTCCTACTCGCTTCGACCCGCGTACGTCGTCGCCCTGCTGGCGTGGGTGGCACTGGGGGCCGCAGCGACCGAGGTCGCTCTGGCGGCGGTCCGCCGCCGACCCGGGATCCACGGAGCACGGTCGGGAGGGGCGGTGCCCGACCGGGCATCCCCCGACCGGGCATCCCCCGACCGGGTCGTCGCCCGTCGTCGCCCGCTCGCCGTCGCGGGGATCGTGGCACTCGCCGCCGGGGTGCTCGCGGCCGTGCTGGTTTCGACGACGGTGCTCTCGTCCCAGGCCCTGCTCCCCCAGTCCGGACTGGCCAGCGCCCAGGTCCGGGCGGTCACCCGCGTGGTGGACCGTTCCGTCGCCCGCGGACCGGTCATCCTCCAGATCGCGCCGGATCCGTCTCTGCCGTCCGGTGGTATCGAGATGCTCGCGCTCGACTTCGGGGTGATCTGGCTGGCGCACACCGACGGACGCGATCTGCGGCTCGCCGTGGTCGCGGCCACCAACATCGGCCCGGAGGCGGGCCCGGCTCCGGGTTTGCCCACCGTGACCGTCCACTTCCGGCGGGGGCGCCCCGTGGCCACGTTGACGGATCCGCGCGGCAGGGGATAGCGCTCGCGTGGCATGCGGTGCCCGGTCTGACCGCACGACCTGGGCCGGGCGGGTCAGCAGCCGTTCGACGGCACGAACGCCTCGGTTGCCAGGGTCACCGAGTTGACGTTCCCCGGGTTGTACGGCGCGGCCGCCACCCCGACGGTGTTGGTGGCGAGCTCGATCCCGACGACCCCCTGCGTGTCGCCGACCGGGGACGTGGCGAGGGCGCGGGCCAGGCGGGCGCTGGTGGTGTCGAGGTAGAAGCAGGTGTTGCCCACCGCATCCGGTCCGACCGGTCCGGATGCGGTCACCACCGCGTCGGACGGGAGCTGGGCCAGCGCCTTCTGCTCGGCGACCGGCTGGCTGGTGTCGGAGGGGAGCGTGAGCACGAAGCTGGTGACGATCCCGTTGGTGGCGGTGACCTCGGTGTACTCGTCCTGGCCGTCCACGGTCGGGCCGAAGGCGCTCCCGCCGGGGACCTTGGGGTCGACGGTGTGGTGGGCGTCCCACGCGGCCGAGGTCGCGCCGATCCCGGTGATGGGCGGCGGGGCCGCGGTGGGCGCGGTGGTCGCGGCGGGCACGGAGACGCCGATGGTGGTGGTCGGCCCGGTGGAAGGTGCGACGGGCGCGTCGCGTCGCGGAACCGTCGGGTGGGCGCCGGCGTGGGGCTGACCCTCGGCGCCCGTCGCCGTCGGCGATCCTCCACAGGCCGCAGCGAGGAGTGCGAGCGGGACCAGGACTGCGAGCGGGACGAGGACAGCCACGGTGCCGGCGTTCCTCCCGGTCGTGCCCGGGGTGGCGGGCCGGGGGAACGGCACCGGGATCGGCGTCGGGGCCGGATGGTGCACCGGTTACCGGGCGACGCTGAACTCGTAGTCGAGATGCTTGATCCCGTTGATGAAGTTCGATCGCAGCCGCACCGGCTCGGACGTGGCATGGAGGTCGGGCAGGCGGGCGAACAGCCGGCGGAACATGACGTCGATCTCCCGCCGGGCGAGGTGCGCCCCGAGGCAGAAGTGGGGGCCGGCGGCACCGAAGCCCACGTGGGGGTTTGGCGACCGGCGCACGTCGAAACGGAACGGGTCGTCGAAGGCGGTCTCGTCCCGGTTGGCCGAGTTGTAGAACAGCAGCACCTTGTCGTCGGCGTGGAGCTCCTCCCCGGCCAGCACCGTGTCCCGGGTCACGGTCCGGCGCATCCAGATGACCGGGGTGGCCCACCGCACGATCTCGTCGACCGCGGTGGCGGTCACCCCGTCGACGTCGTCCTGCCAGATCGCCCGCTGGTCGGGGTGGGTCGTGAGGGCGAGGAGACCGTGGGAGATGGCGTTGCGCGTCGTTTCGTTCCCGGCGGTCAGCAGCAGGATGAAGAACGAGGCCAGCTCGGCGTGGTCGAGCGCCTCCCCGTCGATGTTGGTGGTGATCAGGGCGGTGGTGAGGTCTTCGGTCGGGTTGTCCACCCGGTGCTTGCTGATGTCGCCCATCAGGTCGGTGAGCTCCTGGCCGGCGGTGAGGAACGCCAGGACGGGGTCCGAACCCTCGGGGACGAACTCCGGGTCGCCGTTGGACAGGATCACGTTGGAGCAGCGGAACACCGTCTCGTACTCCGACTCCGGCACCCCCATCATGTCGCAGATGATCTTGAGGGGCAGCCGGGCGGCCATGTCGAGGACGAAGTCCCCGCTCCCCCCGCTCCCGGCGACGGCGCGGTCGATGGTGTCGTCGGCGACCGCTTCGATGGTGTCCTCGATGCTCCGGATCATGCGCGGGTTGAAGGCGGCGGAGACGATCCGCCGGAGACGGGCATGGCGCGGGTTGTCGGTCGAGATCATCCCGGCGAAGTACTCCACCATCTCGGGGGGGAGGTCGAGGATGCTGACCGCACCCTTGCCTGAGCAGTAGATGTCCGGGTTGCGGCTCACCTCGGTGACGTCTGCGAACCGTACGACCGCGCGGTAGCCCGGCCCCGGGGGCGGGGCGAGGGCGGACAGGTCGCGGCCGTCCGGCTCCTCGAAGAACGCCAGCGGGCGCTCGCGGCGCAGGGTGTCGAACGCGCCCTCCCGCTCCTCCCAGGGACGGTCCCAGAACTCGATATCGGAGAGGTCGATCCGGTCGACGGCGAGAACGTGATTCGGCTCCATGGCGCCATCCTAGGGAGGAGGGCCGCCCCGGGTGCGGCGGTCGCCGCCATGCCGGCCGGTGCAGTGGCCCGGCAGGGGGCGCCCGGCGGGAGTCGGCTACCGTCGGGCGGACGGGTGAGGAGGAACGGTGATCGAACAGGTGATCGAGAAGTGGCACGCCCACCTGCGGGGCGACCTTCCGGGCGGGCTCGACGCGCTTCTCGACGACGACGTGGTCTTCTACTCACCCATCGTCTTCACCCCGCAACGGGGCAAGGCGATCACGAGCCTCTACCTGCAGGCGGCCGCGCAGACCCTCCCGGGGGACGGCAAGGCTCCGGGCCCGGGACCCGGTGGCGGGGCCGTTGGGGTGGAAGAGGGAGCCGGTCCCGGTCCCGGTGGCTTCCGCTACACCAAGTCCGTGATGGCCGGCGACACCGCGGTGCTCGAGTTCGAGACCACAGTCGAGGGCAAGTACGTGAACGGGGTCGACATCATCCGGTGCAACGCGGACGACCGGATCGTCGAGTTCCGCGTGATGATCCGCCCGCTCCAGGCGGTGGAGCTGGTGCACCGCCAGATGGCCGCGATGCTCGAGCGGATGCAGCGGGAGGAGTGACCGGACTTCCCGCCGTTGCCGGGCTGAGTCGCCGGTCAGGTCGCCGGGCTGAGTCGCCGGTCAGGTCGCCGGGCTGAGTCGCCGGTCAGGTCGCCGGGCTGAGTCGCCGGTCAGGTCGCCGGGCTGACGGAGCTCATGTTGAAGTCGGGGATTCGGACGGGCGGCATGCGGGTGCGGCTCAGGTACTCGCCGAACTCCCGTCCGAGCGCCCCGACGCTGGCCCCGACCCCGGTTGCCCGGGCCAGCAGGTCGACCGGGCTCTCGTTGAACCGGAAGTTGTTGACCGCGCCGACCACCACCCCGTCCTCGACGGCGTAGACCCCGTCGCGCGTGAGGCCGGTGAGCAGCATGGTCGCCGGGTCCACCTCGCGCAGGTACCAGAGGCACGTGAGCAGGAGTCCCCGCTCGGTGCCGGCGATCATCTCCTCCAGGGTCGCGTCGGCCCCCGGGACCTCGAGGATCAGGTTGTCGGGGCCCGCTGCCGGCTCGACCCCGGCGCGTGCCGCCCCGGCCCGGTGGTAGCGCAGCCGGGCGAGACGGCCGTCTGCGATCCAGTGGGTGCGTGCCGACGGCAGCCCGTTGTCGAAGACCGACTCGTCGGCGGACGAGGCGGTGGCGACGACGAACGGGGCGCACTCGAGGCCGGGTTCGGCCGGATCGGTCCGGAGGTCGAACGGGAGCGTCGCCAGTCGTTCGCCGACCCGGGTGCCTCCGCCGGCCCGGGAGAACGCGGATCGCCCGTCCTCGGCATCCTGTCCCCCGGACCCGTAGGCGAGGCCGATCATCAGATCTGCCACCGCGCTCGGCGGCAGGAGGACCTCGTAGCGCCCCGCAGGCCGCTCGATCCGGGTCTCGGCCCAGGAGCGCCGCCGGGCGAGCTGGTCCTCCAGCGCCTCGACGGAGAGATCCGTGAAGTCGCGGGTCGCCGATCCGACCCAGGCCGACGCCCCCCCGTCCCGGTCCCGGTCCACCATCTGGAGCGATCCCTCCGGCTGCGCGTGTGCCAACCGCACGCCCGTCGAGGTGCCGAGGGTGGTCGTGGTGAGGCGGTGCTCGGCGAACCCGGCCAGGACGGAGCTGCCCGAGCGGGCCCGACCGAGCGCGGCGGAGAGCCCGGCGAGCACGTCCGACAGCATCGAGAGGTCACCCTGCCCGGGTGGGTCGTCGAAGGCGCGGTCCGCGGATCCCGGTGCCCAGGCCTCGTCCGGTGTGAGCAACGGAGCGGCATCCCCGGCCGGGGAGGCCGACGCGGCCTCTCGCTCCGCAGCCGACGCCAGTTCGTCGCAGTCGACGTCGCCACTGCGGCGGGCGACCCCGACCCCCGCTCGCCCGTCCCCGGACCAGTGGACGGCGACCACGGTCACCCGACGGGTCCGGCGGCTGCCGTTGGTGGTGGTGGTGTTGGCGGCGAAGCGGAGCTCCACCTCG